>DATJUU010000078.1:0-37532 GCA_035502155.1 Opitutaceae bacterium
ACGACGAGCGCGGCCAGCGCCTCGCCCTCGACCTCCTCGGCGATGATCAGGAGCGGCTTGCCGCTCTTGGCCACGGTCTGCAGCAGGGGCAGCAGATCGTTGAGGACCGTGATCTTCTTCTCGTGGATCAGCACGTAGGCGTCCTCGAGGACGGCCTCCATGCCCTCGGCGTTGGTCACGAAGTAGGGCGAAAGGTAGCCCTTGTCGAACTGCATGCCCTCGACGACGTCGAGGGTGGTCTCGATCGACTTGGCCTCCTCCACCGTGATGGTGCCGTCCTTGCCGACCTTGTCCATGGCGTCGGCGATCTTGTCGGCGATCTCGAAGTCCCAGTTGGCCGACACGGCGGCCACCTGGCGGATCTCCTCGCGGTCGGAGACCTTCTTGGAGATCTTCTTCAGATCCTCGACCGCGGCCTCGACGGCCTTGTCGATGCCGCGCTTGAGGTAGATCGGGTTGGACCCGGCGGTGACGTTCTTCAGGCCCTCCTTGTAGATGGACTCGGCGAGCACCGTGGCGGTGGTCGTGCCGTCGCCCGCGGTGTCCGAGGTCTTGGAAGCGACCTCCTTCACCATCTGGGCGCCCATGTTCTCATAGGGATCGGGCAGCTCGACCTCCTTGGCGACGGTCACGCCGTCCTTGGTGACGGTCGGTGAGCCGAATTTCTTGTCGATGACGACATTGCGGCCCTTGGGCCCCAGCGTCGCCTTGACGGCGCGCGAGAGAATCTCCACGCCGCGCAGGATCTTCTGGCGGGCGGCATCTTCGAAAATGAGTTGTTTGGCGGGCATAGGATTAAAGGTTCAGGGTTCTGGGTTCTGGGTTAAGGACGAAGACGGGCGCTCAGGTGAGCACGCCGAGGATGTCGTCCTCGCGCACGAGCGTGAATTTCTTCTCGTCGATCTTCACTTCGGTGCCGCCGTACTTGCTGATCAGCACGCGGTCGCCGACCTTTACTTCGAAGGGACGGAGCTTGCCGTCCTCTTCCCGCTTTCCGGTGCCAAGGGCAATGACCTTGGCCTCCTGGGGCTTTTCCTTCGCGCTGTCCGGGATGATGATGCCTCCGCGGACCTGCTCTTTTTCCTCGATGTGTTCGACGAGAACACGATCACCGATGGGCTTGATTTTGACGTTAGCCATGATGGTTGGGTTGTGGTTTGGGTTTGAGTTGAGAGTTCGATAGTGCGGGCGACCCGCGTCGGACAGGCCGGCGCGGGCCGCGAAATGAAAGTTCAGGTCTTGTTGTTGTCGTCGACCACCTCGAAGTCGGCGTCGACCACTTTGCCCTTGCCGCCGTCCTTCTGCTTGGCCTCGGCCTGGGGCCCGCCGCCCCCGGCGGCCGCGCCGGCGCCGGCGGCCTGGGCCGCCTGCTGGGCATGGGCGTAGATCTCGCCGCCGAGCTTGGAGAGCTTTTCGACGGCCGCGCGCATGCGGGCGACGTCGTCGCTCACGAGCTCCTTCTTCGCGTCGGCCACGCCGGCCTCGAGTTTGGACTTCACGTCGGCCGGCAGCTTGTCACCGGTCTCCTTGATGGTCTTTTCGAGCTGATAGATGATCGAATCGAGCTGGTTGCGGGACTCGATCTGCTCGCGGCGGTTCTTGTCCTCGTCGGCGTGGGACTCGGCCTCGCGGGTCATCTTGTCGACCTCGTCCTTGGACAGGCCGGACGAGCCCTGGATGGTGATCTTCTGTTCCCGGCCGGTGCCCTGGTCCTTGGCCGTGACGTGGAGGATGCCGTTGGCGTCGATGTCGAAGGTGACTTCGATCTGCGGGGCGCCGCGCGGCGCCGGCGGGATGCCGTCGAGGCGGAAGGTGCCCAGCACCTTGTTGTCGCGCGACATCGGCCGCTCGCCCTGGGTGACGACGACCTCGACCGAGGGCTGGTTGTCGCTCGCGGTGGAGAACACCTGCGACTTCTTGGTCGGGATCGTGGTGTTGCGCGGGATCATGGGCGTGGCCACGCCGCCGAAGGTCTCGATCGCGAGCGTGAGCGGCGTGACGTCGAGCAGGAGCACGTCGCGCACCTCGCCCTTGAGCACGCCGGCCTGGATGGCGGCGCCCACGGCGACGACCTCGTCGGGGTTCACGCCCTGGTGCGGCTGCTTGCCGCCGAGGCCCTTGGCGATCTCGACGACCTTGGGCATGCGGGTCATGCCGCCGACGAGCACGAGCTCGTTGATGTCGGCCGCCGTCATGCCGGCGTCCTTGAGGCAGTTCTTGAACGGCTGGATGCAGCGTTCGAAGAGCGCGTCGCAGATCTGCTCCATCTTGGCCCGGGTGAGCGTGACGTTGAGGTGCTTCGGGCCGGAGGCGTCCGCGGTGATGAACGGCAGGTTGATGTCGACCGACTGCGCCGAGGAGAGGGCGATCTTCGCCTTCTCGGACTCCTCCTTGAGGCGCTGGAGCGCCATCGGATCCTTGTGCAGGTCGATGCCGTTCTCCTTTTTGAAGTTGTCCACGAGCCAGCCAATGATGGCGTCGTCCCAATTGTCGCCGCCGAGGTGGGTGTCGCCGTTGGTGGCCTTCACCTCGAACACGCCGTCGCCGATCTCGAGGATGGAGACGTCGAAGGTGCCGCCGCCGAGGTCGTAGACCGAGATCTTCTCGTCCTTCTTCTTGTCGAGGCCGTAGGCGAGCGAGGCGGCGGTGGGCTCGTTGATGATGCGCAGGACCTCGAGGCCGGCGATGCGGCCGGCGTCCTTGGTGGCCTGGCGCTGGGCGTCGTTGAAATAGGCCGGCACCGTGATGACCGCCTGCGTGATCTTCTCGCCGAGGTAGGCCTCGGCGTCGGCGCGCATCTTGGCGAGGACCATCGCGGAAATCTGCTGCGGGGCGAACTGCTCCGTCTTGCCCTCCGTCTGGACCTCGATGTAGGCGTCGCCGTTCTTGCCCTCGGCGACTTTAAACGGGAAATTCTTCGCCTCCTCGCGGACCTCGGTGAATTTGCGGCCGATCAGACGCTTGGCGGAGAAAACGGTGTTCTTCGGATTGGTGATTGCCTGGCGCTTCGCGGCCTGGCCGACCAGCCGCTCGCCGGTCTTGGTGAACGCCACCACGGACGGCGTCGTCCGCGCCCCTTCGGCATTCGGGACCACGACCGGCTCACCACCCTCCATGACCGCCATGCACGAATTGGTGGTGCCCAGGTCGATACCGAGAATATGGCTCATGCCCTCCTCCAAGCAGTGCCCGTGCCCCGGTGGCGGTTGACTGTTCAAGTTATTGGTTGCCAGCCGTTAAAAAAAATTCAAGCCATTTTCAGCGCCAACCGGCCGGCGCCCCTCAAAGCCACCGTGGCACACTCATGTCTCACCCGCCTGCACGCTGTCCTGCGAACTGTCACACTCCGGCGCAGCGCGAAGCCGGCCATCGCGCCGGGAGTCACCGCCATTTTCCGGGCGCAGAAGAGCGCCGAACCAGCCGTTGCCGTGGGCCGCGGCGCCGCTATTAAGCTTGCCTCGGCCAATTCAAAACCCGAAATCCCACGCTTCGCTTGCGCCGAGCTAGCTCAGCTGGTTAGAGCGGCTGTTTCGTAAACAGCAGGTCGCTGGTTCGAATCCAGTGCTCGGCTCCAGTTTTTCGCCGCAGGCGAAAAACTGCCGCGCCGAAGCCTTGGCGAAGGCGGGCAGCACCCTCGGATGCGGATGCTACGCCAGCCGGCCAGCGCGCCGGCTTTACCGCCAAAGCCCGGCGCAAATGCGAACGGGCGACGGCGGAAGGCTTGGCGGAGGTGCGCATTCCCCCCATGCTGCGTTCCTGATTCGCCGCCCGTGTCCCTCCGCACCGACCTGTTTGACTACGACCTGCCCGAACGCCTGATCGCCCAGACGCCGGCGGCGCGCCGCGACGAGTCGCGACTTCTGGTCGTCGACCGCCGGGCCCGCTCCGTGGCGCACCACGTCTTCAGCGAGCTGCCGGCATTCCTGCGCGCGGGCGACCTCCTGTTCCGCAACACGGCCGCCGTGCTGCCGGCACGCCTGTTTGGCCGGCGGCCGAGCGGCGGCCGGGTCGAATGCCTGCTCCTGCGCCCCGCCGGCGCCGGCGACGAGTGGTGGTGCCTGCTGCGGCCGGGCCGCCGGCTGCCGCCCGGCGCCACCTTTGGGCGCGAGGGCGCCTTCACCGGCACCGTGGTGGCAAAGGCCGATGACGGCACGGCCCGGGTGGCGTTCGCAACCCCGGATGGCCAGCTGATCGCCGCCGTCGCCAACCGCATCGGCGAAATGCCGCTGCCGCCCTACATTCATCCGCGCCATCTCGCCAGCGAGCGGCGGCTCGACCTGGAGCGGTACCAGACCGTTTACGCCGACCGCGCCCGCCAGGTCGCGGTTGCCGCGCCGACGGCCGGCCTGCATTTCACGCCGGAGCTGCTGGCACGTCTGGCCGCCGCCGGCGTGCGCACGGCCGATCTCACGCTCCACGTCGGCCTCGGCACCTTCCGGCCGATCACGACCGAGACCATCGAGGCGCACGCGGTGCATCGCGAAACCTACGAACTGCCCGCGGAAACCCAGCGGCTGCTCTTCGCGCCGGTGGGCGGGCGCCGGATCGCCGTCGGCACCACCGCGGTGCGCACGCTGGAGGATTTCCTCGGCCGCCACGCCGCACCCCAGGCCGCCGCCGCGGTCGCCGAGACGGAGCTGTTCATCCATCCGCCGCGCGCGTTCCGCGGCGTCGACGCGCTCATCACCAATTTTCACCAGCCGCGCTCCACCCTGCTCTGCCTCGTCGCCGCCTTCCTCGCCCCCGGCTCGACCGACGGCATCTCCTGGATCAGGGAGATCTATGCCGAGGCCGTCGCCCGGGAATACCGGTTCTTCAGCTACGGCGACGCGATGCTGATCCTGTAAGCCCAACCGACCGCCGCGCCGTCAGGCCCGCGTCTCCTGCAGCGCGGCCAGCACCACCGGCAGCGATCGCTTCCAGTTGGCCGGGTATTGCTCCGACACCTCGAAGGCGAGCCGCCGCCCGTCGGGTGCGCCCTCGGCGACCCGCCGCAGCACCAGCTCCCGCAGTTCCGCCGCCGGCAGCTCGTAGCAGCCGACGTTGAGATTCGACCAGAACAGCTTCTCGGGCCAGGCCGCGCGCGCCTGGGCCAGCGTGAGATCGCCCTCCGGCGGCGGAGTCAGCGATTCGATAAGGTCGATCGGCGCGCCCGCGATCAGCCGCCGGCAGTTGGCCAGACGGCCGTCGTAGTGGCATCCGATGATTTTGCCGGCCGCGTGCAGCTGCGGGAAGAACTCCTCGTACACCGGCAGCAGAAACTCCTGGAAGCGCCGCGGGCCGAGCGTCTCGGCGGTGAAGTTCTCCAGATTGGACAGGTAGCGGCCCGGCCCGGCCGCCACGAGATCCACGATGCGCCGGAAGTTGGCCAGCAGCGCCGCGTAGAGGCGCCGCACCTCGTCTCCGTACTCGCCGAGGTGCCAGCAGAAGTTCTCCACCCCGGCGAAATCGACCAGCATCTGCTGCAGCGGCGTCCGCCACAGCTCCGGGATCGCGATGCCCCAGGGCGGCAGCGCCGCCGCCTCGGCCGCATAAGCCTCGTACCGCGGCGCGAATTCGGTGTGCTCCGCCACGTAGGTCAGGACCCGGTAGTCGGCCGGCGTTTCGAGAAAATACTTCCGGTTCCAGCCGTCCTCCCAGGTGGCGTGGGCATCGCCCACCGGCGTGCGCCACGTCACCCGCCGCATCGGCCGGCCCGCCTCCTCGCAGGTTTCCTCGACGCGCTCGACGCCCCGGTAGGTGGTGGCGAAGGTGCGCAGGTACCACGTCACGCCCAAGCCCTGGGCGTACAGCGACTCCCACGCGGGATCCGCGGCAGTGTGGCGCCACTCGTTCCAGTAGATCGTGTAGGGAATCTGGTCGGGCCGCTCACCCGACCAGAAGGCGTCGATCCGTTCCCGGATATTCATCGGGCCCGCCCGCCGTCAGCCGGCGGCATTGAAGTCCCGCACCGCGGCGAAGAACGCGTCAATGTTCGCCAGCGGCGCGTCGGGCGGCACGTCGCAGCCCGACGAGAGGAAGAATTCGCGCCGGCCCCGCACCGCCGCCAGCAGCGCCGTCACCCGCTGCCGCACGCCGTCGGGCGTCGCCTGCACGAACACCTCCGCGGGGTCGAGGTTGCCGCCGAGCACCACCCCGGCCGGCACGCGCGGCAGCGCCGCCGCCAGGTCCATCGGCCGGCCAAAATGGCAGATCGCGGTGCCGGCCTCGAGCGTGGCCGCCAGATGGGCCAGGCGCGCGCCGCAGTTGTGCAGGATCACCTCGAAGCGGCCGTCCGCCACCGCGGCGACCAGCGGGCGCAGGTAGGCGGAGGAGAACTCGGCCGAGGCGCGCGGCGAGATCAGGCCGGCCGTCGGCTCGGCGATGATCACGCCCGCGGCGCCCGCCTGCTTCAACGCCGCCCCATAGGCGGTCAGGAACGCCGCCGCCTTGGCGATCAGGGCGTGGAGCATCGCCGGGCGCTCGATGGTTTCCGTGAGCGCCTCGCCCACCCCGAACAGCCGGGCCGCGAGCGAGAACGGCCCGATCATGCCCGCCAGCACCGGCGGGCGCCCCGGCAGCGCGGCCAGCCGGCGCACCGCCTCGAGATAGACCGCGGTCCGGCCCGCGCCCACCCGGGGCACCGCCAGCCGGTCGACCGCCGCCTCGTCAGTCACGAGCCGTTCGCTCACCGCCGGAATCTCGTGGTCGGCCATCCGGACCGGCGCGCCGAACTCCTCCCCCTCCACGCTCAGGTCCATGGGCGTGAGCACGAACGCGAGATCATATCGCTCCCGGAGCGCCTGCTGCACCGCCACCTGCGCCGCGGCGTCGGTCACCAGGTCGCGCACCGTGTGCCCGGTCAGCGGCGCCGCGGGGTACGAGAGGATCGGCACCGCCAGGCGGTGCGGCGAGGAGAGAATGAGATCGCGGACGGCACCCATCGCGGGGGATCGGGTTGAAGGAAATCTTTATCCGACCGGAGTTCGCCGCCTCCGTCGAGCCAGATCGGCACCGTCTGGCCCGTTTGCATTTTGGGGCAACTGCGATAAATGAGCAGCCTTCCCCCACTTCATCCCCGCCACCGCAAAGCCCCGTTCACCCACCATGAAACGCCTGCTCCCCGTGCTCGGCCTCGGCACCCTCGGCCTCGGCCTGCTCCTTCCGGCGCGCGCCGCCGTCGAAACCTACAAGATCGACCCCGTCCACTCCACGGTCGGATTCACCGTCCGCCACTTCTTCACGAACGTCCCCGGCGTCTTCACCAAGTTCTCCGGCCTGATCACGGTCGACCGCGAGAACCTCGAGCACAGCAGCGTCGAGGCGACGATCGAGGTGCCGAGCGTCGACACCCGCGTGGAGAAGCGCGACAACGACCTGCGCAGCGACCACTTCTTCGACGCGGCGAAATTCCCCGCCATCACCTTCAAGAGCAAGTCCTGGAAAAAGGCCGCGGACGGCTCGTTCGACGTCGTCGGCGACCTCGCGATCCACGGCGTGACCAAGGAGGTGACGCTGAAGGTGAAGTCGCTCGGCTTCGGCCCCGGCATGCGCGGCGCGTTGATCTCCGGCTGGGAGGCCACGACCACGCTCAACCGGAATGACTTCGGCATCACGCGCTACGCCGGCATGCTCGGCGACGACATTCCCGTGACGATCAACATCGAGGCGGACCTGCAGCAATAGGCCGCGCCGCCGCGCGGTGACTCCCGAGGACGGCCCCCGCGGCCGTCCTTTTTTGCTGCCCGCCCCGGCGGCCGGCGGCGCGCGACAAGGAAAAAATCCGCCGCCCCTCGGGTCGGTTGACACCCTTTCCGTTCTGTCGGTAGCCTCCCCCGCATGGCCAAAGCCGCCGCCTACTCGCTGGAGTTTGAAAAGCCCCTGCGGGACCTCGAAAAGCAGCTGGACCAGCTGCACCAGCAGTCGCTGGAGAACCACGTCGACCTGGCCAAGGAGGTCGCCGCCATCGAGCAAAAGCTCGCGGCCATGCGACAGGAGATCTACTCCAACCTCACGCCCTGGCAGCGGGTGCAGATCGCCCGCCATCCCAAGCGGCCCTACACCCTGGACTACATCACGGCGCTGTTCACGGGCTTCCAGGAGCTGCACGGCGACCGGCTGTTCCACGACGACCTCGCGCTCGTCGGCGGCACCGCGTTTCTCGACGGCGAGGCGGTGATGGTGCTCGGCCAGCAGAAGGGGCGCGAAACGAAGGAGAAGATTGCGCGCAACTTCGGCATGGCCCACCCCGAGGGCTACCGCAAGGCGCTGCGGCTGATGAAGACCGCGGAGAAATTCGCGCTGCCCGTCATCTGCTTCATCGACACGCCTGGCGCCTTCCCCGGCATCGGCGCCGAGGAGCGCCACGTGGCCGAGGCCATCGCGACCAACCTGCGCGAGATGGCCCTGCTCCGGGTGCCGACCATCGCGGTCGTCATCGGCGAGGGCGGCTCCGGCGGCGCGCTCGGCATCGGCGTCACCGACCGCGTGCTCATGCTGGAGAACAGCTATTACTCGGTGATCACGCCCGAGGGCTGCGCCGCGATCCTGTGGAAGGATGCCGCGGCGGCCGAACGGGCGGCCGAGGCCCTCAAGCCCGACGCCCGCAATCTGGCGGCGCTCGGGGTGGTGGAGGAAGTCATTCCGGAGCCGCCCGGCGGCGCGCACAACGATCCGGCCGCCGCCGCGACGGGCGTCAAGACCGCCGTGCAGAAACACCTCGCCACCTTGCGCCAACTCCCGCTCGAGCAGCTGCTCGACCAACGCTTCGAGCGCTACCGGCATCTCGGCCTCTACGACGAGGCCGGCGTGGCGAAGAGCTGAGGCCAAGGGACGGCCGGCGTCCCTACGCCTTCCGCACCGTCACCAGCTCGCACCGCACCGCGCGCTTCGCCGCCGGATCGAATTCGACCAGCACGCCGGAAATCCGCACGTCGCCCTCGGCCACGGGCGCCCGGCGGGGCATGCCGTCGATGAAACGCGCCACGATCGGATCGATCAGCCGCCCGAGCACGCTCGCATACGGCCCGGTCATCCCGGCGTCGCACAGGAACGCGGTGCCCTTTGGCAGCACCGTCGCGTCGGCCGTCGGCACGTGCGTGTGCGTCCCGACCACCGCCGCGACGCGGCCGTCGAGGTACCAGCCCAGCCCCTGCTTTTCCGACGTGGCCTCGGCGTGGACCTCGACGAAGACGGCGTCGGCCCGGCCCGCGAGCAGTTTCAGCATCCGGTCGCTGGTCTGGAACGGGCACTCCGACTTGAGCGCGAGGTACTGCCGGCCGAGCACGGTGAACACCGCCAGCCGGAAGCCGTCCTTCTCCAGGATCAGGTGATCGCGGCCCGGGCAGGAGGCGGGCAGGTTGGCCGGGCGGCACACGCGCTCCAGCTCGCCGATCTCCGTCTCGAATCCCTTCTGGTCCCAGAGGTGGTCGCCGAGGGTGAGGGCGTCGATCCCGACCCCGAGCAGCGGCCGCGCAAGCGCGGCGGTGAGGCCGGCGCCGGCGGCGGCATTCTCACCGTTGGCGATGACGAAGTCGGCCCTGAGGTCGGACCGCAGGCGCGGCAGGCGCTCGGCGATGAACTCGCGGCCGGGCCGGCCGACGATGTCGCCGAGAAAGAGGATGTTCACCATGCGCCGACCTTCGGACTTTGGCCTCCGCAGGTCGAGCGCCGAAAACGACCCGACGTGATGCGCGCGGCCAGATGAAATCCGCGCTTGTGCCGATTTCGAACGCCCAGTCGAATTTGTGCCGCGCACTCATGACGATCCGCCGGCTATCCCCTGCCGATGTTTCCGCTTACCGCCGCATCCGTCTCCACGGCCTGCGGGAATGTCCCGCGGCATTCGGCAGCTCCTATGCCGAGGAGGCGAAGCGACCGCGGTCGGCGTTCGTCAACCGCCTGGAGCAGACGCCGGCCACGTGGACATTCGGGGCTTTCGACGCCGGGCGGCTCGTCGGTGTCTTGAGCCTGGTCCGGGAAACCCGGGCCAAGGAGAAGCACAAGGCCGCCATCTACGGCATGTATGTCGAGCGCCCCGCGCGCCGCTCCGGCATCGGCCGGGCCCTGGTCGAACGCGCGCTCGCGACGGCCCGCCAGCTCCGCGGACTGCGGCAGGTCCGGCTCGCAGTCGTGGATTCGAACCTCGCCGCCCGGCGGCTCTACGAGGCTGCGGGCTTCACAGTCTATGGCCGCGAGGAAGCCGCCTTGTTCGTGGGCGGGCGCTATCACGCCGAACTCTTTCTCGTGCGAAAACTCCGCCGGGGGCGTTGACTCGCGGGACGTCGGATTTGGGGTTGAAATCCCCCCCGATTGGCGCGCAGTACGAGGCGGCGATGCCTGACGAATCCGCGCTTCCACCCGGCTGCGAGATTTTGCTCCTCGAGGACGATGCTCCCCTGCGGAAGCGCCTCGCCGCCCACCTGGGCCGCCTCGGCGGCGCCGTCGCCGAGGCCGCCACCCTGGCCGAGGCGCGCCGGCTGCTGCGCGACCTGCGCTTCGACTTCGCGCTCGTCGACCTGCACCTGCCCGACGGCGAGGCGCTGGAGCTGCTGCGCGAGGGCGCGTTTTCCGAAAACACCGGCGTCGTGGTCATGACCGCCTTCGGCGGCGTGGCCGGGGCGGTCGAGGCGATGCGCCTCGGCGCGGGCGACTACCTCGCGAAGCCGTTCGAGCCGGAGGAGCTGCCGCTGGCCTTCCTGCGCTGCCAGCACGCCCGCGGCTCCGCCCGGCGCGAGGAGCACCGCGCGGCGGAGGCCGCCGGCGAGGCGGACCAGATCTTCTTCGGCCGCAGCCTCGAGGCGGTGCGCGGCCAGCTCGACCAGATCCTCGCCGCGGACCGCCGGCTGAAGCACGGGCTGCCGCCGGTCCTGATCGAGGGCGAGACCGGCACGGGCAAGAACCTGCTCGCCCGCTGGCTCTATCGCCAGGGCCCGCGCGCCGGCCGCCCGTTCATCCCTCTCAACTGCGCGGCGCTGCCCGAGACCCTGGCGGAGTCCGAGCTCTTCGGCCACGAGCGCGGCGCGTTCACCGACGCAAAACAGGCCCGCATCGGCCTGTTCGAGGCGGCCGACGGCGGCACGCTCTTCCTCGATGAGATCGGGCTGCTCGCGCCCGGCACGCAGGCCAAGGTGCTCGCCGCCGTCGAGGAGGGCTCGATCCGCCGGCTCGGCGGCACGCGCGAGATCGCCGTCGATGTCCGGCTCATCGCCGCCAGCAACCAGCCGCTGGCCGGGCTCGTCGGCCGCGGGGCATTCCGCGAGGACCTGTACCACCGTCTCAATCTGCTGCGGCTGACGCTGCCGCCCCTGCGTGAACGCGGCACGGACGTCCTCGAGCTCGCGCGCCACCTGCTCGCGCGCACCGCCGCGCGCCACCGCCTGTCCGGCCTCGCGATCGCGCCCGAGGGCGAGCGCCGCCTGCTCGCGCAACCGTGGCGCGGAAACGTGCGCGAACTGGCGAACGAGATCGAGCGCGCGGTGATCTTCAGCGGCGGCGCGCCGCTGGATTTCGCGCACCTCGGCGACCCGGCGGCCCCGGCCGCCGGCGGCTGGCGCAACCCCGCGTGGCGCCTTCCCGGGTCCGGCTTCGCGGTCGATGCGGTGATCGATGAGCTGGTCGATGAGGCGCTCCGCGACACCAAGGGGAACGTCTCCGCCGCCGCGCGCCGACTCGGCGTCACCCGCGAGTTCGTCCGTTACCGGCTGGCCAAGCGGAAGCCGGGCGGTTGAAGCCGCGGCATCCGCTCCGGTGGTTGCCCACCACCAAAACGCCTCTCCCCGGACCGGCCCGATGGTTGTGTCCACCCGATTCGACGCCGCGTCCGAATCCCCGGCGAAATCCATTCGAAGTGTATCCTTCCCGTCCTCCGGCACTTCGCACCGTCCGGCCCGGCCCGGCACGCCAAATGCAGAACAAAGGGGCAGCATCAAGCGTCATCATTCTCTGGTCATGAAAAGGAACTCCCTCCTTTCCCCGGCGTTCGGCGCCCTGCTCGCGCTCACGCTGGCCGCCAACGCCCGCGCCTACACTTGGGCCGGCAAGCTCGACATGCTCGCGGTGGCCGAGCAGACAGACGCCTCCGCCCAGTCCGCCCTGCCCACGGCCGCGCAGCCCGCCTCCTATGTCGCCTTCGACGGCGGCTACATCGAGGCCGGCGATCCCATCGGCGGCCTGCATCCGCCCTCCGCCGCCGAGGTCGCCCAGGCCCTCGCCGCAGCCCTCGCCACCCAGCACTATCAGGCCGCCGCCGGCCCGACGCCGCCTTCGCTGCTGCTCGTCTATCACTGGGGCCTGCTGGCGCGCGACACGAGGCAGATCCGCACCGTCTTCCAGCTGCAGCCGAACCTCGCCGCCCGCATCAATCTGGTGGCGCCGGCCAAGGTCGCGGCGCGCATCAGCGAAGACCTGCTCGACCGGCGCCAGCCGGCCATGGTGCACGTGCCGATCATCGACCCGCGTGAGCGCGATCTGATCCAATTCGCCGCCGACGACCGCTACTTCGTGATCGTCTCCGCCTACGACTTCGCCTCCGTGGCGCGCGGCGACGCGAAGCTGCTCTGGCGCGTCAAGCTCAGCACGCGCAGCCCCGGCGTCGCGCTGGCCGACGCGGTGCCCACGCTGCTGCAGGGCGGCGCGCCGTTTTTCGGCCGCGATCTGGCCGACACCCAGGCTTTGAATCCGCCGCTGGTGGCCGCCGCCAGCGTTCCGGCCGCACCCGTGGCCGCGCCGCCGCCCGACATTCTCCAGGCGCTGAACCAGCCCTACCTCAACACCCTGATCCATCAGGAACACGTACAGTTCACCGGCGACCTGCCCGCGGCCCAGTGAGGCCCGCGCCCGTGCCATGAGAACCGCACCCCTCCCGTTCCTCGCCTTGGCTGCCGCGCTGGCGGCCGGCGGCCCGGCCCCGGTCCGAGCCGCGGACGGCGGGTCGTCCTTCTGGAGCCGGAAGATCTACCTGGTTGTCGTGGCCGAGCAGCCGCGCCCGGAAAACAAGTTCTCCGCCCCGACCGCGGACCATCCGGTCTACTACGCCGCGTTCGACGGCGGCTACATCGAGGAGGGCGATCCCATCGCCAACGAGCGCCCGCCGGCGCCCGGCGCCGTGGCCCAGGCGCTCGCCCGCGGCCTCGCGCCCCAGCACTTCCTGCCGGCGACCGACCAGGCGCCGCCGACGGTGCTGCTGATCTATCACTGGGGCGCGCTCAACCGGAACTCGATCGAGATCCACAGCGGCCAGTCGCTCGGCCCCAACCAGCGGGCGCGCATCGCCCTCGTCGCCCCCGCCGCCTACGCCCGCCGGATCCAGCAGGACCTGCTGGACGAGCGCACCATGCGGGAAACGCACTCGCCCGTCTGGTTTCCCTATTTCATCGACTTCCACGAACGCGACATCCTGGAGCTGTCGCGGGACGACCGCTATTTCGTCATCGTGTCGGCCTACGACTACGCCGCGGTCGCGCACCACCAGGTGAAGCTGCTCTGGCGGGCCAAGATGAGCACGCGCAGCGCCGGCGTGGCGATGGACACGGCCCTGCCGGCGCTGATCCGGAGCGGCGCGCCCTACTTCGGGCGGAATCTGGACGAGCCGCAGTATGTCGCCACCCCCGAGGTGCCCGCGGGCCAAGTCACGATCGGCGAACCCAGGGTCCTGGCTTACCTGCCAACGCCCGACGTCGCCCGCGAACTCGCCGACCCCTTTGTGCGCCGGCTGGCGGGCCGCGAGCACCGGCAGTTCTCCGGCGAGCGCGGCCCGCGGGGGCCGTGGCGCCACGACCAGCACCAGCCGGCCGCCGGCTCCCCGCCGCCCGCCGGGCCCGACCATCCTTGAGCCCCGGCATCCGGCCGCACAACCATCATCTTCTCCAATCCAGCCATGAAATACGCACCCTTGCCTTCTCGCGTGCTCGCCGTCGTCGTCGCGGCGGGCCTGGCAGCCCACGTCCACGCCTTCACCGTCGGCGGGAAGATGGACATGGCCGTCGTGGCGGAATTCGGCGTTCCCAGCCTCGCCCCGGCGCAGCCCACCGCCGACCACCCGGCCTATTGCGTCGCCCTTGACGGCGGCTACATCGAGGCCGGCGACCCGATCGGCGGGGAAAAGCCCCCGGCCGCGTCCGCGATGGCCCAAATGCTGGCGGCGGCGCTGGCCTCGCAGCATTACCTACCCGCCACCGCGGGCACGGCGCCGTCGCTCGTGCTGGTGTATCATTGGGGACGGCTCAACCGCGACAGCATGCAGATCACCAGCAGCCTTCATCTGCAGCCGAATCTGCTGTCGCGCATCGCGCTCGTGGCGCCCTTGGCGTACGCCCGGCGGATCGAGCAGGATCTGCTGGACCGCCGGCAGCCGGTGGGGATGCATATCCCGATCCTCGACGTGACGGAGCGGGACCTGCTGCAGCTCGTCGCGGACAATCGCTATTTCGTGGTGGTCTCGGCCTACGATTACGCCTCGGTGGCGCAGGGTGCCGCCAAACTGGCGTGGCGGCTGAAGGCGAGCACGCGCTCCGCCGGCGTCGGGATGGATGAGGCCCTTTCAACACTGCTCCGCGGCGGCGCGCCCTACCTCGGCCAGAATCTGCCACAAACCCAGTTCCTCCGCACGCCCCTGACCCCCGAAGGACCGGGCGCGACCGGCGGGCCGACACCCGAGGCGTTCGCGCCGCCGCCCGAGGTCGCACGCCAGCTGAATCCGGCCTATCTGCAGGGCCTGGTCCAGCGGGACCACGCGCTGTTCACCGGCGAACTGTCCGCCGACGATCGGGACGCCGCGGCGCCGGCGGACGCAGGCACCGGCTTCCTCCCGTCCGCGCTGGCCGGGCGCGTTCATGCCTACGAACAGGAAAAGGCGGCGCTGCAGGACGAGCTGACCGTCCTGGTCAAACAGCACACGCCGGGACCGGACACCCGAAAGGCCATCGACGCCTTCAACCGCGACAACGCGACACGCATCGCCACCCTCTCAGGGGAGCGCGAAGCCATCCGCGACGAGCTCGCCCGGCTCGCGGCGGCGAACACCGACGCCCAGGCCGGCAAATCGCTCGAGGCCTTGCAGCAGGAGTTTGCCACGGACCTCCGCCAGGTTGCCGCCCATCCCGCCGGCGGCGACAATTGAGCCGGCGGAGGGCCGCGCCGGGTTGTCAAACCGGGGCGGACGGGCCAACCTCCGGCAAGCGCGGCCACGCCTCCGCGGCGTGACCGCCTTCCGATCCAACCCCTGCCCATGAATCCGCGGCTTTCGCGCCTCGCCCTGCCGGTCGCCGCCGCCGGGGTGCTGCTGGTGGCGATTTTCGCCGCCATGGTCATCCGGCTGCGCGCCGAGCTGCGGGCGCAAATCCGCCAGCAGATCATCGACCGCGCCGCCGAGGTGCTGCGGCCGATCGCGCAGCGCCAGCTGGCCGCGCGCGAGGCCGTCCTCGCCGGGCGGTCGGCCGGGCCGGCCGACATGCTGGCCGCCGTGCTGGAAAACGCCCGGCAGGAGGACATGCTCGCCATGGTGGTGTACGACGCCCAGGGACGGGTCCTGCGCGTCGCCCCCGACTCGCTGCTCTACGCCGAGTTGCCGATCGAACAGTACCTGCAACTGCTCAAGGGCGAGTCGATCAGCCGCTACGATCCGGCGTTTCCGCTGGAGCGCTACTTCACCGGCATGGGCACCGCGCCCCGCCCCACCCCGGTGCTCGAGGTCCTGCTGCCGTTGCACGGCGGGGACGCGGCCCAAATCCTCGGTTTCGTCCAGTATTACATCGACGGCCGTTCGCTGGCGGCCGAGCTCGCCGCCCTCGACCGCCGCATCGACCGCCAGACGGCCGTCACCCTCGGCACCGGCGCGCTGCTGATCGCGGCGGTGCTTGCCGCGACCGCCTGGGTGCTCCGCCGCGCCCAGCGCACGCTCGCGGAACGCAACGAGCGCCTGGCGCGCGCCAACTACGAGCTCGCCCTCGCCGCCAAGACCTCGGCGCTCGGGCAGATCACCAGCCATCTGCTGCACGGGCTGCAGGGCTCGGTGGCCGGCCTGCGCGCCGCCGTCGACGGCCGCGGGGCGGAAGGCGCGGCGGCCGACTGGGAGTCCGTCGCCGCCTACACCGGGCGCATGCAGGCGATGATTCACGAGACCATCGCGTTGTTGAGCGACGTCTCGACCCAAGCCGCCTACGAACTCACCGGCGCCGAGCTGGCCGAGATCGTCCGCCGGCACAACGCCGCCGCCGCGACGCAGAAAGGCGTCGTCTTCAGCGTCGATGGCGGTTTCCCCGCGGCGCTCGACAGCCACCGCGGCAGCCTGCTCTGCCTCATCGCCAGCAACCTGGTGCAGAACGCCATCGAGGCCACGGACGCCGGACGGCGCGTCGGGGTGACCTTCGGCGCCAGCGGCGGGCAGGTGGCGGTGACGGTCGCCGATGAGGGTCCGGGCATCCCGGCGGCCATCCGCGAGCACCTGTTTGAGCCCGGCCGCAGCGGGCGGCCCGGCGGCTCCGGGCTCGGGCTCGCCATCAGCCAGCTGCTGGCGCGTCAAATCGGCGCGACGCTCGAACTCGACTCCACCGGCCCCGGCGGCACGAGTTTCAGCCTCTTCATGCCGGTCGGCGACCAGACGGCGCACGGCTGACTCCACCTTTTGGCCTTCAACGCGCCGCGGCGCGAGGTACAACGGAGCATGGCCCTTCCCGTCGATGCCGCCCGCGCCCCTGGATTCCCGGCGATGAAACCCCGGACGGAGCCGCTGCGCAACCTCGGGGCGGGCGCACTGCTTTTCTACGTGACCCTCGTCGCCTACCTGCCGGTGCTCTACGGCGGATTCCTCTGGGACGACAACTTTCACGTGACGCCGCCGGACCTGCAATCGGCGGACGGCCTGCGGCGCATCTGGTTTGAGCTGGGAGCCACCCACCAATATTATCCGCTGTTGCACACCGCATTCTGGGTGGAGCACCGGCTGTGGGGCGACGCGGTGGTGGGCTACCATCTGACGAACCTCCTGCTGCACGCGACGGCGGCCTGCCTGCTCGCGGCGATCGTGCGGCGGCTGGCGCTGCCGGGGGCGTGGCTGGCGGGCTTCATCTTCGCCCTGCACCCGGTGGGCGTGGAGTCCGTGGCGTGGATCTCCGAGCAAAAAAACACGCTTTCGACCGTCTTCTACCTGGCGGCGGCGCTCGTTTATCTGCGGTTCGACCACGACCGCCGGCCCGCGCGTTATGTCCTGGCGACGAGCCTGTTTGGGCTGGCGTTGCTGACCAAGACGGTGACCGCGACGCTGCCGGCGGCGCTGCTGGTGATTTTTTGGTGGCGCCGGGGCCGGCTCCAATGGACCCGGGACGTGTGGCCGCTGCTGCCGTGGCTGGCCCTCGGCGTGACCGCGGGGCTGTTCACCGCCTGGGTGGAGCGAACTTACATCGGCGCGCGCGGCGAGAGTTTTTCGCTCAGCGGGCTCGACCGCTGCCTGCTGGCCGGCCGGGTGATCTGGTTCTATCTGGGCAAGCTGGTGTGGCCCGCGGACCTGATCTTCATTTATCCGCGGTGGGTCGTCGATTCGGCCGCGGGGTGGCAATACCTGTTCCCGCTGGGGGTGCTGGCGCTGGCGGCCGGGCTCATCGTGGCGATCCGCCGGCGGCAGGAACCGTGGGCCCGCGCCGCGGCGGCGGGGCTGGCCGGGTTCCTGGTTTTCGCCGGGACCCTCTTTCCCGCCCTGGGATTCTTCAACGTCTACCCGTTCATCTTTTCCTACGTCGCCGACCATTTCCAGTACCAGGCCAGCCTGGCGATCATCGTCCTGGGCGCCGCCGGGCTGACGCTCGCGGCCGGACGGCTGCCCGGCGCCTGGCGCCGGCTCGCGCCCGCGGCGGCCGGGTTGCTGCTGGCGGCGCTGGGCACGCTGACCTGGCGCCAGTGCGGCATCTACCGCGATGCCGGCACCCTCTATCGCGCCACGCTGGAGCGGAACCCCGACTGCGGAATGGCCCACACGAATCTGGGCGACCTCCTGTCGAAAATCTTCGGACGCCTGCCGGAGGCGATCGGCCATTTTGAGGCGGCGCTGCGCATCAACCCCCGGGATGTGATTGCGCACAACGACCTGGGGCACGCCTTCGCGATGATGCCGGGGCGCGAATCCGACGCCATCGCCGAGTATGAGGCGGCGCTGCGCTTCGATCCCCGGTTTGCCCCGGCCCACAACAATCTGGCGATCGCCCTGGAGAAAATCCCCGGGCGCCTGCCGGAGGCGATCCGCCACCTGGAGGAGGCGGTGCGACTGGCGCCCGCGGCGGCGGACATGCACGACAATCTGGGCACCGCCCTGCTCAAGAGTCCGGGGCGGGCGCCGGAAGCCGTGGCCCAATTTGAGGCGGCGGTGCGCCTCGACCCGGAATCCGCGGGAATGCAGAATGACCTGGGCATCGCTCTCGCCAAACTCCCCGGGCGCCTGCCGGAGGCGGCGGCCCACTTGGAGGAGGCGGTGCGGCTCGATCCCCACTCCTCGCAAATGCGCAGCAACCTCGGCGTCGTCCTGGCCCAGATGCCCGGGCGCCTGCCGGACGCCGTCGTCCAATTCGAGGCGGCGGTGCGGATGGCGCCCCGCTCGGCCGAGGCGCACAACAACCTCGGCGCCGCCTTGAGCAAGATCCCGGGGCGGGCGCCGGAGGCGACGGCCGAGTTCGAGGCGGCGACGCGCCTCAATCCCGACTTTGCCGAGGCCCACAGCAACCTGGGCGACGCCCTGGCGAATCAGCCCGGGCGCTTGCCCGAGGCCATCGCCGAATATGAGGCGGCGTTGCGCCTCACTCCCGACTCCGCCGACGCGCACAACCAGCTGGGCAAAGCGCTGCTCGGCCTGCCGGAGCGGGCGCCAGAGGCGCTGGCTCAGTTCGAGGCGGCCGTCCGGATCAATCCCGAGCTGTTCGAGGCCCAATACGCTTTGGGTGTGCTGCTCTCCGAACAGCCGGGACGCCGCCCGGAGGCGCTGGCCCATCTGGAGACGGCCGCGCGGCTCAGGCCCGATTTTGCCCCGGCCCGGGCATGGATCGAGCGGCTGCGCGGCGGCCGCCCCTAGGCCGACTCGCGCCAGCGGCCGGGACCTCACCGGTCCGGCCGGCATTTTCGCCTTCAACCCGCCGGCCGGCCGGGTACAACAAGGCATGCCCAATCTCGCCGACCTGGCCGCCTGGTGCGACCGCCGCACGCGGCGCGCCGCGTTCGTGGATTTTCCCGGCGCCGCCAACGGCCTGCAGGTGGCCAACAACGGCCGCGTGACGAAGATCGGCGCCGCGGTTGACGCCGGCCTCGTGCCGTTCGAGCGGGCGGCCGCGGCCGGGATCGATTTTCTCATCGTCCACCACGGCCTGTTCTGGACGCCCCTGCAGCCCGTGACCGGCCCGGTCTACCGCAAGCTGGCCGTGCTCCTGCGAGCCAACTGCGCGCTCTATTCCAGCCACCTGCCGCTCGACGCCCATCCCCGGATCGGGAACAATGCCCTGCTCGCGCGCCAGCTCGGCCTGCGGCCGGCGCGGACCTTCCTGATCCACGAGGGCGAGCCCATCGGCCTGATCGCCCGGGCGGCCGGCCCGCGCACCGCGCTCCGGCGCCGCCTCGAGCGCCTGTATCCGCGCGTGGTGGCGATCGAGTGCGGCGCGGCCCGCCCGCGGCAGGTCGCCTTCTGCAGCGGGAGCGGCAACCACGCCGTGCCCGAACTGGTCCCGGAGGGGGTCGACACGCTCGTCACCGGCGAGCTGCGCGAGGAATGGTTCAATTTCGCGCAAGAGCACCGGCTCAACCTCTACCTCTGCGGCCACCACGCCACCGAGGTCCACGGCGTGCGGGCGCTCGCCGCCGAGGTGGCGCGGCGGTTTCGCGTGCCGTGGGAGTTCATCGCCACGGACAATCCGCTCTAAGCCTTTACAGGAGGACGCGGAGGGAGCAGAGAGGATTGCCCTGGATGCTCTTCCGTCCTCTGCTTCCTCAGCGCGCTTCTGTGACCCCCAACCCTTTGCCATGAAGAAGATCGCCGTGCTCAACGGACCCAACCTCGACCGCCTCGGCACCCGCGAGCCGGCCGTCTACGGCCGCGCGACGCTCCAGGACCTCGAGCAGATGCTGCGGGCCGAGGGCCGGAGGCTCGGGGTGGCGCTGACATTCTTCCAATCCAACCACGAGGGCGCGCTGATCGACAAACTCTGGGCGCTCGCCGACCGGAAGTTCGACGGCGTCATCATCAACCCCGGCGGGCTCACGCACACCAGCGTCGCCCTGCGCGACGCGATCGCCGGGACCGGCCTGCCGGCCATCGAGGTCCACATCTCCGACATCCGAAAACGGGAGTCCTTCCGCCGGCGGTCGATCACGGCCGGCGCCTGCCGGGCGATGATCAGCGGCCGCGGCCTGGCCGGCTACCTGCTGGCGCTGCGCCGGCTGATGGCGTGACCGATGGCCGAGACCCTGCCCAATTTCGACGCGCCGCGCTGGTTCGCCTGCCACACCAAGCCGCGCTGCGAGAAGAAATTCTCCGCCCTGCTCGCCGCCGAGCGGTTTTCCCACTACCTCGCCCTGGTGCCGAGCGTGCGGCGGTACCGCGAACAGACGAAGCGGTTCACCAAGCCGCTCTTCCCCGGCTACGTGTTCGCCGAGATCCCGCCGGAGCGGAAAAACCGCGTCTACCAGCAGGACCTGCTGGTGCGGGCCATCTGGGTGGACGACCAAGCGCGCCTGTTGCGGCAGCTTGAGGACGTCAGGTCGGTCCTGGCCTCGGGTCTCGAACTGAGCCTGCACCCGCTCCTGCGCCGGGGCACGCGGGTCAAGGTCGCCGGCGGGCCGCTCCACGGCCTCGAGGGCGTGGTCGACGATCCCGCCAATCCGCGGGGCGTGGTCATCGCGGTCGACGTCCTGCAGCAGGGTCTGCTGGTGCGTCTGCCAATGGCAAACCTGCAGATCCTGCCGTAGGGTGCGCCGGGCCGGGCCTTCCCCGGTTTCGGTGCGGGCAACGCAACCGCCGGCCGCAACCGTTGTCTCTGGGAAGTCCCCGTCCGCTCCCATCCAGCCAAACTTCATGACGCTTTTTTCACCGCGTGCCGGCCTGCTGACGCTGCTCCTCCTGGCGCCGGCGGTTGCCGCCCGCGCCCAGACGGCGGCGCTGCCCGGCCCGCCGCCACACCCCAACGGCACCGGCGAGCCGACGCTGTTCCGGATGCCGGGCATCTTCGAACTCGAGATGCCCCGGACCGAGCGGCGCGGCGAGGTGACGCTCGATTTCCAGCCGCGGTTCCGCGACATCATCGACCAGAGCTATCTCCGCGTGCCGCTGGAGCTGCGCTGGGGCGTCAACAATCACCTCGAGCTCGATTTCACCGGCGACAGCTATTTGCCGCTCGGGCTGCGCCACGGCGACCCCGGGTGGGGTTTCAGCGCGCTGGATCTCGGCGCCAAATACGCCTGGCTCAAATGGCTCAAGCCCGTCTGGGAGACCAGCGTGGGCTTCAATGCGACGTACCCCGTCAGCCGCCCGCCGATCGAGCTTACTGACGGCCACAATCACTTCTCGCCGTTCATCACGCTCGGCCGGAAGGTCGACGACATCAAGGGGCTCTCCGGCTTCATCAACGCCAGCATCGACCTCATGTCGAAGTCTTCGACCCCAGGCAACTACGGCCGGAACGAGCCGCACGGAAAGTCGATGACACTGCGGCCCGGCCTGCTCTACGACCGCGGCCCCTGGCACTACACGCTGGAGGTGGCGGGCACGACGACCCGGCTGATCGGCAGGGGCGCCCACGATTTCCTCGTGGTCCGCCCCGGCGTGCTCTGGGATGTGCCGCGGCGGCTCTTCTTCCTGAGCACGAACGGCCGGTGGGTCGCCGGCTTCACCGTCACCGCCACCCTCGGGCCCGACGGCAACACGCTCAGCACCGGCGGCCGTCTCCGCGGCGAGCTCAACCTCACGCGCATCTTCCGCCGGTCGCCGTCCACCCCGGCGCCCGACCCGCCCGATCCCCCGCCGTGGCCCTAGGCCGGGCGCCGGGCTGGTTTACGGGACCGCCGCCTCCGCCCCGCGGCGCAACGCGCGGAACTGGCGGACAAGCTCGGCCGCCGCCCAGAGCAGCGCCAACGCCATGAGCCAGCGGGCGGCGAGCAGCACGTAGTGCGCGATGTAGACGTCCTTATTGAGCAGGTTCAGCTGCGTGAGCAGGTATTCCCAGTCGTGACCCTCGACCTCACGGCCGGTGTGGCCGCCGAGCAGGACGAGGGCGAGACTGCGGGCGTCGTTGATGTAGGGCGCGCAGTCCGCGAGGCTCACGCCCAGCAGCCAAGCCGAGAGCGCGGCGCCGAAGGCGTCGCGGTTGGTGAAGCGGAACGCGACCAGCAGCACGAGCGGCAGGAGCAGCTGGCCGAGCGTGCCGCCGGCCACGCGGAGGAACTCGTTGCCGAACAGGCCGAAAATGACGTGCCCGGCCTCGTGGAAGACGAGGAGCACGCCGTGAATGAATTTCGGGTCCTCGCCGATCTCGCGCAACGGCACGCGGAAGAACCACCAGCCGTAGGCGGCGACGACGGCCAGCGTCACCGCGCGGCCGCCCAGCGCCCACCCGTTCACCGGCCGGGCCGGCGGAAAGAACGCGTCGCCCAGCCGCCAGCCGAGGCGGCGGAGCGCGTCCTTCACAGCGCCCTCCAAGCCCAGGCGGCGCCGTGGAGCACGAGGCAGGCCGCGAGCGCCGCGGCCACGTCGTCAACCACGATGCCCCAGCCGCCGGGCAGGTCCTGGAGCCGGCGGATGCCGAGCGGCTTGGCGATGTCGAACAGCCGGAAGAGCGCGAAGCCGGCGAGAAAGACCACCCACGGCTGCTGGTGGGCCGCGTCGAGCACCCCGCGCCACCCGAGGAAGACCAGCGGCATGGCGGTCACCTCGTCGAGGATCGCCTCCGGCGGGTCGCGCCGGCCGAGGCGGAATTCCGCCTCGCCGCACAGCGCCACCGCGAGGTACAGCCCGGGCAGGCTGAGCAGCGCCATCCAGAGGCTGGAGGCGGGCAGGAAGCTCAGCGGCCAGAAGAACACGGTGAAATAAAGCAGGCCGGCGGCCGAGCCCCACGTCCCCGGCGCGTGCCGGCGGCGGCCGAGCGGCCCGAGCGTCGCCAGGGCCAGGACCAGGCTCGAGGGCAGGAAGCGGGGCCAGATCGGTTGCGCGAGTTTCATGCCGCGCGCGCCTCAGAACAGCACGTGCCGGTACTTGCGGTAATAGCTCCACATGGACGAGAGCATGAACCCCATGGACACCAGGAAGAGCCCCAGCCCGACCCAGTGCACCGCCGTGATCAGGCCGTCGAGCGGCCAGCGGCTGGCCGGCGCCCAGTCGCGGGCCAGCATCGGTTCGGCGAGCAGGAAGCCCAGCGCCGTCAGCTGGATGATCGTCTTGATCTTGCCGCCCCACTCCGCGGCCATCACCACGCCGCGGGCGGCGGCCATCATCCGCAGCCCGGAGATCATGAACTCGCGGGTGACGACGACCAGCACGAGCAGCATGACGAGCACGCCCGGGAGGCGCAGGTAGCCGAGATCGAGGATGGCGATCAGGATGCCGAGCACCAGGACCTTGTCGCAGAGCGCGTCCATGAACTTGCCGAAGTCCGAGACGATGTTGCGCTCCCGCGCGAACTTGCCGTCGAGCCAGTCGGTGACGGCCGCGACGATGAACAGCCAGAACGCGAGGGAGGCCGCCCAGCGCCACGTGCCGTACATGAGCGCCACGATGGCGAAGGTGAGCGGCATGCGGATCAGCGTCAGCACATTGGGCAGATTCATCCGGGGCGCAGGCACGGCGCTTGGTATGCACCGGCGGCGGCACGCCATGCAAGGCCGGAGATGCCGGGCGGGCCGCGCGTCTTCCCCTCTTGCCCCCGGCGGCGGCCCTGCTCTAATCACCGGCGGCCCGGCGCCCCCGCCTGCGCGGGAGCGGCCGCCGCACCTGGGCCATCCCGGACCTCCATGAGCCTCTGCATCTACCCCGGCACCTTCGACCCCATCACCTACGGCCACCTCGATGTGCTCGGGCGCGCCACCCAGCTGTTCGACCAGGTGCTCGTCGCGGTGGCGCACAACCCCGACAAGGGCCCGCTGTTCCCGGCGGAGGAGCGCCTGGCGCTGATCCGGCCCAACATCACGCGCTTCCCGAACGTGACCGCGACGACCTTCCGGGGCCTGCTGGTCGACTTCGCGATGGAAAAGGGCGCGGTCGCGATCATCCGCGGCCTGCGCGCGATGTCGGACTTCGAGTTCGAGTTCAACATGGCACTGATGAACCGCCATCTCCAGCCCGCGGTGGAGACGATCTACGTGATGCCGAACGAGGTCTACAGTTACACCAGCTCCCACCTCGTCAAGCAGGTCAGCCGCTACGGCGGCGACGTCACGAAGTTCGTCCCGGCCAACGTCGCCGCGGCCCTGCGCGCGGCGTACGGGTTCAAGTGAGCGGCCGGAGGCCGGCGCCGCCCGCCCTCCGAAAAGCCGCCGGGGTGTTACTTCGCCCCGAGGGGCGCGTCTAATGCGGTGCGGATGGGTCGCCCACCAGCTTCGCAGCCATTAGTGTGGCTTGCCTTGCCCCGGGCCCCATCCACCATGATCCCATCATAACTCATGCCCACGCCCGCCCGCTCCCGCGTCTGGAATAAACTCATCGTGGCCCTCGCGGTCGTCGCCGCCGGCGGCGCCGGCTGGTATTACTGGGCCAGCCGCGCCGATCAGACGCCGGAATACACCACCACGACCATCGGCCGCGGCGACGTCGTCCAGATGGTCACCGCCACCGGCGTGCTCCAGTCGCCCACCAGCGTCAACGTCAGCAGCCAGGTGTCCGGCCTGATCCAGAAACTCTACGTCGACTTCAACACGCCCGTGAAGGCCGGCCAGGTGCTGGCGGCCCTCGACCCGGCGACCTACCAGTCGCGCGTCCAGCAGGCCGAGGCCCAGCAGGCGCAGGCCCAGGCCTCCTACGACCTGCAGCGCCTGAGCACGGACCGCACGCGCGAGCTGCGCGCGAAAGAGCTCGTGGCCCAGCAGGACCTCGACACCGCGGAGGCCCAGCTTTCCCAGGCGGACGCGCAACTGAAGATCGCCCAGTCCAACCTCGACAGCGCCAAGGTCGACCTCTCGCGCTGCACGATTCTCTCGCCCATCGACGGCATCGTGATCGACCGCGAGTGCGACATCGGCAACACCGTCGCCGCCAGTCTCAACGCGCCCACCCTTTTCACCATCGCCAACGACCTTTCGAAGATGCAGATCGACGCCTCCGTGGCCGAGGCGGACATCGGCAACGTGGCGGAAGGCCAGGACGTGACCTTCACCGTCGACGCCTATCCCAACCGGCAGTTCACCGGCAAGGTCTCGCAGATCCGCAACGCGCCCAAGACCGTCTCCAACGTCGTCACCTACGACGTGATCATCGAGGTGCAGAACCAGAATCAGCGGCTCAAGCCCGGCATGACGGCCAACGTCTCGGTCATCGTCGAGCGGGCCATGAATGCCCTGCGGGTGGCGAACAGCGCCCTGCGGGTTCGGCTGCCGGAGGAATTGATCCCCAAGCCGCCCGCCGCGCCCGAGCCCGCGGCCGCCAAGCCCGCCGGGCCGACGACGGCTGCGGCTGCGGCCGGCGCCGCCGCGCCGGGCGCACCCGCCGCGCCGGCCAAGCCCATGACCGATCAGGAGCGCCGCGCCGCCACGTTCCAGATCCTGCAGGAAGCCGGCTTCGTGCGCGGGGGCGGCCCGCCATCGGCGGAGGTAATCGCCAAGGCGCAGCAGCTCGCAAAGGATCGGGGCCTCGACATCGATTTCAGCCGTTTCGGCGGCGGCAACCGCGGCGGAGGCGGGGGCGGCGTCACAACCCGCACGCTGTATCGCCTGGTCGGCACCGATCCCAAGACCGCCACCCTCGAAGCCGTCAACGTCCGGCTCGGCATCACCGACGGCATCTACACCGCGGTGCTCAACGGCCTGAAGGAGGGCGATGTCCTCGTCACCGGCGTGACCTTCGGTGGCGGCACCCCGGCGGCCGCCAGCCAGGCCACGGCCAATCCGTTCACCGGCCGCGGCGCCACCGGCGGCGGCCCGCGCCGCTTCTAGCCCGGCTTCCCGCGCCATGAATGCTGCGGTCGTCAAGATCGAGGACATCCACAAGACCTACGAATCCGGCGACGTGCCGGTGCACGCCGTGCGCGGGGTCTCACTCGAGATCCGACGCGGCGAGTTCGTGGCCCTGATGGGAGCCAGCGGCTCCGGCAAATCCACCCTCATGAACCTGCTCGGCTGCCTCGACCGTCCCTCCCAGGGCCGGTACCTGCTCGACGACACCGATGTCTCGCGGCTCGACCGCAACGAGCTGGCCGACATCCGCAACCAGAAGATCGGGTTCGTTTTCCAGGGCTTCAACCTCCTCGCGCGGACCACCGCGCTCGAGAACACCGAGCTGCCGATGCTCTACGGCCAGCGGCGCGCTCCGTCGCACGAGATGCGGGAGCGAGCCCTCCGGAGCCTCGAGATCGTGGGGCTGGCCGACCGCGCCGACCATTTTCCCAACCAGCTCTCCGGCGGCCAGCAGCAGCGCGTCGCCATCGCCCGCGCCCTGGTCAACAATCCCGAGATCCTCCTCGCCGACGAGCCGACCGGCAACCTGGACAGCAAGACCTCCGTCGAGGTGATGGGCGTGTTCCAGAAGCTCAACGACCAGGGCATCACGATCGTCATGGTGACCCACGAGCTCGACATCGCCCGCTACTGCAAGCGCAACCTCATCCTGCGCGACGGGCGCCTCGTGCGTGACGAGCTCGTGCCCGACCGGCTGCAGGCCTCGGCCGAGATGCAGAAGCTCCGGGACGCCGAGGCCGCCGCCAAGCTGACCTCCAACTGACCATGATGCGCGTCATCAACACGATCAAGGTCGCCCTGCGCGCGCTGCGGCGCAACAAGATGCGCTCCATCCTCACCGCGCTCGGCATCATCATCGGCGTCGGCGCGGTGATCGCGATGGTCAGCATCGGCAATGGCGCCAAATCGCAGGTCGAGGCGCAAGTCGCCAGCCTGGGCGAGAACGTCATCACCGTTTTTCCCGGCAGCTTCACCAGCGGCGCCATGCGCGGCGGCTGGGGCACCGTCTCCACCCTTTCCCTCGACGACTCCGACGCCATCCAGCGCGAGGTGGCCAACGTCGTTGCCGTCAGCCCCGAGGTGCGCGACCGGGCCCAGGTGCTCGCCAACGGCCTGAACTGGAACACGCAGATCATGGGCGAATCGCCCGACTACGCCTCGATCCGGAGCTGGCAGATGGACGAGGGCGCGATGTACACCGACCAGGACGTGCGCAGCGTCGCCAAGGTCGCGGTGCTCGGCAAGACCGTCGTCGACCAGCTCTTCCCCGACGGCGATCCGCTCGGCCAGACGATCCGCATCCGCGACATCCCCTTCAAGGTCGTGGGCGTGCTGGCCTCGAAGGGCTTCAACCTCTTCGGCCAGGACCAGGACGACACGGTGGTCATTCCCTACACCAGCCACCTCAAGCGCGTCTCCCGCCACCCGAACATCGGCTCGATCCTCGTCCAGGCCGCCAGCGCCAAGGCGATCGACAAGGTCGAGCAGGACATCACCGACCTGCTGATGCAGCGGCGCAAGGGCCGCGACCAGGACTTCACCGTCCGCAGCCAGGTGGAAATCGCGCAGGCGGCGACCGCCACGTCCGAAACGATGACCATGCTGCTCGGGGCGATCGCCGGCGTGTCGCTGATCGTCGGCGGCATCGGCATCATGAACATCATGCTCGTGAGCGTGACGGAGCGCACGCGCGAGATCGGGATCCGGCTCGCGGTCGGCGCCCACGGACACGACGTGCTGCTGCAGTTCCTGATCGAGGCGGTGATCCTGAGCTCGCTGGGCGGCATCATCGGCGTGGTGATCGGCATCGGCTCCTCCGAGCTGGTGTCCTATCGCACCGGCTGGCCGGTGGCGGTCTCCTCCACTTCGGTGGCGGTCGCCGTGCTGTTCAGCGCGGCGGTCGGCGTGTTCTTCGGTTTCTATCCCGCACGCAAGGCGGCGCAACTCGACCCCATCGAGGCGCTGCGGTACGAATAGGGAATGGGATCACAGGAGAATGACATAAATCGGGGGGCGCGTCGCGGGCGCTTCCGGATGCCCTCCTCATTCTCTCATTCTCCCATTTTATCCGATACGCTCGCCCTCGCCGCCGCCGATTCCCATTTCCGGGAATCATGCTTCCCGCGGCCGAGCGGAGTTCTTGAGGCCGGGGTGCCCGCCGCAGAACCGGAACTTTCCATCTGACTGGCGCCGGCTTACTTGCGACGGATCGGAAAACTTGGCACGGCGCCTGCAATTGATCCTGGCATGAATAAGGACACCACGATGAAGACCACTCTGAAGATCACGATGCTCGTTCTCACCGCCGGCCTCGCCGGTGTCGCCATCACCGCCCTGCTGGGGTTCACCGCCGGGGCCGTCATCGGCGGCAAGATCATCCTCTCCGCCTACGCCTACGCCGGCGTGATGCTGGTCACCAGCAGCGAATATGACGCCCGGCGCACGATCCGCCTGCACCGCGTGCGGTCCGCCGCGCCAGTGCGCGCCGCCGCCTGCCCCGCCTACCGCGTCGACGGCGCCTGCGCCGCGGCGTAACCGCCCGGACCGGTGCGGCGGCCGATTGGCCGGCCCGCACTCTCCGCTTGCTCCGGGCATTCCGCCTCCGCCATGCTCGGTCCAGCGTCAACCGCCATGGCCGTTTCCCCTCCCTCCAGCCACCGGATCCTGGTCGCCGATGACCAGCCCGACGTCCTCGAAGCCCTGCGCTTGCTGCTGAAGACCGAGGGCTTCCAGATCGAGACCGTGAAGTCGCCCCCGGCGGTGATCAAGGCGGTCGAGGCGCGCGACTTCTCGCTGGTGTTGATCGACCTGAACTACGCGCGCGACACCACGTCCGGCGCCGAGGGTCTCGATCTGCTCAACAAGATCCAGACCATCGACTCCTCCCTGCCGGTGGTCGTGATGACCGCCTGGGCCAGCGTCGACCTCGCGGTCGAGGCGATGCGCCGGGGGGCCAAGGACTTCGTCACCAAGCCGTGGGACAACCCGCGGCTGATCGCGATCGTCCGCAACCAGATCGAGCTCGGCTACGCCGTGCGGGCCTACCGGCGCCTCGAGCAGGAGAACCAGCTGCTCCGCGGCAAGACCGGCCCGTCGCTGATCGCGCAGTCGGCGGCCATGCGCCCGGTACTCGACATCATCGCCCGGGTCGGCCCCTCCGAGGCCAACGTGCTCATCACCGGCGAAAACGGCACGGGCAAGGGTCTGATCGCCCAGGCGCTGCACGCCGTGTCGGCCCGCGCCACCCAGCCGTTCATTTCGGTCAACATGGGCGGCCTGCCCGAGGGCGTGTTCGAGAGCGAGCTCTTCGGCCACGTGCGCGGCGCGTTCACCGACGCCAAGAGCGACCGCGCCGGGCGGTTCGAGCTCGCCGACGGCGGCACCCTCTTCCTCGACGAGATCGGCAACATCCCGCTCAACCAGCAGGCCAAGATCCTGCGCACGATCGAGACCGGCGAATACGAGCGCGTCGGGTCGTCCAAGACCTACCACGCCAACGTCCGGCTCATCTCGGCCACGAACGCCGACCTGAACGCCGAGGTCGCCGCCGGCAAATTCCGCCAGGACCTGCTCTTCCGCCTCAACACCATCGCCGTCCCGCTGCCGCCGCTGCGCGAGCGCCGCGAGGACATCCCGCTGCTGGCCCACCATTTTCTCAAGCAACATGTCGAGCGTTACCGCAAGGCGGTGACCGGCTTCGACGCCGGCGCGCTCGAGGCGATGCAGGGCCATGGCTGGCCGGGCAACGTCCGCGAGCTCGACCACGCGGTCGAGCGCGGCGTGCTCATGTCCACCGGCAAGGTGGTGCGGGCCGGCGACCTCGGGCTGACGGCCGGGCAGGCCGCGCCGCGGCTGGAGGACATGAGCCTCGAGGAGGTGGAGGCCTTCCTGATCAAGAAGACCCTGGCGCGCTGCGATGGCAACGCCCGCCGCGCCGCCGAGGAGCTCGGCCTCAGCCGCAGCGCGTTCTACCGGCGGCTGGAAAAATACGGGCTGTAAGCCCCGGGCTCGAAGCGGTAAGCTCATCGCTAATGGCCACCCGCCAACGCCGCTTCTCCCACGACCAGCAGATCCTGTTCTACACCCTGCTGGCCGGCGCCCCCGCGGTCGTCGTCGCCCTGTGGTACGTCTGGTCGGGGGACGATCCCAAGGTGCAGTGGACGCTCTCCCTGCTCATCGTCGGCTCCTGGCTCGGCTTCAGCACCAGCGTGCGCCACCGCGTCGTGCGCCCGCTCCAGACGGTCTCCAACCTCCTCTCGGCGCTGCGCGAGGGCGACTTCTCCATCCGCGCCCGCGGCGCCCGGCGGGACGAGCCGCTCGGGGACGTCCAGGCCGAGATCAACATCCTCGGCGACGTGCTCCAGGCCCAGCGCCTCGGCGCGCTCGAGGCCACCGCGCTGCTGCGCACGGTGATGGAGGAGATCGACGTCGCCATCTTCGCGTTCGACAGCAGCGCGACGCTCCGGCTGGTGAACCGCGCCGGCCAGGAGCTGCTCGCCGCGCCGGCGGAGCGCATCCTCGGCCGGTCGGCGGCCGAGGTCGGCATCCAGGAGTTCCTCGAGGGCGACGGCACCCGCGTGCTCGCCACGGCCCGGTTTCCGGGCGGCACCGGCCGCTGGGGCATGCGGCGCACGTCGTTCCGCGAGGGCGGCGTGCCGCACACGCTCGTCGTCATCGCCGACCTCAGCGTGCCGCTGCGCGAGGAGGAGCTCAAGGCGTGGCAGCGGCTGGTGCGCGTGCTGGGCCACGAGCTCAACAACTCGCTCGCCCCGATCAAGTCCATCGCCGGCAGCCTGAGCGAGATGCTCAAGCGCCGGCCGCACGCGCCGGACTGGGAGGACGACATGCGCTCCGGGCTCGAGATCATCGAGACGCGCGCCGAAGGCCTCGGCCGCTTCATGCAGGCCTACGCGCGCCTGGCCCGGCTGCCGCAGCCGACGCTCGCGCCCACGGACGTGGCGGGACTCATCCACCGCGCCGCGGCGTTGGAGACGCGCGTCACCATCGCCGTGCGCGACGGCCCTGCCCTCACCGCCCGCCTCGACGCCGCGCAGATCGAGCAGGTGCTCATCAACCTGTTCAAGAACGCGGTCGAGGCCGCGCTGGAGACCGGCGGCGGCGTGCGGGTTGGCTGGGCGCCGCGCAGCGGCTTCGTTGAAATTCTGGTCGAGGACGACGGGCTGGGCGTCGCGAACAGCGCCAACCTCTTCGTGCCGTTCTTCACCACCAAGCCCAGCGGCTCGGGCATCGGCCTGCTGCTCTGCCGGCAGATCGCCGAGAACCATGGCGGCACGATCACGCTGAAAAACCGGGACGGCGGTGCGACCGGTTGCGCCGCGCTGCTGCGTCTGCCGATGTGATCGCAGGACGCTCGTGGCCGCGATTCCGGTCACCGGCGCCGCGACCACAATCTTCCCATTCTTGGGACGGCGGCGTCCCATGCGTGGCGCCATCGATCAAGGAGGATCTGCCGTCTGGAATTATTTCCCACTGACTGGCAAACGGTTGCGTACGATTCCCGCGCTTGGCACAAGCGATGCAAACCTCTCAGGACAATCGCCCGCCCAATGGATATTCCCCGCCCCAACGCCGCCAAGGAAAGGCGCAAGAAACGCATCATCATCGCGAGCGTCGCGGTGGTCGCCCTGCTGGGCATCACCTTTGCCCTTTCGCGCCTGAAGCCCGCGGCGCCCACGCTGGACCGCAACCTGGTTTGGATCGGCACGGTGAAGCGCGGACCGATGGTCCGCCAGGTTCGCGGCCTCGGCACGTTGGTGCCGGAGGAAATCCGCTGGATCGCCGCGCGCACCCAGGGCCGCATCGACCGCATCGTGCTCCGTCCCGGCGCCGTGGTCACGGCCGACAGCGTCATCGTGGTGATGACCAACCCCGCGGTCGAGCAGGCCGCGGTCGACGCCGCCTCCCAGCTCAAGTCCGCCGAGGCCGCCCTCGCCAACACCAAGGTCACGCTGCAGGGCAACGTCCTCACCGCCGAGGCCGCCCTCGCCAGCGCCAAATCGAATTACGAAACCACCCGCCTGCAGGCGGAGGTCAACGCCGAGCTCTTCAAGGACGGCCTCGTGCCCTCCCTCACCCTGCGCAGCTCGCAGGTCGCGGCCGACGACGCCAAGACCCAGTACGAGATCGCCCAGAAACGCTACGATTTCGCCAAGGAATCGATCGCCCCGCAGCTCGCCGTGCAGGAAGCCACCGTCGACCAGGCCCGGGCCCAGGCCAAACTCCGCCTGGATGACGCCGACCATCTCCAGGTGCGCGCCGGCATGGCCGGCGTGCTCCAATTGCTGCCCGTCGACGTCGGCCAGCAGGTCGAACCCGGGACGAACATCGCCCGCGTGGCGGACCCCACCAAGCTCAAGGCCGAGGTCAAGATCGCCGAGACGCAGGCCAAGGACATCCTGATCGGGCAGCTCGCCTCGATCGACACCCGCAACGGCATCGTCGACGGCCGCGTCGCCCGCATCGACCCCTCGGTGCAGAACGGCACCGTCACGGTCGACGTCTCGCTGACCGGGGCGCTGCCCAAGGGCGCGCGTCCCGACCTCAGCGTCGACGGCACGATCGAGCTCGAGCACCTCGACGACGTCGTCTACGTCGGCCGCCCGGCCTTCGGCCAGGAGCGCAGCACGGTGGGCATCTTCAAGCTTGACGCCGACGGGGTGTACGCCACCCGCACCCAGGTGCAGCTCGGCCGCAGCTCGGTCAACGAGATCGAGATCGTCGGCGGCCTCCAGCCCGGCGACCGCGTCATCCTTTCCGACATGTCCCAGTACGACGCCAACGACCGCGTCAAGCTGAACTGATTTCCGCCCGAAGAAACCTACAACCCGCCGGCCCCCTCGCGTGTTTTCCCTTCATCCGCGCGAGATCCGCCCCCCCCTCATATGAGTACTGAAACCAACGGCCAGTCCCTGATCAAACTCGACGGCGTCACCAAGGTGTTCTTGACCGACGAGGTCGAGACCCACGCCCTCGCCGGCATTCACCTTGATATCCTCAAGGGCGAATACGTCTCGATCGCCGGCCCCTCCGGGTGCGGCAAGTCGACGCTCCTCTCGATCCTCGGCCTGCTCGACACGCCGACGGAGGGCGAGTACCTGCTCAACGGGCGCCCGGTCCAGGGCCTGTCGCTCGCCGAGCGGGCGCGCATCCGCAACCGCGAGATCGGCTTCATCTTCCAGTCGTTCAATCTCATCGGCGACCTCACGGTCTACGAAAACGTCGACCTGCCGCTCACCTACCGGGGCATGCCGGCGAGCGAGCGCAAGCAGCGCGTCAACGAGGCGCTGGAGAAGGTCGGCATGGCCCATCGCGCCAAGCACCTGCCCTCCCAGCTCTCCGGCGGCCAGCAGCAGCGCGTGGCCGTGGCCCGCGCCCTCGCCGGGTACCCGTCCGTGCTGCTCGCCGACGAGCCGACGGGCAACCTCGACTCGAAGAACGGCGACGCGGTCATGGAACTGCTCGCCAACCTCCATCGCCAAGGCTCCACCATCGTGATGGTGACGCACGATCACCGCTTCGCCCGGCATGCCGCGCGTTCGGTGCACCTCTTCGACGGCCGGGTCGTCGAGGAGAGCGCGGTCACCCGCGAGGCGGAGACGTCGATTTAGCGGCGCGGCGGCGCCGCGCCGCGTGTAAGGTGTAACGAGTAAGGTCCGGCGCCCCTGCGCCGGTCGCTTACACCTTGCCCCTTAAACCCTACCCTTTGCGCATCCCGTGTTCGCCAACCTCAAATCCGCCCTGCGCCAGTTCGCGAAATATCCCGGCTTCACCGCGATCGTCGTCCTGACGCTCGCGCTCGGCATCGGCGTCAACGCCGCGATCTTCAGCATCATCAACGCGACGTTCCTGCGGCCGCTCCCGTACGCGCAGGCGGACCGGATGGTGTCGGTCATGGAGCGCCGCGGCACGGACGATTACACCGTCTCGTACCCCAACTTCCTCGACTGGTGCGCCCGGCAGGACGTCTTTGCCGGCCTCGCGATCTTCCACCCGGAGTCGGCCAACCTGAAGACGCCGGACGGCGTTGAGCTCGTCTCCACCCTGCTGGTCTCGCAGGACTTCTTCGCCGTCATCGGCGTCCGCCCGAGCCAGGGACGCGACCTCACGGCCGGCGATGACCGGGCCGGCGCGGCGCCGGTCACGTGGATCACGCACGCGGCCTGGCAGAAATTTTTCGCGGGCGATCCGACGCTGGTCGGGAAGACGATCCAGCTGGACGGCCAGGCGGTGGCGGTCGCCGGCATCCTGCCCCCGACCTTCCGGTTCTACCGCCAGGCGGATTTCTTCCGCCCGATCGCGCCGTTCGTCGAGCAGTTGTTCATGACCATGCGCGAGAGCCACAACGACGCCTATGCTGTCGCGCGGCTGAAACCGGGCGCGACGGTGGCCGCGGCCCAGACGGAGATGACCGCCATCGCCGCGCGCCTGGAAAAGGACTATCCGAGGGTCAACGCCGGCATCGGGGTGCACGTGACGTCGCTGCGCGACCGACTGGCCGGCGAGGTTCGCTCGCAGCTCCTGCTGCTCCTCGGCGCGGTCGGCATGGTGCTGCTGATCGCCTGCGTGAACGTCGCGAACATGCTGCTGGCGCGTTCGTTCGCGCGGGAGAAGGAAATGGCCATCCGCACCGCGCTCGGCGCCTCGCGCGGCCAACTCCTCCGCCAGTTGCTGGCGGAAAGTCTCGTGCTGGCGGCCGCCGGCGGCGCCGTGGGCGCGCTGCTGGGGCTGTGGGGATTTGCTTTCGGCAGCCGGCTGGTGCCGTGGCAGATGCAGCCGCTGGTTGGCTCCAGCGGCGGGCTGGACCTGCGCGTCCTGCTCTTCGTCGCCGCCGTGTCGCTGCTGACCGGCCTGGCCTTCGGCCTGGCGCCGGCGTGGCGGCTGTCGCACTCCAACCCGATCGACGCCCTCAAAAATACGCGGCGGACCGTGCGCACGCTCTTTGGCCACCTGCGGCTCAGCGATTTGCTCGTCGTGGCGCAGGTGGCGCTCGCGCTCGTCCTGCTGGTCGGCGCCGGCCTGCTGGTCCGCAGCCTCGGAAAGCTGCTCCAGGTTCCGTCCGGCATCCGGCCCGACCATGTGGTCACCCTGCAGGTCACGCCGCCGCCGTTCTCCCAGTTCCAGCGCGACCCGAACAGCTTCGCCCAATTCTACCAGCGCGTCACCGAGGCCGTCAGTGCGCTGCCCGAGGTCGAGTCCGCGGGGGCGATCACCAACATGCCCTTCACCTGGGGCACCTCCTCGATCATGTTCTACCGGGGCGACCGGCCGGTGCCCAAGCCCGGCGATTTCCCGATCGCCAGCAACCACACGATCACCGGGGACTATTTCCGCGCCCTGGGCATCCCGCTGCTGCGCGGTCGTCTGTTCGACGGCCACGAAAAACAGCCGGTGGTGCCGCCCGGCTTCGTCTTCACGCCGCAGAATCTGGGCGAGGTCTTCAAGGACGTCACCTTCGACGGCATCGTCAGCCAGCGCATGGCGGACAAGTTCTGGCCCGGCGAGGACCCGATCGGGAAGCGGTTCCGCCTCGGCTATCCCGACATGGGACTCCCGTGGGTGCAGATCGTCGGCGTCGTCGGCAACACGACACAAACCGGCCTCGACCAGGGGGACACCGCCGAATTCTACCTCCCCGCGCGGCAGTTTCCGGCGCCGATGAGCATGTACGTCGCCGTGCGCACGCGGGCCGACCCCGCCGTGGCCACGGCGTCGATCCGCAAGGCCATCCAGGCGGTCGCGCCCGACGAGCCGATTCACGATGTGCGGCTCATGTCCGACCACATGGCGGATTTCACCTCCGGGCGGCGCTTCAACATGAACCTGTTCGCATTCTTCGCGGGCACCGCGCTGCTGCTTTCGCTCATCGGCATTTACGGCGTGCTTTCCTTCGTCGTCAGCCTGCGGACCCGCGAGGTCGGCATCCGCATGGCGCTCGGGGCCCAGCGGCGCGACGTCCTGCGCAACGTGCTCGGCCGCGGCCTGCGCCTGGCGCTGCCGGGCGTGGTCGTCGGTCTGGCCGGCGCCTGGGGTGTGAGCCGGCTGCTCCAGAACCAGCTCTTCGGGATCACCGCCAGCGACCCGCTCACCTATGCCACCGGCGCCGCGCTTCTGCTGCTGGCCGCACTCGTGGCGTGCCTCGTGCCCGCCCGCCGCGCCGCGGGCGTCAATCCGGTCGAGGCGCTGCGCGCGGAATAGCGGCTGCGCCACGGGTAAAGGTTTGGGGGTAAGGTTTAAGTTCAAATCGATTCCCTGAACCCCAACCTGAAACCCGCCTCATCGCATCCCGCCCTTACCCATTACCCCTTAAACCTTACACCAGAATGCTCTCCGACCTGAGATTCGCCCTCCGCCAGCTCGGCAAGACCCCCGGCTTCACCGCCGTGGCGATCATGACGCTCGCCGTCGCCATCGGCGTCAACTCCGCCATCTTCTCGATCGTCAACGGCGTCATGCTCCGGCGCGTGGTTCCGCCGCCGGTGGTGAACGTCTTCACCGCGCGCAAGGACGCCAACCGCGACTACCGCCCGTTTTCGTACCCCGAGTTCGCCGCCCTGCGTCCCGCCAGCCCGGTCTTTGAGGACGTCGCGGCGGTGGCCTTCACGCTCGCCGGGGTCGGCCAGGACCGCGACATGCGGCGCAGCTTCATCTTCTTCGGATCCGAGAACCTGCTGCCGATGCTGGGGGCCCGCCCCGCCGCCGGCCGGTTCTTCGACGCCGCGGAGGCGCGGCCCAACGCCAACGTCCCGGTGGCCGTCGCCAGCTATCCGTTCTGGCAGCGGATGGGCGGGAGGCCCGAATTCATCGGCAGCACCATCAAGGTCAACGGCCGGCCGTTCACCGTGCTCGGCGTCACGCCCCGCGGCTTCACCGGCATCAACGCCGTGATCTCCCCCGACCTCTGGCTGCCCCTCGGCGTCTATTCCATGTTCGCCAATCCCCTCGACGACGCCGCCCGGACCCGCGACCTGAACGAGCCGAACAACTATTCGCTCAACCTGACGGCGCGGCTGCAGCCCGGCGTGACCCTCGAGAGCGCCAAGCCGCTGCTCGCCGCGCTCGAGCGCCGCCTGGACGCCGTCCAGGCGCCGTCGACCGCCGGCGCCGCCGGGCGCGAACTCCAGCTGCAGACGCCGTCGCGCTTCAGCATCAGCACCAGCCCCTCCGATGACGGGGCCGTCGGCCCGCTGGCCGGCCTGCTGCTGGGCATGGCCGCGGTGGTGCTCCTGATCGCCTGCCTGAACCTCGCGAACATGCTCCTCGCCCGCGGGACCACCCGCGCGCGCGAGTTCGCCATCCGGCTCGCCGTCGGCGCCTCGCGCTGGCGCGTCGTCCGCCAGCTGCTCGTCGAGGGATTCCTGCTGGCGCTGGCCGGCGGCGCGCTCGGCCTGCTGATCGCCTCCTGGAGCAACGAC
>DATJUU010000079.1:0-4506 GCA_035502155.1 Opitutaceae bacterium
AGGGGCTCGACCACCGGCACGCGGCTGCTGCGCACCGCGTCGGCCACCGTCGCCGGCACGGCCTCGGCCTCGCCGCGCTCGTGGTTGAAGCGCATCGAGACGGTCTTGGAGACGCCGCGCTCCTCCATCGTCACGCCGTAGATGCCGTTGGCCGCGGCGATGGTCCGCTTGTTGTGCGTGATGATCAGGAACTGCGAGTGCTGGACGAAATTCCGCAGCAGCTTGGTGAAGCGGCCGATGTTCGACTCGTCCAGCGGCGCGTCGAGCTCGTCGAGCAGGCAGAAGGGCGACGGCTTGACCATGTAGAGGGCGAAGAGCAGCGCCACCGCGGTGAGCGTCTTCTGCCCGCCGGAGAGGAGCGAGATGCTCTTCAGCCGCGTGCCCGGCGGCTGGGCGATGATCTCGATGCCGCTCTCGAGGATGTCCTCGGTCTGGACGAGCTCGAGGCGGGCGTGGCCGCCGCCGAACAGGGTCTGGAAGGTGAACTCGAAGCTCTTCTGGACCTGCTGGAAGGTGATCTCGAACTGCTGCTGGGAGGTGCGGTTGATCTGGTCGATGGCCTGGACCAGCTGGGTCTTGGCCGCGGTCAGGTCGTCGCTCTGCGCCTTGAGGAAGTCGTACCGCTGGCGCAGCTCGGCATACTCCTCGATCGCGACCAGGTTCACCGGGCCCATGCTGCCGAGGCGCTGCCGCAGGGCCTCGATCGCCGCCTTGACCTCCTCCCAGTTGGTCTGGTCGAGCGCGGCCAGATCGGCCTCCGTCGGCGGCGGCCGCTGGCGCTTGGTTTTGCGTTTTGAGTTCTGGGTTTTGGGTTTCGCTTCGGAATCGCCGTTCTCCGACTTCTGACCGCTGACCTCTGATCTCTGCTCCCCGGCCTCGGGCTCGTCGTCGTCAAGGTCCAGCGGCTTCAAATCCGGCGGATCGTCCTCGGCGTGCCAGAGCAGCTGCTTCCAGTCGACGGTCGCCAGGTCGGTCTGAAATTCATGCTGCACCTCCTCGGCCATGAACTGGGCGCGCGACCGGCTTTCGGCCAGCTTGACCTCGCTGCGCCCGAGGTCCTCCTGCATGGCGTCGGTGCGGGTGCGCAGCTCCTGCTGCACCGTCTCGACGGCCGCGATCTGCTGCTCGAGGGCGGCCAGTTCGCCGCGGATCTTCTCCACCGACTCCTGCGCCACCCCGAGGGTCCGGGCGATCTCCGCCGCGCGGGCGAGCTGCGCCTCCGCCTCGCGGCCGAGGTCGGCTGCCTGCTCGGTCCAGACCTCGACCTCCTGCTGGCGCTGCGTCAGCAGCTCGGCCAGCTGGGCGCGGCGCCGCTCCATCTCGTCGAGGCCGCGGTCGAGGACCTCGACCCTCTGCCGGCGCTCGGCCAGCTCGAGGCGGGCCTGGGCCAGCGCCTCCTTCTTCTGGTCGCGGGCGGCGCGCAGCTCGGCCAGCCGCACCTCAAGCGCGCCGATCGCCTCCTTCCGGTCCGTCACCTTCTGCTCGGCCTCGGTCAGGCTGGCGCGGGCGCGGGTCAGGCGCGTCTCGGCCTCGGACCGGGCCCGGTCGAGTCCGGCCAGCTCGCGTTCCAGGCGCGGCAGCCGGCCGGCCAGCTCATCGCTGGCCTTGTCGGCGTTGCGCGCCTCGGCCTGCACCGCGGCGACCTGCTGGGTGGCGGCGAGAACGTCCTTGCGCCGCTGCTCGAGGGCCGTCTCGGCGGCGGCCAGCGCCGCCGCCAGGCGCTCGACCTCGCCGCGCTGCTCGGCGTGGAGCTGCTGTTCGCGCGCCAGCTCCCGCGCCGTCTCGCGCAGGTCGATCTCGCGCTGCACGATGCCGGCGACCGGCTTCTTCTGGTAGCCGCCGTAGATCAGCCCGCGGCGGTCGACCATCTCGCCCTTGGGCGTGGCGACGCGCAGGAAGTTGAAGCCGGGGTTGGCCCGCCAGTATTCGAGGAATTCATCGAGGCTCGCCGCGATGAAGGAGCCGGCGAGCACGCCGACCAGCGGGTGCCCGGGCTGGAGATTGACCAGCGCGACCGTGGCCGGCTGCAGGAACGCGGGCAGGTCCGCGGCCGGCGGCCCGCCGGGCGTCCCCGCTGGCACCTGCAGGCAGGCGCTGCCGAGCCGGTGCTCCTCGAGGTGGGCCAGGACCCGCCGCGCCAGCGGCAGCTCGGCGACCGCGATCGCCTCCACCGCGGAGCCCAGCAGGGCTTCCAGCGCCGGACCGTAGTCCGGGCGCACCTCGATGCCGTAGGTCACCGGCGCGGCCTTGTGGCCGGCGAGCACGGACTCGAGCTGGCCCTGCAGCACCGCCTTGGCGCCCTCGCCGAACCCCTCCCAGCGCTGCCGCAGCTGCTCCAGCAGCCGCAGCCGCGCCGTGCGCTGCGCCAGCGCCCGGTCCAGGTCCTGCAGCTGGCGCTGGCCGTCGCGGAAATGCAGCGTCGCCTCCTGCAGCGCATGCTGCGCCGCCTGCACCTCGTTGTGCGCCCGGCTCTGGCCGGCGTGGGCCTCGTCCAGGCGCCGCCGCTCCTCGCCCGCGCGGGTCGCGGCCGCGGCCTGGGCCGCGCGCGCCTCCGCCAGCTGGGCCGCGAGCTCGTCGTGGCGGACGACGCTGGTCTTCGATTCCACCTCGAAGCCGGAGCAGTCGGTCCGCAGGCGCGTCATCGTGCTCTCGAGCTGGAGGAGGTCGAACTTCGCCTGCTCCAGCTCCTGCTCCGCGCGCGTCATCTCGCCCTCGACGATGGCGAGCTCGCGGTTACGCTGCTGGAAGACGGCGTCGGAGCTGCCGAGCAGGTTGAGCTGGGTCTGCTTGTCCTGCGCCCCGGTGTCGGCCTGGGCCGAGACCTCGCGCAACTGCATCTCCAGCTCGGTCAGGTCGTCCCGGCTGGACTGGATGCGCTCCTCGAGGCCGGTGCGCTTGATGCCGGCAAGGCCGGCCTGGTTCTCGGCCTGTTCCCGCTGCGAGCGCAGGTCGAACACCGCCTGCTGCGCCTCCTGGACGCGCTGGTTGTCGTCGCTCCGCCGCGCCTTGAGCCCGGCCAGCTCGCGCTGGCGCTCCTCGAGCGCGGTGCGGTCGGCGCCGGCGGCGGCGCGCAGGCCGGCCACGTCCGCCTCGAGCCCGGCGATCGTCGTCTGCAACTGTCCCCACTGCCAGCCGCCGTGGGCCAGGCTGAGGTGCCGGAGGCGGTAGCTGAGGCGCTTGTAGCGCATCGCCTTGGCGGCCTGCCGGCGCAGGCTGCCGATCTGGCGGCCCACCTCGGCGATCACGTCGGTGATCCGGGCCAGGTTCTGGTCGGTCAGCGCCAGCTTGGCCAAGGCCTCGCGGCGCTGGCTCTTGTAGCGGGTGATGCCCGCCGCCTCCTCGAAGACCGCGCGGCGCTCCTCGGGCTTGGAGGACAGCACCTGGTCGATCTGGCCCTGCGCCATGATCGAATAGGAGGTGCGGCCCACCCCCGTGTCCATGAACAGCCGGTGGATGTCCTTCAGCCGGCAGACCTGGCCGTTGAGATAATAGTCGCTCAGGCCGTCGCGCGTGGTGCGGCGCATGATCTCGACCTCGTGGTAGTCGACGCCGAGCTGCGCCTCGCAGTCGGTCAGCAGCAGCGCCACCTCGCAGAGATTCTGCGGGCGGCGGGTCTCGGCGCCCTCGAAAATGACGTCCTGCATCTTGCCGCCGCGGAGGGCCTTGGCGCTCTGCTCGCCCAGCACCCAGCGGATGGCGTCGGCGATGTTGCTCTTGCCGCAGCCGTTGGGACCGACGATGGCGGTGACGCCGGGTTCGAAGCGGAGGACGGTGGGATCGGCAAAACTCTTGAATCCGTGAAGCTTGAGCGCCTGAAGATACATGCAAAGTGTCGCTGCAAAATAGAGGGGGCGGATTTTGTGACGGCAATGGGAAAGTGCGCCTGCCGGACGGCCGGAAAACCGGGCAAAAAGCACCCCGCCGGGCGCGGCTCCGGGGTGGTGTCAATCGTTTTCGAGCCGCTGGCCGGGGCTCACGCAGTCGTTGGTGTCATCCTTCGCCCCGGCGGGGCACGGGAGGACGCATCGGACGCCGAGGCGTCATTTGTGGTCCCACGGCAGGCGGACCTCGATGCGCGGATGCTCCCAGACGCGGAACACCTCGAACATCTTGCCGGGATTCAGGATCCCGCGCGGGTCGAGCGCCTGCTTCACCGCCCGCATGGCGCGCACCTGCGCCGGCCGGTGCTGGAGGCGGAGGAACGGCGACTTGGCCAGGCCGATCCCGTGCTCGCCTGAGATCGCGCCGCCGAGCCCCACCACCGTCTGCATCAGGCGCCGCACGGCCTTCTCGGCGGCGCGGCACTCCCGCGGGTCCGCCCGGTGGTACATGATGTTCACGTGCAGATTGCCGTCGGCGAGATGGCCGAAGGTCGGGATGGGCAGGCCGGACTCGCGGCGCAGGCGCGCGAGGAAGCGCGCGAACCGCTCGTACTGCCGCATCGGCAGCGCCACGTCCTCGTTCAGCTTGGCGTCGCCCAGCTCGAACATTGCGCCGGAGCACTTG
>DATJUU010000080.1:0-9661 GCA_035502155.1 Opitutaceae bacterium
GGGACCTCCGGGAAACTTTCCAGATCATGCTCCTCGCCGTCCGAGGCCTCGGACGAACGCGGGCGCGCCTCGACCATCGGCGGCGGCGCGAAGAGCCGGCCGTCGGCAAACTCGGTCACATACCCCTCCGTCACCAGCCACCGCAGGTCCATCGTCATGCGCCGCAGGCGCTCGTGCTCTTCCGGCGTGAGCGCTGGCGCGGGCGGCGCCTCGGCGGGTGCGGCCGGGGCCGGGACGGCGGGCGCCGCGGGTTCCGGGGCCGGAGGCTCCGCGGGGGCGGCGACGGCATCCGCCGGCGTCGCGGAAGATTCTGCCGGCCCGGGCGCCGGTTCCGCCGGCGGGGCGGCAGGCGGCTCCACCGACGGCAGCGGCGGGGTCGAAGCGCCCGACGGCGGCATGGGCATCGGCGGCACGGACATCGACAGCGGGATCGGCGGCGTGGTGCCGGCCGCCGGCGGTGTGATGCCAAGGAGCTTCTGCGGCAGCTCCTTCACCGTGATCATCGGGTTGGCCTCGAGGAAGGTGATGAGCGCGTTGATGCCCGCGGCGAAGCTCTGGCCCGGAATCCGGAACTTGCGCTTGACCGCGCAGACGTAGGAGACGCCCTTCGCCCCCTTCTTGAAGATCGTGAAGCCCTCGCGACGCAGCCGGCCGCGCAGCGCATTGGCCGTGTCGAGCGGGAAGCGGCGCTGGCGCTCGAGCTGGCCCTCGACCGCCCGGCGGATCTCGCCGGCCGGCAGCGCATCAAAGAGCTTGGCGTGGAACCGTGCCGACTCCACCGCCTTGACCATGCGGGCCTTCGCGGTGGCCAGCAGATGGGCGCGCGCCTCGTCCGCGTCGTCGAATACCGCGGCCGGGTCGCTCTCGGCCAGCGGCTTCCAGGTGTAGCGCGTCACCTGCTTCATCTTCTCCAGCCATTGCGCCACCACCGCGGGATCGCGCACGGTCTCGATGGTTTCGCGGAATCGCTCGAACGGCATGCGCGCGAAGCGGGTCGCGTGGTGCTGCTGCACGATCTGCTGGTAACGGTGGTAGTTGGGCGGGCCGAGGAGCTCGCCGGAAAGGGTGCAGCGGTTGACGAACGGAAACGTGCCCTTGGGCGGGTCCACCGTCACCGCCGCGAGGTCGAAAAACCGCCCGAGGTGGTGGTGCAGAACGTGCGCGATGGCCGCCTCCTCGGTTTCGAACGGGATGCCGTCGGGCACGGCCACGAAGATCGAGCCGCCGCCCGGCGCGGGCCGGGCCGCCAGCGGTGGCGTGCTCGCGCCCGGGCCGGCGGGGGCCGCGGCGGGCGGGGCCTCCGGGGCGGCGGGGGCCGGCGTCGCTTCCGGCGGCCGGCGCGTGAGCACGACGACGAAGCGCTCAAACTTGCCGAGAATGAGGCGCGCGATCTCGAACAGCTCGAACGTGCGGCACGAGGAGCGCATCGCCTTCACCAGCGCGGCGAATCCGGTGTCCTCGGGATAAAACGCGACGTTGAACACGGTGCTCAGGTACGGCCGCTGGTCCTGCGGCGGACGGGGGCCGGACCACCGGCGTTCGCCCTCGCGCCGCGGCGGGCCATCGCCCCGCGGGCCGAATTCGCGCCGCCGCCCGCCGCCGGGCCGCTCGGCGTCGTCCCGGTCGAACGCGGGCCGGCTGCCCGGCGCCCCCGCCGGCAGGTCCGCCGGCGCCCCGGCCGGACGCCGGAAGCTGCGCCGGTCGCGGCGGGCCTCGGCCCCGCCCGGCTCGCGCGGGCGGCCGTCGCCGCGGTCCGGACCCTCGCGCCGCGGCTCGCGCTCGCGGCGCGCGCCGGGCACGGATTTCACCTCGGTCCACTGGGTCCCGAAGCGGAAATCTTGCAGCTGGCTGAGGTCGATCTTGTTGAGACCCGGAGCGGGAGTCTCCTTGGCAGGCGGTTCTTCCATGGGACGGTCGGCAAACAGCGGGCGGGCGCCCGCGCAGGGCAGATGGGCAAGAGAGAGGCGTGGCGGCGTCGGTCCGCCGACAACAGGCCGGCCAGTCTTGTCGCCCCCGGGGGCGTGGCAAGCGATTTTGCGCCGCGGCGGCCAGATTGGCTTGCCAGTCGAAGCCGCGCCAGTTGCCGGGCGAAACGCCCGTCTCCGCCAGGCCGGCGGCGCGCAGCCTTCGCCTCCGCTACGCTGCGGCGAAGGCTGGTGCTCAGGGCGGGAGTCGAACCCGCACGCCTTTCGGCACACGCCCCTCAAACGTGTGTGTCTACCAGTTCCACCACCTGAGCGTACGCGCGTTGGGGAGGTGGATAAGTAGAACGGCCCCCGGGAATGTAAAGCCCTGAATTGGTGCGACCGCCCGGCGGGAGCGGATGCCGCGACGGAGGCGGAAGCGCCCCCAATCCGGTTTGACCCCGCCCGCGTTTCCGGCGAATGGTGGCGGTCTCCGGCCATGTCGCTCGAATCCATCAAACTCGCCCTGCTCGCGTCGTACGAGGCCCACGGCGGCATCAACCATTTCGACGGCAACAACCTGCCGTCGGAGGAATCGGTCAACCGCCTCGCCTCCGACCTCATGCACCTGCTCTTCCCGGGCTACTTCGAGCAGAGCCCGGTGACCAAGCGCAGCGTGGCCGGCCTGACCGAGCGCCGCCTGCAGGAGATCGCCACGCGCCTGACCACCGAGTTGGAGAAGAGCCTGCGCTTCGCCCGCGACGCCCAGCCCGCGCGCCATGCGAAGGAGCTGGCGATGCAGATCCTCGGCGCCCTGCCGGAGATCCGGCAGGTCGTGCAGACCGACGTCACCGCCGCCTACCACGGCGACCCGGCCGCGCGCAGCGTCGAGGAGATCATCCTCGCCTACCCCTGCGTGCTGGTCATCTCGCTCCAGCGCATCGCCCACGTGATGTACGGCCTCGGCGTGCCGCTGCTGCCGCGCATGCTCACCGAGTACGCCCATGAGCGCACCGGGGCCGACATCCATCCCGGCGCGCAGATCGGCCCGCACTTCTTCATCGACCACTGCACCGGCGTCGTCATCGGCGAGACCGCGCGCATCGGCGCCCACGTCAAGATCTACCAGGGCGTCACGCTCGGCGCCAAGTCGTTCGAGGTCGACGACGAGGGCAATCCGATCAAGGGCGTGAAGCGCCATCCCGACGTCGAGGACCACGTCACGATCTACGCCCACGCCACGATCCTGGGCGGCGACACCCGCATCGGCGCGCACTCCATCGTCGGCGCGAGCGTCTGGCTGCTGCAGACGATCCCGCCGCACAGCATCGCCTACAACAAGGGCGAAAGCCTCGTGGTGCGCCCGCGGCGCAAGAAGGAGGCGGCGGTGGGCTCGGTCCACGATCTCAAGGACGGCGCGGACTGGGTCATCTAGGTTTTGGGTTTTGAGTTCTGGGTTTTGGGTTTTGCCGGACCCGGGACCGGTGGACGCCCGCTCAAGCCGCCCGTGCCATCGATGGAAGGTGGGGCTCGACCCCTGGGCGCGCCGCCTCGGTCTTCCGCGGGCCCGGCGGTCCCGCCCCACCCGGCCGCCGCGGAACCAATCCCCAATCCGCGCTCCAAAATCTAAAATCCGAACACCCGGTCCTGGCGGGCGGCGAGGCCGCGGGCGAGGTCGCGGGCGAAGAACGGCCCGCGGTAGATCCAGCCGGTGTAGATCTGGACCAGCGTGGCGCCGGCATCGAGCTTCTCGCCGGCCGAGGCGAAGTCCATCACGCCGCCCGAGGCGATGAGCGGCAGGCGCCCGCCGGTGGCGCGCGCGAGGTAGTGGATGATTTCGGTCGCGCGCCGCGTCAGCGGCCGGCCGCTCAGGCCGCCGCTTTCGCCCACCGCGGCGAACGGCCCGGGCCGCGCGAGCGTGGTGTTGGTGGCGATGATGCCGTCGAGCCCGAACTCCAGGACCGCGGCGAGCACGGCGTCGATCTCGCGGTAGCCCAGGTCGGGCGCGATCTTCAGGAACAGCGGCCGGCGCGGCCGGCCGGCCGCGGTCCGCGTCCGGTTGGCCGCCGCCAGCGCCGGCAGGAGCTCGCGCAGCCACGGCTCCTCCTGCAGCCGGCGCAGCTCGGGGGTGTTCGGACTGCTGATGTTGAGCACGAGGTAATCGGCGTGGTCGGCGAGCAGGGCGAAGCTGCCGAGGTAGTCCTGCACCGCGCGGTCGAGCGGCGCGGCGCGCGACTTGCCGAGGTTGATGCCGACGGGAATCGGCCGCCGGCCGGGCGGCGGCTGCCGGGCGAGGCGGCGGGCCACGGCCTCGGCGCCGTCGTTGTTGAAACCCATGCGGTTGATCACCGCCTCGTGCGCCGGGTAGCGGAAGACGCGCGGCCGGTCCTGCCCGGGCTGGCGCAGGAGCGTGACCGTGCCGATTTCGACGTGCCCGAAGCCGAGCGCCGCGGCGCCGCGCCAGGCCACGCCGTTCTTGTCGAAGCCCGCGGCGAGGCCCACGGCGTTGGGGAACCGCAGGCCGCAGCACTCGACCGGCCGCCGGCGCGCGGCTCCCGCCGCGCTCCAGGCCGACAACGCGCGCCGCACCGGAGCCGCCGCCCCGAGCCACGCCAGCGCCGTCACCGCGCGCTCGTGCGCGACCTCGGGATCGAGGCGGAACAGCGCCGGCCGGACCAGCCGCTCGTAGAGGAAGCCCATGGCGCGAAAGTGCGGGCCGCCCCGCAAAAACTCAAGCCCGCCCCGGCGCGGCGCCGTCCGGTTTTTTGTGCTTGTTATTTGCCCGCCCCGCCGCACCCTGCGCACCGATTTCATCCCCCGGCCCGCGGGACGGAGCAGGCTTTGAATCGACCGGCGATTTTTTTGGTGTTGCGGAGTTGACTCCGTCCGCGAGCGGGCTTTTTGGTGCACGAAAACACAGTCCCCCCTTCCGTCCCCGTCCATGGCCAAGTCCGCTTCCAAGCTCGAATGGTGCATTGTCCGCCTCGGTGAAGACCACAACTGGTGGGTCGAGGAGGTCAGCGACCCCGTGCGCTGGGACGTCGACGGCCTGAGCATCATCGACCCGCGCCAGGTGCAGCACATCATCGACCTCGTCGAGCCGATGCGCGAATACGGGTTCGACCAGGACGTGATGGAGGCCGCCTTCATCCCCTTCCGCATCGAGAAGGACCTCGGCAGCGGCCGCGTGCGCCTCGCCCGGGTGAAGGAGTCGCTCTTCGATTCCGAGGACAAGCTCTTCGCGCTCCCCGACCTGCTCGACGAGGAGAACGGGCCGTACGCCGACTTCCTCGACCACATGACCCGCGTGCGCGTGAAGATGCTCAACGACCTTTTCGACTTCGAGCAGCAGATCAGCGTGGACGAGGTGGAGGACGAGATCCGCGAGGCCCGCAACGTCGACTTCATGGAGGGCAAGGCCGTGCACGTGTTCACCGAGGTGACGGAGATCCTCGACTACACCCCGGCGGGCTGGGAGGGCGCGGAGGGCGAAGAGGGCGGACCGGTGGCGGCGAAGGAGGATGAACTGGACGACGCCGAGCTGCCGACGCTCAACGAGGAGGAGGAGGAACAGCTTAAGAACGACCAGTCGCTGAAATGGGACGAGGACGAGGAGAAGGAAGAGGGCGACGAGGAAGGCAAGGAGGGCGCCGCCAAGGGAGAGAAAGACGAGGAGGACGAGGAGGACGCCGAGGAAGCGGACGGAGAGAAGCCTCCCCGGCGGCGCAACGGCGGCGGCCGGAGCTAGACCGGTCCGCCCGCCGGCGGAGCGTCCGCCGCGGGTTCCTCGCACACCTCGTTCCGGAAGGCCGCGATCTGCGCGGGATTCCCGAGGACCAGGACCTCATCGCCCGCGCACAGCTGTTCGTCGGCCCCGGGATTCACGAGACGCCGGCCGCCGCGGTTGATGGCGGCGATCTGCACGCCGCTGCGGCGGGTCGGCGCCAGCGCGGCGAGCGTGCGGCCCGCGCACCGGCTGCGGGCCGGCACCGTGACCGGCTCCATGCGCATCTCATCCAGCCCGGCCGCCAGCTCGGCGCCCGACACCGCCGTCAAGAGGCGCCGGGCGGCGGCGAGGGGCGGCCCGGAGCCGAGGAGGAGCAGCCGGTCGCGCGGATAGAGGACGGTTTCCGGCGGCGGATTGGCGATCATGAAACCCTGGCGCTCGATGCCGACGACCGAGCAGCCGAACTGGGCCCGGAGGGCCAGTTCGGTCAGCGTCCGCCCCCGGCAGTCGGCGAGGTCGGGCAGCAGGCATTCGGAGATGTTGAGGTGCCATTCCTCCCGCGGCCGCAGCCAGGGCGCGGCGGTGGCCGAGCCGTGCTGCCCGGCGCCGGCGAGCACCTCGTTGAGCTCCACCTCAAGCTCGCTGTGCCAGTAGATCAGCCTGCGCCAGAACACGACCAGCGCAACGACCGCGAGCACGGTGATCGCCAGGAGCAGCCAGCGCGTCGCGCCGCCCAGCGGCATCACGGCGGAGAGCCAGAGGAAGAGCCCGGTCGCCGCCACCGCCTTCAGCCCCGTCTCGACCACCGGCCGCAGCACGGCGGCGCGGCGGAGCCCGGCGGTCGAGACCTCCGCGTAGAGCAGCGCGAGGGCCGAGATGTTGCGCCAGATGGCCACGAGCGGCGCCAGCACCACCACGACCAGCGCCGACCAGAACAGGACCTCGAGCGCATACGGGAACAGCCAGGCGCGCCCCAGGTAGCCCTCCGCGAGGGTGAAGAGGTTCTCGGAGAAAACCAGCAGGCCGGTGACGAACAGGATCTCGACCCCGATCTGGACGAAACGCCGCCGGCTCAGCTGCCAGAGACGGTTGCGCCGCGCCCGCAGCTGCAGGCGCTCCAGCATCTGCCGGTAGTAGTCGGTCCAGGCCCGCAGCGCGCCCGGCTGCCGCGCCACGAGCCAGACGCTGATCCCGTCCGACCGCCGCGTGAGCACCGGCGCCGCGAGCGTGGTGAGCAGCGAGACGCCGACCGCCAGCGGATAGAACTTGTCCGGCACCACCCCGGCGGACACGCCCAGCTGCGCGATGATGAAGGAGAACTCGCCGATCGGCGTCACTGTCAGCCCGACGCGCAGCGCCTCCGTCGTGCCCGAGCCGACGGCGAGCAGGCCGAGGGTGCAGGCCGCGACGCGTGCCACCACGGTCAGCGCCGCGATGGCGACAATGAGCCCGGCGTGGGCCGCGATCTGCCGCGGATCGATCTCCATGCCGATGGCCACGAAGAACACCGCGCTGAACACGTCGCGCAGGCCCTCGAACGCCCGGTCCACCTGCGTCCGGTGCGGCGTCTCCGCGACGATGGCCCCGAGGAGGAACGCCCCGAGGGCGAGCGAGTAGCCCGCGCGCTCGGCGAGCAGGGCCATGGTCAGGAGCAGCCCGGCGACCAGCAGGGTCTGCAACTCCTCGGCCGCGCTGCGGCTCAGCCGCCGGAGCAGCCAGGGCACGAGCAGCAGGCCCGTGATCCCGGCCAGCGCCACGAAGGCGGCGAGCAGCCCGATCGTCTCGCTCAGCCGCGCCGCGCCGGCGTGGCCGAACTGCACGAACGAGCCGAGCAGGGTCAGCATCACCACCGCCACGATGTCCTCGACCACCACCACGCCCATGGCGTACTGGCCCGTCTTCTCGTGGGTCAGCCCGGCGTCCTGCAGCACCTTGCTGATGACCGCGGAGCTCGAGACCATCAGCATGCCGGCCAGGAACAGGCCCTCGGCGCGGCTCCAGCCGAGGACCGTGCCCGCCAGCCGCGACAGGTTGTAGACCACGTTGGCCTCGATCAGGGTCGCGGCGACGAGGGCGAAGCCCAGCCGCCGCAGCTTGCGCAGGCTCAGGCGCATGCCGATGGAGAACATCAGGAACACCAGGCCCACCTGGGCCAGCGTGCTGATGCGGCCGATGTCGGAGACGAGCGTGAACGGCGGGGTGTACGGCCCCACCAGCATCCCGGCGGCGAGATAGCCGACGATGACCGAGAGACGGAGGCGCTGGCAGATCCAGCCGACCACGCCGGCCAGCAGGACGACGATCGCCAGATCCTGGATGAAATTGATGCCCTGCATGCGCCGAATCCCGACGGGGCCCGCCCTTCGACAACGCCCGGAAACGGTTCGCGGTCAAGTCCATCCTCCGCCGGCCGTCCGCCGGTTTTCCCTCGGTGGAACGGGGGTTTCGGGACGGAAATACCTTTGACAATTTTTCACGTGGCGGATTGTTTTCCTCCGGTCGCACCCACCTGCTACTCCCCCTAACGACATGGCCGGCAATTTGTTTGGTTATTTTTCCAACGACATCGGGATCGATCTGGGCACGGCGAACACGTTGGTGTTCGTGAAGGACAAGGGGATCGTGCTGCGCGAACCGTCGGTGGTGGCGATCAGCACTTCTTCGCGCAAGGTGCTCGCGGTCGGCGAGGAGGCCAAGCGCATGCTCGGCCGCACCCCCGGCAACATCCAGGCCATCCGGCCGATGAAGGACGGCGTGATCGCCGACTTCGACATCACCGAGGCGATGCTGCGCTATTTCATCCGCAAGGTGCACAGCCAGTCGCGCATCGTGGCGCCGCGCGTCATCATCGCCATCCCCTCCGGCATCACCGAGGTCGAGAAACGGGCGGTGAAGGAGTCGGCCACGCACGCCGGCGCGCGCGAGGTTCTCACGATCGAGGAGCCGATGGCGGCCGCGATCGGCGTCGGCCTGCCGGTGGACGAGCCGGCCGCGAACATGATCGTCGACATCGGCGGCGGCACGACGGAGATCGCGATCATCTCCCTCGCCGGCATCGTCTTCTCCAAGTCCATCCGCGTGGCGGGCGACGAACTGGACAACGCGATCATCAACTACATGAAGCGGGCCTACAACCTCCTGATCGGCGAGCGCACCGCGGAGGAGATCAAGATCCGCATCGGCTCGGTCTACCCGCTGGAGGAGGAGCTCTCGATGGAGGTCAAGGGCCGCGATTCCGTCGCCGGCCTGCCCAAGACCATCCACATCACCTCGCAGGAGATCCGCGAGGCCCTGGGCGACACGATCGCGGCGATCGTCGACGCGGTGCGCAACGCGCTGGAGCGCTGCCCGCCGGAGCTTTCCGCCGACCTCGTCGACCGCGGCTTCGTCATGGCCGGGGGCGGCTCGCTCATCCGCAACATCGACCGCCTGCTCAGCGAGAAGACCGGCCTGCCGGTCACGATCGCCGACGATCCGCTCAGCGCCGTGGCCAACGGCACCGGGGTCGTGCTCAGCGACCTGAAGTTCCTGCTCCCGCATTTCACCAGCGAGGCCAAGAGCTGACCCGCCGGCGCGAAATATCGGATCGATTCGTCCGGCGCGGGGATTAACGTCTCCCGCTGCCCGTGCCCTCCAACCGTTTCGACCAGGCCAAGCCCTTCGTCCTCCTCGGCATTGTCGTGCTCGGGTGGCTGCTGCTGCCCGTGGTGGTGAAGTCGATCCTGCGGGTGAGCTTCTTCGAGCTGCAGGCGCCGGTCCCGGCCGCCGCCTCCGTGGTGCACGACCTGCAGGAATACTGGTCGGAGCGGGCCCACACCCGCAACGCGCTGATCGAGGCCGGCCGCGAACTCCAGCGCGTCTACGCCGGCTACGAGTTCCAGGCCCAACAGGCGCAGGCCCTGCAGGCGGAGGTCGAGCGCCTGGAGAAGCTCCTCCGGCTGCCCTCCGACTCCCACTACCGGTTCGAGACCGCCCGCGTCGCCCAGCGCGACCTGTCGGGCTGGTGGCAGCGGCTGCTGATCCGCAAGGG
>DATJUU010000081.1:0-9492 GCA_035502155.1 Opitutaceae bacterium
GGCCAACGGGATCATCGCCGGCATCACCGGCATGCACTGGAAGAAGTTCGTTCCGTTCAACGCGCTCGGGGCCGCGCTGTGGGTCGGCGTCTGGGTCTCGATCGGCTACTTCTCGGGAAGCAACATCGACACGATCTACCGGACGGCGACGAAGTACGAGGCCTACTTCGGAGCCCTCGTCGGGCTGGTGATCCTGGCCTTCATCGGCCGTCACGTGTGGCGCTGGCGCAAGGAGCGGCGCGAGCGCGCGGCCGCTACTTCTCCCGAGCGCGAAACCGCTAGTTCCCGCGAGTCTCGAACGCCCGACGCGCCTTCTTGATCGCCTTGAGCGCGGCGTCCCGGCCGGCCCAGCCGCCGACCTTCGAGTAACGACCCTCGTCGATGTCCTTGTAAACCGCGAAGAAGTGGGAGATCTCGGCGCGGAGAAAGCGCGGCAGGTCGTCGACGTCCTCGTAGTCCTGCCAGCCCGGATCGCCGCACGGGACGCAGACCACATGGTCGTCGGGGCCCTTCTCGTCGGACATCTTGAACAGCCCGACCGCCTTCGCCACCACGATGCACCCGGGAAACGTCGGCTCGGAGACGCACAGGAGCACATCGAGTGGGTCGCCGTCGGGGGCGAGCGTGTCCGGCACGAAACCGTAGTCGGTCGGGTACACGACCGACGCCGAGATGAACCGGTCGAGCTTGATGCCCCCGAGCTTCGGGTCGTACTCGTACTTGTTGCGGCTGCCCTTCGGGATCTCGACGACGCAGGTCAGCTCGTAGTCGCTCAGTTCATGTCTCCTCTGGCAACGGCGAGGCAGGCCTCGCACCGGGGCCACGGCGGGTCCCATGGATAACCGGTCACGTCCTTGCCGCACAATGCGGTGTCCGGGTCCTCCTCGGTCACCAGGTGGCAGAGCTCTTCGAACCCGTCGTCGTTGATCCGCGGCGCGTTCACGCAGCGCGGGTGCACGTTGGGCGCGATTACCGGCGGCACATTGCCAGCATAACCCCACAAACAGCACGAGCGGGCTCGATGCCCGCTCGCCACTGCGATCGCGCTCCCCCTAACTGCATTAGAGCCCCAGGACTTATGTTGTCGAGCCTGGCGGCAGGACAATCCCGACCCGTCACCGGGCCGAGTAGGGAGCGGTCTTGTCCAAGCCTAGCGAGAGTGCTCGTGCTACGCGGGTGCCAGCAGCTCGTCGGCCAACGCGCACAGGTCGGCCTCGAGGTGGCCGCAGAGCACGTCTCTGAGCAGCGCGCGCAGCATCTCCGACAGCTCCTCGACGAGGGCATCGACCCCGGTGTCGGCCGGCGCGATGCCGGTGATCACCGCGCGCTCGAGCGAGATCGCATGTGCGATCCGCTCGGCCGCCGCCGCGCGATCCTCGGGTTTCGCGCAGATCGCGGCCAGGCGCCCGGCCAGGCGTCCACTCGACGCGCCTTCGGGCTCGAGCAGCGCCCGCAGCGCCAACAGGTAATCGGTAAGCGCCTCGAACGGCGCGAGCCGTTCGCAGCCCATCTCGAACCGGGACAGCGCCCAGGCGATCTCGCCGCCTCGGGGCGTCCGGCGCGCGACCAGATTGCAGAATGCCCGCAGCTCATCCTCCTGCTCGGCCGGGATCCGCGCGGTCACGCGCGGCCGGCCGCTGCCGCCGAGCGGCGCTGAGCGCCAGGTGCCGGCGTCGATGCGCGACCACGCGACCGGCCCGAGCGCGAATCCGCCGCGTTCGAACAGCCGGAGCGCGGTGAGCGTGCGGCGGAAGCGGACGCGCGCGACCGACACCGGCGCGGGCGCGGCGCGATCCTGGGTAACCGTCAGCACGATCAGCACGTGGGGCTCATCGCCGTCTCCCCAGACAGCGTCCGGCGGCGCATCGTCGAGGGTGTTCCCCCGGACGAGCGCGAGCCCGTCGCCGAGCGCGATCTCGGTGGTGCCGTCGTCGAGCCCGATTCCGAGCAACGGCGCCACCACCGTGGTCATCGCGCGACCCTCATACAGCGACAGTTCGAGCTCGTCATAAGCCTGCTCGAACCGCTCCTCATCAAATTCAAAGTCACCCCGGTCGGCGTACACCACCGACAGGAAGGTGCGAAGCGTTGCGCCGGCGCATTCGCGGCGCTCGGACGGGATGCGCGACTCGCCGCGCTGGCGCAGGTAGGCATCGAGGCCCTCGAGCCCGCTCAGCGTCCGCACCGCGGGCGCGTAGGTCGGAAGGGCCGACAGCATGCCGAGCCGTTCATGGATGAACGAACCAGTGAGCGGGCGGTAGCAGTACAGCGGCACGCGCCCGCGCGGGCCAGCGGCCGCGTCGACGAGCTCGAACGGGATCTCGGCGCCGGACGCGGTCTCCGCGCACAGCGCCATCGCCGCTTCGGCCGCGAAGGACTCGATCACCCCGTGGAGTGTTCCGTTGCGCACGTGGGCGGGTTCGCCCTCGCGGGCGACGATCCTTCACCGCGACCGGCGGCTTGCAGACGGGGTCAGATCCCGCGCTGCAGCGCGAGCACCAGCAAAACGACCGCGACGATACCCGCGAGCACCACGACCGCCAGGTTTGTCACAAGGGCCATGCGGAGCGTTCGCGGCCGGACGCCGCTGGACGGTTCCTTGCGAGCCCGGGCGTCCGATCCGTTCAGTCCGACCGAGCTCGACAGGGTGTCGGTGACATATCGGTTCAGGCTCACCTGCTCGCGCTCGGCCGTCTGCGCGAGCTGCTCATGGAGCTCGCTCGGCATCCGGACGAGGAAGCGGCCGCTGTAACCCGCTGCCTTCTTCTCCTGAGCCTTGCTCCCCTCGTCCGCGCCCACCGCCGAGATTTTAGGGGCCACGTCCGCAATTGCGGGTGTTTTGGGACGTGATACCGCCCGAGACTTGGTGGTATCGCGCCCCGTCGAGTCGAGCTCTGCCCGCAGCTTTGTCAGGGCGCCGTCGAGGAGTCGCGAGACGTGCGCCTGGGAGATGCCCATCGCTCGCGCGATCCGCGCCTCGGTCATGTCGGCATGGAACCGGAGGAAGACGATCCGGCGCTCCCGGTCGTCGAGGGCCCTAAGACTGCCTTTGAGCAGGACGCGGTATTCGGTTTCGGCGAGGGCATCGGGCTCGCCGGACTGGTCGACTTCGGTTTGTGACGCGCTCAGCGGCACCGGATTTCGGGCGCGGTCGGCGGCGATCAAACGTTCGACCTCGCTCACGTCGGCGTCCAGCGCCGCCGCGACCTCGGCGACCTCAGGCGCGCGTCCAAGAGAAGCGGCGAGCTCGTCGCGTGTGCGTCGAAGCTCGGTGCTCATGCGCTGGATGTCGCGGGGTAGCCGCACCCCGGGAGCGCGCTCGCGGAGATGCCGGCGGATCTCACCTTCGACGGCGGGCGCGACGAAGGTCGCGAACGCGACCCCTCGGCTCGGGTCGAAGCGGGTTGAAGCCTTGACCAGGCCGACCGACCCGGCCTGGACGAGGTCATCAACCTCCTCGCCGCGACCCGCGTAGCGGCGTGCCATCGCGCGGACCAACGGCAGATGCGACCGGACGAGCTCCTGGCGCTGGGCATCGCGAAGCTCCGACCCGTTTCGGCTGGATTGCGGCGCTATCGCGCCCCGGACATGAGCGTTCCGACCGATGTCGCCTTCGCCCCTTCGCGACTGATACCACCGTGAAAGTACCAGAGATAGCACGGGATACCGACCCTTTTTTGGGATCGAATCACGGTTCTCGGCTCACATTAAGTCGCAGAACCTGATCATGGCTGATCATCTGGTTACCAAGTTTCGGGGGTTGTGCGGGGTGCTCACCGTGGCACTCCTCACGCTGGCGCTCATCGCCCCGGCAGGCGCGGAGGCTTCCGGCCCCGGCTATGGCGGTCTGAGCCAGCTCAGCTCGGTCGTTCCGGCGCCAGCACAGGCTGCCGTGGCCGACGCACTTGCACGGGTGCCGTCGTCGTCTGCTGTCCCCGCGGCACCATCCCCTCCCCCTGTAGAGATCTCAGCGCCCCCCCAGCCCACGCCGGCCGTGCCGTCGACGGCTGCCGCATCCGTGGTCAATTCCGCGGCGGCGGCGGCCGTGGCGGCGCGGCCGACGCCCCAGCCGGCCGGCGCAATCCCAACGCCAACAGTTTCCGTGCCAGCAGTCTCGGTACGCACGACGGGCAAACGGCCGAATCCGCCCGCTCCAGCCCGGTCCGGCTCGTCCCTCGGTGGGCAGGCGAGCGCACATCGCGTCTCGCGTCCGAAGGGGCACCGGGCCGGGCAGAGGGGGCTTCGCCGCGAAGGACCGCCGCCGGTTCCGCGTCGCAGCCTGTTCGCCTTTGGCCGAGCTCGGTCGCCGGTTCCACTCGTTGCGCAGGGCGTGAGCGGTAATCGGAACCACGCCGCGACCGCTCCAGCGCACCACGCTTATATCCGACGGAATTGGCGTGGCAGTCGTCACGTCGAGCTTCCGTCCCGCCGCACGAGCGCGGTGACCACCTCGCAGGTGGTGCCGCCGGTCTTGGCCATCCTGCCGCCGGGCGGCGCCGAGGGTAGTGCCGCCGGAACCGGTGGCGGGGCGGCCGGCGCGACCGCGGCAGCTCTGCTCGCGATCGTCGGCGTATTCATGCTTCGAGCCTTGTTGCCGGGGCTCCTAGGCCTGGGGCTCGCCCCAGCGCGATCCGCTCTCCTCGACCTGAGGTTGGAACGGCCTGGTTAGTGCCGCTGGGTGAACCCACGACCAGGTCATCGCCGCTGCTCGGGGCAGCAGTACGAGCGCGGCGATCCACTCAACGAAGGAGAGAAGCAGCATGAGATGCAAATTGATTGCTGCTGCCGTCAGCGTCATCGCGTTCGCCGTTCCGGCGACAGCGATGGCCGACGGTGGCGGCAGCCCCGGGGCCGGCGGTCTCGGGCAAGCACAGCTCGCGGGTCAAGCCGCGACGACTCTGCAGGGCGCGCTCTCGAGCGCGAACGCCCAGCAGACTGCCATCAACACAAACGCGCCGGTGAGCGTGTCCGGCGGTCATCCGTCGGGCGGTGGCAACCCGTGCGGTTGCGGGACGCCGAACGGTGGACCGCCGAAGGGCGGACCGCCGATGGGCGGCAAGCCGAACGGCGGCGGTTCGAACAGCGCCAACCAGGGCGCGGTCAATGGTGCGGTGAGCGGCGCGGGCAACAACGCCGACACCACCCAGAACAACACCCAGACCCAGATGGCCAACGCCGGCAAGGCGATCGGCGGCGGCGGGGCTGGACAGGCGCAGGGAAGCGACCAGAAGTCCGTGACCGGCCAGCTGGCCGGATCATCGGCTAACGCCGACCAGACCGCGGTGAACGGCAACTCACCGTCGAGTGTCTCGGGCGGTCAGCCGTCGGACGGTGGCAATCCGTGTGGCTGCGGGACGCCGAAGGGCGGCCAGGGCGGACAGCCGCAGGGCGGACAGCCGCAAGGCGGCCAGCCGCAAGGTGGAGACCCCTCGGGTGGCGATCCCAGCGCCAACCAGTTCGCCGGCAACGGCGCGCTCAGTGGCGCCGGCAACAACGCCAGCACCACCCAGAACAACACCCAGACCCAGACCGCCGGCTCCAACTGCGTGGTTGGATGCGGCGGCGCGGGCCAGTTCCAAGCCGCCGGGCAGAGCGCGGTAACGCTCCAGGGAGCGTTCTCGTCGGCGAATGCCAACCAGACGGCGGTCAACGCCAACGTCCCGGTAAGCATCGCGGGCGGCAGCGTCTCGGGCGGCTCCAATAGCGCCAACCAGGGTGCGGTTAATGGAGCGTTGAGCGGCGCGGGCAACAACGCCGACACGACCCAGAACAACACCCAGAACCAGAACGCCGGATCCAACTGCCTGATCGGATGCGGCGGGGCCGGCCAGGCCCAGCTGAGCGGGCAGAAGGCGTTCACCGGTCAGCTGGCGGGATCGTCGGCAAACGCCAACCAGACGGCGGTCAACGCCAACGTCCCGGTCAACATCGCCGGAGGGAACATCTCCGGCGGTAACAACAGCGCCAACCAGTTCGCCGCCAACGGCGCGCTGAGCGGCGCCGGCAACAACGCCAGCACCACCCAGAACAACACCCAGACCCAGAACGCCGGCTCAAACTGCCTGATCGGATGCGGCGGCGCGGGCCAGTTCCAGGGTTCGAACCAGAGCGCGGCAACGCTCCAGGGTGCGTTCTCGTCGGCGAACGCCAACCAGACGGCGGTGAACGCCAACGTCCCGGTGAACATCGGCGCCGGCAACATCTCTGGCGGTAACAACAGCGCCAACCAGGGCGCGATCAACGGAGCCGCCAGCTTCGCCGGCAACAACGCCGATACCACCCAGAACAACACCCAGAACCAGAACGCCGGATCCAACTGCCTAGTTGGATGCGGCGGGGCCGGCCAGGCCCAAGTGAGCGGTCAGGAGGCGCTCACCGGCCAGTTGGCGTCTTCATGCGCCAACGCCAATCAGACCGCAGTCAACGCCAATGTCCCGGTGAACATCTCCGCCGGCGACATCTCGGGCGGCGACAACAGCGCAAACCAGTTCGCCCTGAACGGCGCGCTGAGCGGCGCCGGCAACAACGCGGGCACGACCCAGAACGGAACTCAGGGCCAGACCGGTTAGTTGACGACCGGCTCCTTCGGGAGCCAAGCGACTCGGCCGGCGCCCTGATCGGCGCCGGCCGGGTCTCGATAACACGACATGCGATTCCTGAACACGGCAAAGCTCGGGCTGGTTCTGATCACGGTGCTCGTGGCGCTGGTCGCCGTCTCAGAGGCTCGAGCCGACCAGCCGCCCTCGGCCGCGGTGTCGGCAGTAGGCGCGGTTGCACCGGTCGCGGTTCCGGCGGTAACGCCGACGTCGCCGACTAGCCCGGGTGCGGCGGGTCCTCCCGCCGCTCCGGCGCCCGCGACTAATCCGCCGTCCGATACGACCGCTCCGGCCACTTCCCCGGCCGACACGACCACTCCGGCCACTTCCCCGGCCGATACGACCGCTCCCCCGGCCGATACGACCGCTCCGCCGACCGATACCACGTCGTCGATCGGCAGCACAGCGTCGTCCGATACCACGGCGCCGACTGATACCACCGAGCCGCCGACGGCCCCCGCCCCCCAGGATCCACCTGCTTCCCCGGCGCCGGCAACCCCGCCGACTCCTCCCACACCTCCCGCGACCGCGAGTCCTCCGCCGGCCCCGGTCGCCTCGGGCACGACCACCCAGGTCATCGTCCAGATCCAGATCTCGGGCTGTACCTCCAACTGCCAGGGCGTCAGCCAGGTTCAGCAGGCGACGCAGACCACGGGCTACCTGCAGACCGCGGGAGCGTCGGCACAGCAGGCCAGCCAGCTCGAGTCGCCGGCGCCAGCCACTCCGTCACAGCCGACCACCACGATCACGCAGGTGCAGATCGGCTGCCTGGCGCAGTGCTTTGGCACGACCACGACGAGCACGGCGCCACAGCCGGTCGCTCAGCAGATCCTGGCTGAGCTGAGCTCGCTGATGCCACCCACCGCCTCGACGGGCCCTCAGCCGTCACCTGGCATTGATCAGGCCGTCATCGACCAGGTCAGCTGCCAGTTGCAGACGGGCGGACCGGCACCCGGCACCGAGGTGCAGACCGCGACGCAGACGAGCACGACGCTCCAGCTCATTGCCCCGTCGAGCGGCTCCCAGCCGACATCGGTGAACCAGACCAACCAGCAGACTTGGCAGCTCCAGATCGGTTGCCTCTTCTATTGCACCGACACGGAGCAGGTGCAGCAAGCGCAGCAAGCGATTACGACGATCCAGATTCTCGTCGGCGAGCCCGGATCGACGGCGACGACGTCGACGACGTTCACGACGTCGACGACGGGCGCGGACGCGGCCACGAGCCAGCTGATCTGGCAGCTGCAGATCGGCTGTATCGCGTGGTGCTACGACGCCACCCAGGTGCAGAGCGCCTCGAGCCAGACGACCGTCACGGTGATAACGCTGGTACCACCCGCGAGTCCGCCGCCGGCGCCTCCGCCGCCGGCGCCTCTGCCCCCGGACACGACCGATAATCCGCCGCTGGCGCCCGCGATACCGGCCAGCACGGCCTCACCGCCGACGACCGCGACTCCGGCTGCGACCGCCACGCCCTTGTTGTTTTCTGCACCGCCCGCCGGAGTCGCCATTCTCGGGGCCCAGCCGTTCGCGCCCGGTCAGCGACGCCGACCGGTGGCCGGCGCCGTTGTGCCGGCAACCGGCCGCTCCGAAGTCATCGTTTCGACGGTGTTGAGGCCAGCGTCCCGAAGTGAACGTTTCCGCTCGCACAGCGTGCTCGTCGCGCGTCCGGGGCGTCCGCTCTCGGCCCACCCGCACCGAGATCTCCGCGCGCTGGGCGCCACAGAATCGCTTTCGACTGCCTCTATCGAGGCAGTCCCGGCTCGGCCCGGGTCGATCCCATCGATCCTCTACCTCGCCCTCGGACTCGTGGCGGCGACGGCCCTGTGGGCATTCGGCCGCGGACATCACATTGGACGCAGGCGTTGATCCAGCGCATGAATGAGCGTATGGTGCGACTTGCTTAAAAATCCGTAACAAGCAGGAAGGACCGTTGCGAACCGGACGATGGGGTCGCTGGCAGCGGTACCGGGGGCAGACGGAAAGGGGTTCTTGGGCCGCTCGCGTTATCGCCCGATTGGGCGAGTCGGTCGCGCTCGCCATGTTGTTCGTGTGCGCCGCGGGTACCGCCTCTGCAACCGCCTCCGCTCCGGCACCGCAGAAATCGCCAACCTCGGGTCAATCCGCTCAGCCATCCCCGGATCCGGCGCCACAGGCTGACGTCAGGTCACACGTCTCGGTTCCGACGGCGCCGGCAACCAGCCACCCCGTCGTGACCTCGTCGGCGCCCGCAGAGACGACGCCGCATGTGGTCCACATCCAGACCTCGCCTGTCACAACGGCAGCACCCTCGAACGGCGGCGGAGTTGTAGCGCGGGCGCGACCCATCAGGATCCATCGGCCCGCCGTGGCCCATCGTCCGTCGGTCGTCCACCGCCCACGGTCACAGGTCACGTCGCTTGCATTCCCGCTCACATGGCCGAAGGACCTGGTGCTGCTGCCGCGAGCCGGCTCGGACAGCCGCAGCGGTGGGGTGCTGTTGCTGCTCAGCGCGGCGGCGATGGGAGTGCTCATGCTTGCCAGCCTCTCGCTCCTCCGGCGGCTCAGGAGATTGGAGCTGAGATGAGGCGGCTGGCGTTGGTGGGGGTGCTGGTGGCGGTGGCGGTAATGGCGATGGGCGCGTCGGTGGCGTGGGGCGACACGATCTCAGCGACCTGTACATGGAGCGCCCAGTCCCAGCCATGCGACTCGACGATGTGGTACCCGAGTGCTGTCACCCTCATCTGGAACGCGACCCCGCCGCCGGATGCCGTCTCAGGCTGTACGCCAGAGGTCGCTAATCAGTACAACAGCGACCAGGTGACGTCCGTGTCTTGTTCCGCCACGTGGCCGGGCTCATCACCCGGCACCACGATCACCATCACGCAGTCCTACACGGTCCACGTCGAAACCTCCT
>DATJUU010000082.1:0-10759 GCA_035502155.1 Opitutaceae bacterium
CCTGCTCAACAAGATCGAGATGGCCTTCCGCGCCTACGACCCCTGCCTCGGCTGCGCCACCCACGCCCTCCCCGGCCACCTCCCCCTCAAGGTCTCCCTCTTCGACCCCCGGCGCCGCCTCCTCCGCCAGCTCGTGCAGGAGTGAGGCCACGGCCTTCGGCCGACGCCGGTCAGGGGGTCCAGATCCAACTTCATCCCATGAATCGAACGCTCCCACTATATCTTTTCATCGGGATCCTGGCATCGCCACTCACCATGCCTGGTGCCGCGGAGCCCGCCGTGGAACCCGGAGGCCCGCTCGCGCTTTCCCGCGCCTACGCGCACCGGCTCGCCTCGGCCGCGGTCGGCGATTCCTTCCTCATCGAGGTCCGCCTGCCGGAGAAATACGAGCCCGCGACCACCCGCTATCCGGTGCTCTACGTCCTCGACGCCGACTACTGGTTCGGGCTGGCTTCCGACGTCGCCACGTACCTTCCCATGACCAAGGAAGGACCGCCCATGATCATCGTCGGCATCGCCTACGGCGGCACGCAGGACGAATGGTGGCAGAAGCGGGCGCGCGACTACGTGCCCAAGCCGCTGCGGACGCCGCCCCCGGCGGGGTTGCCGCTCGCCGGAGGCGCCGAACGCTTCCAGCAGTTCCTCGCGACGGAGCTGTTCCCGTTCATCGAGCAACACTACGCGGCCAAGGCGGACGACCGCACCCTGGTGGGCCTTTCCTACGGCGGCACTTTCGCCACCTATACGCTTTTCACGAAGCCGGATCTGTTCCAAGGCTACATCATTCTCGCCCCGGGACTCGGCGGCGACAAACGGCGCCTCTTTGAACTGGAGACCGCGTTTCACGCCGAGCACCCCCAACTGCCCGTCTCCGTATTCTTTGCCATCGGCGAACAGGACAATCCCGGCATGGTGAAAAACTGGCGGGCGTTCGGCGAGCAGGTCGCCGCGCACCGTTACGAAGGCCTGCGCTGGGCGGCGGCATTGTTCCCGGCCGAAACCCACATTTCCGTCTACCCCGTCGGCCTCACCCGCGGGCTGAAAACGATTCATCCCCCGGCTGAACCGCCGGCCGTCCCTTCCGCCCCCGCCACGCCCTGACGCCGGCCTACGTCGGCAGAGTCTCGTCCCGCGGCTCCGCCTTGGCCGCCAAGCCTTGGTGCAGCCGCGAGTGCCGGTGGCCGTAGACGATGTAGACCACCATCCCGATCAGGAACCAAATGATCAGCCGTGCCCACGTCGGCCACGGCAGCGCGACCATCAGCACCAAGGCCGAAATCGCGCCCATCGGCGCCACAAACCAAACCGCCGGCGCCTTGAACGCCCGGTGATGCTGCGGCTCGCGGACGCGCAGCACCAGCACGCTGGTGCACACGATCACGAACGCCAGCAGCGTGCCGATCGAGCACAGGCTGCCCGCCTCCCGCACCGGCAGCAGGGCGGCGAAAAACGCCACGCCGATGCCGGTGACAATCGAGGTGATCCACGGCGTCTTGAACCGCGGGTGCACCCGGTTCACGAACGGCGGCAGCAGCCCGTCGCGCGACATGCTGTAGAACACCCGCGACTGCCCGAGCAGCATCACGAGCACCACCGACGACAGGCCGGCGATGGCGCCGAGCTTGATCAGCAGCGGCATCAGGCTGATGCCGCCGACCATCAGGCCGGTCACGGCGTGGTCGGCCGCCAGCGCGATCGGATCGGGCACGTCCAGATCGGTGTAGGGCATCACGCCGGTGGCGATGGCGGACACCACCAGATAGAGCACGGTGCAGACGAGCAGCGAGGCGATGATGCCGATCGGCATGTCGCGCTGGGGATTCTTCGCCTCCTGCGCCGCCGTGCTCACCGCGTCGAACCCGATGTAGGCGAAGAACACCACGCCGGCGCCCATCATCACGCCGGACCAGCCGTAGTGGCCAAACTCGCCTGATCTCCAGAACGCCAGCAGATCGTGGAAAAACGTCCACGGGCCCCAGGCGCCGGACAGGTGGATCGCCGGACCGGCATTTTTCGGGATGAAGGGATGCCAGTGCGCCGGGTTGACGGCGTGCGCCGCGCCCACGATGAACAGCAGCACCACCGCCAGCTTCACCGCCACGATGATGTTGTTGAACACGGCCGACTCCTTGATCCCCACCACCAGCAGCGTCGTGATGATGAAGACGATGATCACCGCCGGCAGGTTGAAGACGGCGGTGGTGTGCGCGAGCGCCGCCGGATCGAAGCCGGCCGCGGTGATGGCCTTGCCGAACTCGGCGCCGTACATCTGCCAGCCGGGCGCCACGCGCAGCTTCAGGGCCAGCGCCGCCGGGACCTGGATCAGCTCGATCCCGCGGGCGGCCGAGATCTCCGGCGGCAGCGGCAGGCCCACGCTGTTGAGGAACGACACCACGTACCCCGACCAGCCGATGGCCACGGTGATGGCGCCCACGGCGTACTCGAGGATCAGGTCCCAGCCGATGATCCAGGCAAAGATCTCCCCGAGGGTCGAATACGCGTAGGTGTAGGCGCTGCCGGCCACCGGCACCAGCGCCGCAAACTCGCTGTAGCAGAGCGCGGCGAAGACCGAGGCCACGCCGGCGAGCAGGAACGACAGCACCACCGCCGGGCCGGCGTTCTGCGCCGCCACCGTGCCGGTGAGCACGAAGATACCCGTGCCCACGATCGCGCCGATGCCCAGCGCGGCGAGGTTGAGCGGGCCGAGGGCGCGGCGCAGCCGCTGGTCGTTGTTCGCCTCCGCCTGGAGGTCCGCGACGCTGCGCCGGCGAAACAGCCATTTCATGGGTCGGGGTTCCGCCGCCCCCGCTCCTGCGGTACGGCCGGATTGGCCACCGATCTCATGGGCCGGCCCGGCCGCGGCAAGCAATTTATCGGCCAGGGCCGAATTCCGTGGTCGGCAACGTAGGGGCGCGATCTTGTCGCGCCCATCCGAAATGGGCGCAGCAAGACTGCGCCCCTACAAGAACAGGTCAGAGTCGTCCGCGCCCGCCGCTCACCACGTCAGCAGCCCGCCGGCGTAGGTGAAGCCGGCGCCGACGGCGCAGAAGATGATCTTGTCGTGCGGCCGGAAGATCCCCTCCTCCGCCGCCCACCCGAGGGCCATGGAGATCGAGGCCGCCGAGGTGTTGCCGTACTTGCCGATCGTCACGACGAACTTCTCGAACGGGATGCCGACGCGCTTGCTCACCGCCTTGAGGATGCGCTCGTTCGCCTGGTGCGGCACGATCCACTGCACCTCGTCCGGCGTGAGCTGGTGGCGCTTGAGCGTGGCCTCGATCAGGTCGGCGAACGCGATCACCGCGTGCTTGAACACCACCGCGCCGTCCATCTTCAAATAGAAATGGTGTAGGTCGTCGCCGTTGGGCATCGGCATCGGCCGCAGGGCGCCGCCGCCGGTGCGCTGGATGGCCTCGAAGTAGGTCGCGTCGCCGCTGAGCGCGAGGTGGTTGAGGCGGTGGCCGTCGGGCGCGGCGGTGAGCACGGCCGCGCCGGCGCCGTCGCCGAAGAGGAACGCCGTGTTCTGGTCCTTGGGATTGGTGATGCGGGAGAGCAGCTCCGCCGTGACGACGAGCAGCCTGGTCGCGGCGCCGGCGCGGATGAGCGCGCGGCCGACTTCCAGCGCGTAGAGCCAGCCGGCGCAGGCGGCGTTGAGGTCGAAGGCCAGCGCCCGGTTGATGCCGAGCAGCTTCGCCAGCCCGCTCGCGGCGCTCGGCACGGGCTGGTCGGGCAGCAGCGTTGCCATGATGACGCCGTCGATCTGGTTCACATGCAGGCGGGCCTGGGCCAGCGCATGCTGCACGGCGATGGCCGCCAGATCGGTGGCCGTCTCATCCTCGGCGGCGTACCGCCGCTCCTGGATGCCGGTCAGCTTGACCACCTCGGCCTCCGACATGTGCGGGAAGGCCTTCAAAATCTCGCGATTGGCGCGCACGCTCTTCGGCACGGCGAAGCCGATGCCCGCGACACAGACTGTCTCGGCCGCGTACGGCCGGAAGCCGCCTGCCGCCGGCGCCGGCTGGGCCCCGGCCGCCGCGGGATTCGCCGCGCCCCGCGCCGCCAGATACCGGTCGATATCGTCGCCGGACACGCGCCCGCCCGGGCCGGTGGCCGCGATGCCGGTGAGCGTGGCCGGATCGAGGCCGGCCTCCTGGGCGAGCTTCAGCGCCCGCGGCGTCCATTGGATTTCGGATTTGGGATCGCGGATAGTGGATTGTGGCGCCACGGCCGCGGCCGATGGTGCTTTCTTGGCACTTGCAGCGGACGCTGCCTTTCCGGAATCCGCAATCCGCGATCCGCGATCCCCAATGCTCTTGACCTCCAAATGCTTGAGGCTGCCGTCCGCCGTCTCGACCCGCAGGAACGGCGCCCCCGAAGGCAGGATGTCGCCCGCCCGCCCCTTCACCTCGACCACCATGCCGTCGCACGGCGCCTCGAAATCGAACACCGACTTGTCGCTTTCCATCTCGGCGATCTTCTGGCCCTTGGCGATCCGGCTGCCCGGCGCCACCAGGAGATCAATCACCGTCATTTCATTCACTGTCGCGCCCATCGAGGGCACGGGGACATCGATTAGGAAGGTTTCCATGCGGATTGCGGGTTGGGCCCGGCCGCGAGTATCACGCGGTCCTGGGGCTGGCGGATTTGGGATGGCGATATCGTGCCCCAAACCGGCGGGCTGTAAAGCCCCGGCATCGGGCGCGGGGGCGGCCAGGGGCCCGCGCCGCCGGCGACCCGGCTTCAGTCCTCGTCGACCAGGAAATGGCAGCCCCGGCTCACCGGATTGAGCGGCGCCGCGCAAGCGGGTTCTCGGCGGCCCGCGCGGACGCTATTCCACCTGCCGGGTCGCGCGCCAGACCGCCAGGCACCGGCCCACCAGCCCCGCCAGCGCATCGAGCGGCAGCTGGCTGTCGGCGTCGGAGATGGCCTGCTCGGGCGCGGGGTGGGTCTCGAGGAACAGGCCGTCGGCCCCGGCGGCGAGCGCGGCCCGGGCCAGCGGCGCGACGAACTCGCGCTGGCCGCCGCTCTTGCCCCCGGCGGCGCCGGGGAGCTGCACGCTGTGGGTGGCGTCGAAGATCGCGGGCCAGCCGTTGGCCTTCATCCAGGCGAAGCTGCGCATGTCCACGACCAGGTTCTGGTAGCCGAAGGTGCTGCCGCGCTCGGTCTGCCAGATCTCGCGCGCCCCGCCCTGCTTGAGCTTCGCGATCACGAACGGCATCTCCTGCGGCGAGAGGAACTGGCCCTTCTTGACGTTGACGATGCGCCCGCTGGCGGCCGCGGCGAGCAGGAGGTCGGTCTGCCGGCAGAGGAAGGCGGGGATCTGGAGCACGTCGCAGACCGCCGCCACCGCCGGCACCTGCGCGGTCTCGTGCACGTCGGTCAGCACCGGGAGCCGGTACTCGCGCTGGACCATGGCCAGCAGCGTCAGCCCCTCCTCCAGCCCGGGGCCGCGCAGGCCGGTGCCCGAGGTCCGGTTGGCCTTGTCGAACGAGCCCTTGAACACGATCTTCAGCTCCGGCTCCGCCTGGGCGAGCGCGGCGAGCGCGGCGGCCACCGCGCGGCACACGCGCTCGCTTTCGAGGGCGCACGGGCCGGCGATGAGCAGAAGCTTGCGGGGATCGAAGAGCATGCGGCGCCCCGATGTTGGACGTCCGGGCCGCGTCTTCAAACCCGATTTGTCAGCGGCGCCGGACCTTCCGGTGCCCCCGGCTGGTCCGCCGGTGCTTGCGCGCCGCTGCGACGAACGCCGCGAACAGCGGGTGCGCCGCGCTCGGCTTGGACTGGAACTCGGGGTGGAACTGCACCGCCACGTACCAGGGATGCCCCCTGAGCTCGATGATCTCGACGAGATTGCGCCGGGGATTGAGGCCGCTGACCACCATCCCCGCCCCCTTCAGCTGCGGCAGGTACGCGTTGTTGACCTCGTAGCGGTGGCGGTGGCGCTCCCGCACGGACTTGGCGCCGTAGGCGCGGGCGGCGAGCGTCCCGGGGGTGAGCTGGCACTCGTAGGAGCCGAGCCGCATCGTCGCGCCCTTGTCGACGACCTTCTTCTGCTCCTCCATGATGTCGATCACCGGGTGCGGCGTCCGCGGGTCGAACTCGGTGCTGTTGGCGCCGCGCAGGCCGAGGACGTCGCGGGCGAACGCCACGACCGCCACCTGCAGCCCGAGGCACAGCCCGTAGTACGGGATGCCATGCTCGCGGGCGTACCGCGCCGCCACGATCTTGCCCTCGATGCCGCGCTCGCCGAAGCCGCCCGGCACCAGGATGCCGTCGAGCCCGCGGAGCGCGGTCGTCCCGCCCCGGGCCTCGAGCGCCTCGGCGTCGAGGCGCACGACGTTCACGCGGCAGTTGTTGGCGATGCCGCCGTGGGTGATCGATTCGTAGACCGATTTGTAGGCGTCCTGCAGCTCGATGTACTTGCCGACCACGCCGATCGTGATCTCGTGGCGGGGGTGCTTGATGCGCCGCAGGATCTCGACCCAGATGTTTTTCGGGTTGCGCGGCGCCTTGAGGCCGAGCAGCTCGATCACGAGGTCGTCCATGCCCTCCTTCTGCAGCATGAGCGGCACCTCGTAGATCGAGGACTCGACGTTGCGCTCCTCGATGACCGCCTTGGTCGGCACGTTGCAGAACAGGCTGAGCTTCTCGCGCAGCTCCTCCCCCAGCGGATGGTCGCAGCGGCAGACGAGGATCTGCGGCTGGATGCCGATCTCGCGCAGCTTGGCGACGCTCTGCTGGGTGGGCTTGGTCTTCAGCTCGCCCGCGGCGCTCAGGTAGGGCACCAGCGTCACGTGGATGAACAGCGCCTCCTTGGGCCCGACCTGGAGGGCGAACTGGCGCATGGCCTCGAGGAACGGCAGGCCCTCGATGTCGCCGGTGGTGCCGCCGATCTCGGTGATGAGCACGTCGACGCCGTTGCCGGACTGCTGGATGCGCGCCTTGATTTCGTTCGTGACGTGCGGGATCACCTGCACGGTCTTGCCGAGGTAGTCGCCGCGCCGCTCCTTCTGGATCACCGACTCGTAGATCTGCCCCGACGTGAGGTTGTTGAGCCGCGACAGTTTCCCCGAGGTGAAGCGCTCGTAGTGGCCGAGGTCGAGATCGGTCTCCGCGCCGTCGTCGAGCACGTAGACCTCGCCGTGCTGGAACGGGCTCATCGTGCCCGGATCGACGTTGAGGTACGGATCGAACTTCTGGATGCGGACCCGCAGACCCCGCATTTCGAGGAGCGCCCCCAGCGACGCCGCCGTCAGTCCCTTGCCCAACGAGGAGACCACCCCGCCCGTGACGAAAATATACTTCACGGGATTTGATTCATGGCCGGCGTTTTTCGGGATTACAAGGAAAAGCGCGTGCGCCCGGCACTTGCAGTGTCGGCACTACTTCCGGCCATTACCCGGCGGACCCTCGGCCGCCCCGCGCCTAGCCCAGCAGCCACGCCACCACGACGAGAACCAGCGCCACCGCCACGCACAGGATTGTCAGGTAGACGGTCCACTTCACGATCTTGAGCACCACCCAGCCCACGCCCACCGCCACCACCGCGAAGCAGGTGAGCACGAACCACCGCGGGTAGGCGGCAAACGGGGCGAGCAGATGATTCAGCCAGTCCATGGGCGATTCGGGAGTGGGCGGGATTCTAGCCGGTCATCCTGAACGAAGTGAAGGATCCATTTGGACGGCGCCCCCAGTTGGACACGCCACGCCGCCCGCTGTCACCAAAAAGATTGCACCCCCCGGCGGGCGGCTCCCATGTTCGCCCGGTGCATTCGAAGCCGCAACTGCTCGTGTGGCTCACGTGCGACGGCGTCCACATCGACCCGGCCACGGGCAAGCACACCATCCTGGGCGTGTTCTCGAACATCAAGGGGCGCACCTTCCCGGTGGTGCACCCCTTCATGGTCTGGTTCATCACCCTGACCGACGTCTCCCCGGGTCAGCACCAGATCCGCATCTCGCTCGGCCTCGATCCCACCAACCTCTCCGAGCTCATCCGCCGCCCCTTCGAATCGCAGAGCCCCCTGCACCGGATCAACCTGATCAACGAGATCCGCAACCTCGCCTTCCCCCAGCCGGGCGACTATTCGATTCTGATCGAGATTGACGACGAGCCGCTGCTCGCCACCAACCTCACCGTGTCGAACTGACGGCGGCGCACCGGTGGCGCCGGTTTTCGATCTTGGATTGTCAATCTGTGCGCAGCGAAGACTCGCGCTGAACTCCGCCGGCACCTTCGGCCCCATCCTACTGGACGCTTCACTTCGTTCAGAATGACAGCCTCAATGTCCGGGTCCCGGATCCGCGCGTGAGCCCAAAACACAAAACGCAGAACCCAAAACCGGAGGCCACGCGCCCCGCCGCCCCCGCCTTTGACCTCATCGGCGTCGGCTCGCCGATCATGGACCTGCTGGCGCCGGTGCCGGAGGAATTCCTGGCCCACGTGCCCGGCCAGAAGGGCGGCATGGTCCTGGTCGACGACGCGGAGATGCAGCGCCTGCTCGACCTGCTGCCCGCCGCGCCGGCCACCTCCAACGGCGGCTCCGCGGCCAACGCCAGCTTCACCGCCGCCCGCCTCGGGCTGCGCACGACCTTCCTTGGCAAGCTGGGCGACGACGCCCTCGCCCGCACCTACCGGCGGCGGTTCACGGCGGCTGGCCTCAACGGCGACCGCTTCAAGCGCGGCGCCCTGCCCAACGCCCGGTGCCTCGCGCTGGTCACGCCCGACGCCCAGCGCACCCTGCGCACCTGCCTCGGCGCCGCCATGACCCTGTCGCCGGCGGAGATCTCGCCCGACGATTTCCGCGGCTGCCGCCACGCCCACGTCGAGGGCTACCTCGTGTTCAACCGTGCGCTGGCCGAGGCCGTGCTTGCCGCCGCGCGCGCCGCCGGCTGCACCGTCAGCCTCGACCTCTCCTCGTTCGAGGTCGTGCAGGCCTCGCGCGACTGGCTCTTCGCCGAGTTCGGCCGCGGCATCGACGTCGTCTTCGCCAACGAGGACGAGGTGCGGGCGTTTTTTCCCGACGCCAACGACGACTACGCCACCCTCGCGCGCGGCCTTGCCGACCACGGCGTCCTCGCCGCCGTGAAGCTGGGCAAGGACGGCGCCTGGATCGCGCACCGCGGCGAGCTGCACCGCATCCCGCCGGTGTCCGTCAAGAACGTGGTCGACACCAACGGCGCGGGCGACGCCTGGGCAGCCGGCTTCCTCTTCGGCCACCTGCGCGGCTGGCCGCTGCCGCAATGCGGCGCCCTCGCCTCGCTGCTGGGGGCCGAGACCGTCCGCCACATGGGCCCGATCATCCCGGACGAATTCTGGCCGGACGTCCAGCGTCGCGCCGAGCGCCTCGCGCCCGGCTCCTGAGTCCGTGGCCCGCTAACACGCAGCGCCGCCAGCCACCGGACCGATCTTGGGCCGCCGGCAGGAATCGGCCGTCACCGGTCCCAAAAAAACTTTGCGCCTTGGCGTCTTTGCGCGAGCCTAAGGGCGCATGGCCGCCAAACTCGAGCAGCTCGTCACCAACCTCGCCCGCCGGGCGCGGGCGGCCTCGCTTGCGCTCGCCACGGCGCCAACCGCCGCCAAAAACACGGCGCTGGCCCGGATCGCGGAGCGGCTGCGGGCCTCGACCGACGAATTGCTCGCCGCCAATGCGGAGGACGTCGCCGCCGCCCGCAAGGCCAAGCTCGCCCCGGCCCAGATCGACCGCCTGACGCTCAACCCCGGGCGCATCGCCCAGATGGCCGAGGGCGTCCGCCAGGTGGCGGCCCTGCCCGACCCGGTCGGCGAGGAGCTCGAGCGCGTCGTCCGGCCCAACGGCCTCGAGATCCGGAAGGTCCGGGTGCCCATCGGCGTCATCGGCATCATCTACGAGTCGCGGCCCAACGTGACGATCGACTGCGCCGCGCTCTGCCTGAAATCCGGCAACGCTGCGATCCTGCGCGGTGGGAAGGAAGCCTTCCACACCAACACGGCGCTGGCCGCGCTCGTCGGTCAGGCCCTGGCGCAGGCCTCCTTGCCCGCGGACGCCGTGCAGCTGATCCCGACGACCGACCGCGCCGCGCTCACCACCCTGCTGAAGCTCGATTCGCTGGTGCACTGCCTCATCCCGCGCGGCGGCGAGGGTCTCATCCGCTTCGTGGCGGAACACGCCACCGTCCCCGTGATCAAGCATTTCCAGGGCGTGTGCTTCGTCTACGTCGACCGCGACGCCGACCCGGAGATGGCCGAGGCGATCGTCGTCAACGCCAAGGCGCAGCGCCCGGCGGTCTGCAACGCCGCCGAGCAGCTGCTGGTGCACGCCGACACGGCCGCGACGCTGCTGCCGCGCCTCGCCCGCGGGCTGCTGGACCGGAAGGTCGAGCTCCGCTGCGACGCCGCCAGCGCCGCCCTCCTGAAGCAACACGGCCTCGCCCGCCGCGCGGCCAAGCCGGCCGACTACACCACCGAGTTCCTCGATCTCATCATGGCCGTGCGCGTGGTGCCGTCGCTCGACGCGGCGATTGCCACGATCAACCGCGACAGCTCCGCCCACACCGATGCGATTGTGACGCGCGATCCCGCCGCCGCCCGGCGCTTCCTCGCCGGGGTGGACAGCGCGGTGGTGCTGTGGAACGCCAGCACGCGCTTCAACGACGGCTTCGAGTTCGGACTCGGCGCCGAGATCGGCATCAGCACCGACCGCCTGCACGCCCGCGGCCCGATGGGCCTGCGCGAGCTCTGCAGCTACAAGTACGTCGTCACCGGCTCCGGCCAGGTGCG
>DATJUU010000083.1:0-8813 GCA_035502155.1 Opitutaceae bacterium
CCCCACGTCGTCCAGGGGCGCAACGACAAGCTCGCCGCGTTGCAGGCGCTGGCCCGGCGGCTGCGTCTGGCCGCCGCCGACGTGTGCTACATGGGCGACGACGACGTCGACGCCCCCGCGCTCGCCTGGGCCGGCATTGGCGCCACCGTCCCGGAGGCCCAGCCCGCGGCGCTGGCCGCCGCCGGCATCGTCACCGCCCGCCCGGGCGGCCACGGCGCCGTGCGCGAGGTGTGTGAACTCATTCTGCGCGGCCGGGTCCCATGATTACGGACGGCAAAATGGAAACCACGGATTACACGGATCTTCACGGATATTTGTTCCTGCAAGAATCGAAAGTATTTGTGACGGAAGTGCCGCGATCTCCGTTGTCTCCGGTGAGCAAACCCATCCGTGCCCATCCGTGTAATCCGTGGTAAAAGGCATCCGAATTCAATGATCCTGCGCCGTTCCGCGCTCCTGCTCGCCTGCGCCGGCCTCCTCGCGGCCGCGGGTCGCGGCGCGGGCGCGGACGACCGCGCCACCGCGATCGCGCCCGACGCTCCCGTCACCGATCCGGTCATCAGCACGTTCACCCCGGACGGCAACCGCTCGTGGCTGCTGCGCGGCTCGCAATGCCGGGTCGTCAGCCAGAACCAGCTCGACTTCACCAACCTCAACCTGACCGTGTTCCTGGGCGACGCCGCCAACCACATCGATTCCATCTTCCTGAGCCCGGAGGCCACCGCCTGGGTCGACCAGGCCCGGGTCAGCGGCCCCGGCTCCGTCCGGGTGATCACCAACGACTTCGAGGCCACGGGCGCGGACTGGAGCTACGATCACCGGCAGAAAAAGGTTTCCCTCCGGAAAAACGTGCGGGTAGTTTTCCACGCCCAGTTGCTGAGCATCCTCCGATGACCGGTCTTCTCCGTACGCTTCTGCCGGGTTTCCTGCTTTGCGCCCCCGTCGCCGCGCTGCGCGCGGCGGACGCCCCCGCCCCCGCCACCGACACCGTCGTCGAGGCCCAGTCGTTCGACAGCCAGAGCACCGATACCCAGACCGTCTCGGTCTTCGCCGGCAACGTCACGGCGACCAGCAGCGGCATGAAGATCACCTGCGACCGGCTGGAGATCATCTCCCGGCGCGGCGGCAGCAAGGAGGACCTCATCGGCAAGCCGGAGCAGTTCCAGTCGCTCGTCGCCACCGGGCGGGTGCACATCGTGCAGGGCGACCGCGAGGCCACCTGCCAGCGCGCCGAGGTGCTGCCCGGCGAAGACCGCATCACGCTCACCGGCAACCCGATGGTCGTCGACCACGGCAACAACTCCACCGCCACCGGCGAGCCGCTCATCCTTTTCCGCGGCGACCGGCGGGTGCACGGCACCAACGTGCGCATCGTGCTGCCGCCGTTGAAGAACCTCGGGTTCGACAAGAACCAGCCGCCGCCCACCGCGCCGGCCGGGGGTTCCGCGCCGCCCCGACCATGACGCCCGCCTCCAGCGCCGGCCCCGCCGGCGGCAACGGCACCGCGATCCGCACCGAGGACCTGGTCAAGGTCTTCGGCCAGCGGGCGGTGGTGAACGGCGTCGACCTGCGCGTGGACGCCGGCGAGATCGTCGGCCTGCTCGGCCGCAACGGCGCCGGCAAGACCACCACCTTCTACATGATCGTCGGCCTGGTGCCGGTCACCCGCGGCCGGGTGTTCATCGGCGACACCGACGCCACCGGCCTGCGCATGCACCGGCGGGCGCGCCTGGGGATCGCCTACCTGCCGCAGGAGGCCTCCGTCTTCCGCCAGCTCACGGTGGAGGAGAACATCCTCGCGATCGTCGAGACCCTGCCCGTGCCGCGGCGCGAGCGCCCCGCCCGGGTGCGCCGGCACCTCGACGACCTCGGCCTGGCGCCGCTGGCCAAGCAGAAGGCCTACACCCTCTCCGGCGGCGAGCGCCGGCGCCTCGAGATCGCCCGCGCGCTCGTCACCACCCCGAAGTTCATGCTCATGGACGAGCCCTTCAGCGGCGTCGACCCCATCTCCGTGGCGGACGTGCAGAAGATCGTCCTCCAGCTCAAGGAGCGAGGCATCGGCGTGCTCATCACCGACCACAACGTGCGCGAGACCCTCAACATCGTGGACCGCGGCTACATCATCCACGAGGGTCGCGTCATCGCCGAGGGCCCGCGCGACTTTCTGATCAACGACGCCAAGGCCCGGGAGTACTACCTCGGCAAGGACTTCAACCTCTAGGCTGGCGCTCCGCCGGCCGCCCCGCCAATACTGGTTCCGCCTCCGCCGCCGGACCGCCCCGCCCATGTCCAAAGTCATCCACGGCATTACCGTCGCCCATTTCTTCGAGACCTACGGCGCCAAGCTCAGGCTCGAGCTGATCACCGGCCGCGACGGCCTGCACCGCCTGATCCGCGAGCCGGCGATCAACCGGCCGGCGCTCGCCCTCACCGGGTTCTTCAAGTATTTCGCGAACAAGCGCATCCAGGTGCTCGGCGCCGCGGAGATGACCTTCCTGCGCACCCTTTCGGCCGACGCCCAGCGCAAGGTCATCAGCGGCATGAGCGACCGGCACATTCCCTGCCTGGTCCTCACCCGCAATTACAACGTGCCCAAGCCGATGCTCGCGGTGGCCCAGGAGCGCCGGCTGCCCGTCTTCCGCACGCCGATGATCACGATGAACTTCGTGAACACGGCCACGCTGTACGTCGACAACGAGTTCGCCCCCTCCGCCACCGAGCAGGGCACCACGGTCGACATCAAGGGCGTGGGCGTGATCATCCGGGGGGACAGCGGCGTGGGCAAATCCGAGTGCGCCCTCGCCCTGGTCGAGCGCGGCCACAGCCTCGTGTCCGACGACATCACCATCATCAAGCTGCTCGACGAGCGCGAGCTCATGGCCAGCAGCCGGCCGCTCAACCGCGGCTACATGGAGTGCCGCGGCATCGGCATCATCAACATCGCCGAGATGTTCGGGATCAAGAGCGTCCGCCTCGAGAAGCGCATCGACATGGTCGTCTCGCTGCGCGAATGGACGCCCGACGCCGTCGAGGAGCGCACCGGGCTGGAGGAGAACTACTACGAGATCCTCGGCCTCAAGCTGCCGCACATCGAGATCTTCGTGCGGCCCGGGCGCGACATCGCCCGCCTCGTGGAGGTGGCCGCGATGGTCCAGGCGCTCAAGCGCATGGGCCACGACCCGGCGAAGGACTTCAACAACCGGCTGATCGCCGCCATGGCCGAGGCGCCGGGCGCCGAGCCCCGCAAGCCCTTCCGCGTGAGCGCGCAGCCCTTCCCCCGCGAGGAGCCCAGCCGCGGGACGATGCCCTGAGCCGCCCGGAAGCCCGCCGCCATGCCGCTTTCCCGCCCCGACGGCCGCCGCCCCGACCAGCTCCGGCCCGTGAGCTTCGAGGCCGGCCCCGCGCCCTACGCCGCCGGGTCGGTCCTGGTGCGGTTCGGCGCCACCCAGGTCATCTGCGCGGTCACCCTCGAGCCGAAGGTCCCGGTCTGGATGAAACAACAGGGCGTGCCCGGCGGCTGGCTCACGGCCGAATACTCCATGCTGCCCTACAGCACGCTGGAGCGGAAGCCGCGCGACATCAGCCGCGGCCGCCTCGACGGCCGGACGGTCGAGATCCAGCGCCTGATCGGCCGCTCGCTCCGCGCCGTCCTCGACTTGCGCCGGATCGGCGACAACACCCTCTGGATCGATTGCGACGTCCTGCAGGCCGACGGCGGCACCCGCACCGCCTCGATCACCGGCGCCTACGTCGCGACCCGCCTCGCCCTGCAGCAGTTGGTGGCGACCGGCCGGCTCCCCGAGAACCCGCTGGTCGACTCGGTCGCCGCCGTCAGCGTCGGCCGGTGGCAGGAGCAGGAGGTGCTCGACCTCAGCTACGTCGAGGACCGGGAGGCCGCGGTGGATTTCAACGTGGTCATGACCGGCGGCGGCAACTTCGTCGAGGTGCAGGGCGCGGGCGAGGAGGCCACCTTCTCACAGGATGAGCTCGACCGCCTGCTGGCCCTCGCCCGGCGCGGGTTGCAGGAACTCGCGGCGCAGCAGACCGCCTTTCTCGCCCGGCAACTGCCGGCGGCGTGACGCCGGGCGCCCGCCGCGGACCGGTCGCCACCTCCCCGCTTCCGATGCCCTCCGCCCCCGAGCGACATTACCGCTGGCAGTGGGACCTCCGCGCCGCGCCCGCCGCCCTCTGGCCGCTCGTGTCCAACACCGACCGCTTCAACCGTGACTGCGGCCTGCCGCCGGTGGAGCCGGCGCCGGCCGCCGCCGGGCCGCCGGTGCCGCCGGACTCGCGCCGGCTGCGGACCCGGGTCATGGGCGTCCTGATCGAGTGGGACGAGCGGCCCTTCGAGTGGATCGCCCCGCACCGCTTCGGCGTGGAGCGCGTCTACCGCCACGGGCCGGTGGCGGCGATGCGGATCCAGTGCGACCTGGCGCCGCGGGCCGGGGGCGGCACGAGCCTGACCTACGAGACCTGGATCACGCCCGCCGGCCTGCTCGGCCGGCTCGCCGTGCCGGTGCGCATCGGCTGGCAGACCCGCGAGCAGTTTGGCCGCGTCTTCCGGCGCTACGACGAACTCGCCTGCGCGGGCGAGGCCGTGTCGGTGCTGCAGCCGCCGGTCGATCTCGCGCCGGGCGCCCGCGAGCGCCTGGACGCCATCCGGCGGCAGTTGACCGACGAGGCCGGCCAGCCGCCCGAGCTCGTCGCGCGGCTCGTCGATCACGTCACCGCCGCCGACGATCTCACCGTGGCGCGTCTCCGGCCCTACGAGCTGGCCGACCGCTGGCGGGCGCCGCGCCGCGCCCTCCTCCCGCTCTGCCTGCACGCGACCCGGGCGGGCCTGCTCGACTTCCGCTGGGAGCTGCTCTGCCCGTTGTGCCGCGGGGCGAAGGCGGTGAACTCCTCGCTGTCGGCAATCTCGCCGCAGGTGCACTGCGACGCGTGCGGCGTCGATTTCACGGCCAGCTTCGACCAGTCGGTGGAGCTGGTCTTCACGCCGAATCCCGCCATCCGCGTCGTGGCCCTGGCCGAATACTGCGTCGGCGGGCCGCAGGTCACCCCGCACATCGTGCTCCAACAGCAGCTCGCCGCCGGCGAGACCCGCGCCCTGGCGCTGGCGCTCGAGCCCGGGCGCTACCGGTTGCGTGCGCCGCAGGCCGGCCGCGTCCAGCGCGTCTTCCGCGTCGCACCCGGCGCGGCCGCGGAAGGCCGCATCGACCTCGAGGCCGCGGCCCGGCCGGAATTCGACGTGGCGCCGGCCGCCACCCTGCGCGTCGCCAACGCGGCGGGCACACCCGCGCGGATCCTGATCGAGCGCCTCGCCTGGACCGACCAGGCCGCCACCGCCGCCGAGGTGACGGCCCTGCAACTGTTCCGCGACTTGTTCGCCTCCGAGGTGCTGCGCCACGGCGAACAGATCTCCGTCGGCCGGCTCGCCGTGGTGTTCACCGACCTCAAGGGCTCCACGCGGCTTTACCAGGAGATCGGCGATGCGCCGGCGTTCGGGCGCGTGCTCACCCATTTCGAGATCCTGCGCGCCGCGGTGGCGGCGGAGGGCGGCGCGGTGGTCAAGACGATGGGCGACGCCATCATGGCGGTGTTTCCGCGCCCGGTGGCCGCCCTGCGGGCGATCGCGGCCGCCCAGCAACGGCTGGCGCAGCCCGCGCCGGCCGGCGCGGACGACCCGGCGGCCCTGCCGGCCCCGCTCCAGCTCAAGGCCGGGCTCCACTTCGGCCCCTGCATCGCGATCAACCAGAACGACCGGCTCGATTATTTCGGCACGACGGTGAACATCGCCGCGCGCCTCTGCGGTCTCTGCCACGGCGGCGATCTGGTGCTGTCGGCGGCTTTGCGCGGCGACCCGGAGGTGGCGGCGGCGCTCGCGGGCACGCCCGGGGCGTTCGGCGCGACGGCCGAGCGGGTGACCCTGCGGGGTTTTGGCGACGAGCAGTTCGAGGTCTGGCGCGTGGTCCGCGCGTCCGGCGGGCCCGGTGCCGCCGGCGTCACGCCCCCACCGGCACCTTGACGACGGTCTTGCGCACGAGCGCGGGCCGCTCCAGCGCCAGACCCGGCATGTGCGCGTCCTCCGGCCAGAAGATCGCCGCGTGCCCGGCGGGCACGCGCAGGACCGAGGGCGCCGGCGCGTCGGTGTGTTTCGTGAGGTCCCGCGCCGCATCGTACGGCTCCATGACACCCAGCTGCGCCGCGGCCGCCAGCTCCATCACCTCCTCACCCGCCACCACCAGCTGGACGTCGACGAACTGGCGGTGGGTCTCGAAGAAACCTTCGGCGCGCGGTTTGGTCAGGTAGGCCATCTCCACCGCGTAGGCGCCGCCGGCCAGCTCGTGGCGGTGGGTCGCCCCGGCCTTCAGCGCCCCGATCCGGGCGTGCGCCGCCGTCCCGGGTTGCAGCGCCTCGGCCGCATAGGCGAATGCCGCCCGGAAGGCGGGATCGCCGTCGCAGCGGGCGCGCACCGCCGCCAGGGTTCCGAGGAATGCCATGCCGGCAGCTTGAGGGCGCGCCGGACGCGGCTCAAATCCCAATTGGCGTCAGGCCGCCGGCCGCAACCCGGGGTTGACCCGCCGGGCCGACGCCTCCTACTTCGGAGCATGAACTCCCTCCGCTTCCTCAGTTGCTTCGTCGCCGCGCTCGCACTCGCGGCGGCCGGTCGCGCCGAACCCCAAGCCTTCGAGGGCACCGTGAGGTTCACGATGACCACCCCCCGCGCCACGGTGCCGATGACCTACGTGATGAAGGGTGGCCTCGTGCGCACGGAGATCGAAGCGAACGGCCAGTTGGCCGTTATGCTGTTCGATTTCGCCAGGCATGAGATGACCATCCTCATTCCCCCACAGAAGATGTACATGGTGCAGCCGCTGCCGGACCCCGCCGCAGTCGCCAGCCAGGCGCAGGCCCAGGGCAATCCACCGGACGTCCAACTCACGGGCCAATATGAGACCATTCTCGGCTACAAGTGCCAGAAGATCATCGTCAAGACCGGCGAAAATGTCGCTGAGATCTGGGGCGCCGAAGGCTTGGGCATGTTCATGAATCCCGGCCTGGGCGGCCCGATGGGCCGCGGGCGCGGCGCGCCGCGCAGCGGCTGGGAGGCGGAGATGGCCAAGCGCGGCTTCTTCCCCCTGCGCGTCGTCACCCGCGACGCCGGCGGGCAGGAGAGTTTCCGGATGGAGGCGACCGCGATCGACACGACCAAGCCCGCCGACGACCTCTTTGCCCCGCCGCCGGACTACCAGAAGTTCGAGATGCCCGCCATCCCCGGCATGGGCGGCATGAATCCCTTCAAACGCTGATCCGCCGGCGGCCATCTAAAGCATTGCCGCCCCGCCCGGGTTGGGTTGGCGTGGTGCGCTCGTGGCTCCCGAGGTCATCCGCATCCTGTCCGACCTGCACTACGGCGACCGCGCCAGCCGCGTGCGCTCGCTGGCTGCGCTGTGCCCGCTGTTCGCGGGCGCGGACCGCGTCGTGTTCAACGGGGACAGCCTCGAGACGCGCGCCGGCCCGCCGGACCGCCGCACGCCGGAACGCCGGCGGGAGTTCCTCGACTTCGTCCGCCGCGAGGTGCCGCGCGGCGTGGTCCTGACGGGCAACCACGATGCCGACCTCTCCGAGCTGCATTCCCTCGACCTGCTCCACGGCCTCGTGTTCGTCACCCACGGCGAAATCCTGTTCGACGATCTGGTGCCGTGGAGCGGCGAGCAGCCGGAAATCGGCACCCTCTTCCGCCGGGAGCTGGCCGCGCTGGCGCCGGCGGAGCGGGAGCACCTCGATTCGCGCCTCCGCGCGGGCAAGCGCGCCTGCGCCCAGCTGCGGCCCTTCCGGGAGCCGCTGCCGCGCGGCCCCTGGCTCCGCACCCTGCACACGGCGCGCAAGTTCTGGCCGCCGCGCCGCACCCTGGCCATGTTCCGCGCGTGGCGCGAGCTGCCCGATTTGGTGGCGGGCGTCGCGCGGCGCCACCGGCCGCGGGCGCGGTTCGTCATCGTCGGCCATACGCACCTGCCGGGCGTGTGGAGGCGCCCGGGAGTGATCGTGATCAACACCGGCTCATTCTGCCCGCCGCTGGGCGCGTATGCGGTGGACGTTTCGGCGGAGCAGATCGTCGTCCGCCGCGTGCGCCGGAGTCAGAACCGCTTCCACCTCGGCCGCGTGGTGGCGTCCTTCCCCCTCGCCGCCGGCGGCAAACCGCTCCCGACGCCATGAGCATGGAATTCGGCTGGTGGGCGCGGGACCCCGACGGATCCAAGTTCCAGGTCCGGGCGACGCTGGTCGGCGAGCGCCTCACCTGGACGCGGAAGCAGGGGCACCACCAGCCCTGGGAGCCCTATGGCCCGCCCACGGACGAGGATTGGGGCCTGCTGTTCGAGGCGGCCGGAAATCGCATGGCGCGGCGGTTGCTCTCCCCAAAACAACTGGCCGCGATCAAACGGCTGCGCCCCGGCTGAGCGCGGCGGTCACGACGGCACGTCCCCGCGGGCCGCCAAGAGCCGCCAGATGAGGCGAAAGCTGTCCGCATACCGCCCCGGCTCCCGGCGCAATGACGCCGCGATCGCGGACGGGGCGAACCAGGCGCCGGCTTCGATCTCCGCCGCGTTGAGCGTGAACGGCCCTTCGGCCTCGAGGCGGTACACCCAGACGAATTCCTGGCCGGTTTCCGGACACGCGGCCAGGCGCAGCCAGCGCGGCGGCGGCCGGTCGACGCGCAGCCCGATCTCCTCCGCCAGCTCGCGCCCGGCGGCCGCATCATAGTCCTCGCCGGACGCCAGATGGCCGGAGGCCGACGAATCCCACGCGCCCGG
>DATJUU010000084.1:0-12653 GCA_035502155.1 Opitutaceae bacterium
GGCTGCCGTGATCGACCAGAATCACGGCGGGCGGCGCGCCGCTTCCGGTCATGGCCGCCGTCACGTGATCGGCGATCATCCCGGCCACCCGCCCGTCCGCGGACGCGGCGGGATCGACCAGGCAGCGGGCCGCCCGCACCCGCAAGCGCGGGAAGCGCGCGCCCAGGGCGAACACCTGGCGAGGCAGGAAGGAGGTGACGCCCGCGCCTGGTCCGAAGAAGAGCGGCACCACCAGCAAATCGTTCCATCCGGCGCGCGCGCGGCGTTCGAGGGCCGGCGCCAGGGTTTCCGCCGGCCGGCCGCCGAGCCGGGCGGCGGGCACGCGGTCGGAATGAAGAAGGGACACCGGATCAACCGCCTGCCCGAGGGCCGCGCCGAGACGCCCCGCCAGGGCGCGCAACGCGAGGGTCGCCCGCGGCTCGAGCGAGCCGTTGTCGACCAGCAGGATCGCGGCCGGTGGGATGGCGTCGGCGGATTCCGCGGGCGCCGCAGCGGGATCGGTGGCGGCGGGAGATGCCTTCAAGGCGCCCGAAGATTGCACAGGGCTTGATCGCCCGCAACGGGCGCACCGGAGTTTCCAGCCGGCGGAAAAAAGAGCCGCCCGCATGCGCGGGCGGCCAAAGGGAAGAAACGCGACGGCTTACTGCGCGTAGGTGACCGTCCGGGCGCCGGCAATGCCGGTGACCGTGATCGCCGTGCCCTGCGTGAACTCGGTGGGATAGGACTCGTTTGCCACGGTGTTCAGAGCCTTCACGTAGGCCGAGGAGCCCACCAGCGACGTCAGGTCCGCGGTCGACACGCCGTTTTCCAGGAAGTACTGGTCGGCGGCGGCGCCGAGCTGGCGGACGTTGTTCAGCACGGTCTTGTCCTGCGAGCTGGCGCGCACCTTCTGGAAGGCGGGAATCGCCATCGCCGCCAGCAGACCGATGATGACGACGACGATCATGATTTCGACCAGCGTGAAGCCCGGGGAGGAACGATTAGTACGATTCATATGATGTTGAATGAGGATGGATAATTTAAGACGACGGACTCCCCCGCCGGATACAAGGATTCCGCCCCGACTCATGCATTTTTCCCAAACCGAATTGGCATTTCAATTGATATCCAAGTGTCTGTTGCAGAGCTTACATTCATTTTTCAACCAGGGAATCCGTTCGGGCCGGCGGTCACAGGGTCGTCAGGATGATGGACTTCGGATTTGGACGATTGCTGGCGCCGCGACGGTCGCGGAGCGCTGGTCCGCCGATTCAATCGCGAATCTTCCCCAGCACGCGCCCCAGGTATTTTCGCGCGTAGATCGCGCTTCGGCTGCGAACCGAGACTTCCGGCGGATGCCGGGCGATGCCCAGCTCCGGAACATGGCTGACCACCCTGCCGTCGTCGGGGAAGGCGACGATCCAGGCGAGGGCGCGGCGGAGGTCACCCGGGTCGAACCGCGCCTGCAGCTGGTCGAACACGACGCGGGCGATTCCGGCCTCGCGGGGATCGTGGGTCAGATCCGCGATGGCCGCGACGCACACGAGGTGGCGCACGCTCTGGCCGGCATTGTCCAGCTGGCCCGGCGGCCACCGCCGCAGCCGCTCGGCGAACGCATCGAGCGTGCCGTCGCCGGTGTGGCCATGGAAGGGCGCCGCCAGCGGGGTGACGAATTCGTGGTCCCCGGGCAGGTCCTGATACGAGATGCGGGCGATCTCATCGTCCGTGATTGATTCCCACAGCGCCGCCTCCGGCAGCACCGGTTTCAGGTGCCCGGTCCAGGCCGCGGCCACACCAACGGCGAGCCAGGCGCCGAGGGCGAGGGCGACGCCGATCCGCGCGGAGCGCCCGACGTGCCGGTTCGTGTCCCAGCGAAACAACCGCGTGCCCGCGACGGCCGCGGCGGCGCCGATCACCGCGAGCGCGAGCAGGCTGAAGCCGGCGCCGGCCAGCCCTTCGCGCTCGCTCACCCCCCGCTGCAGGACGTCGACCGCGTAGCGGCCGGGCATGAAGCCGGCGACCCGCTGGGCCCACGCCGGCAGCACCTCCAGGGGCACGCCGACGCCCCCGATCATGATCATGGGCAGGAACAGGCACTGGCCGAGGGCCTGCACCGCCGGCACGTCGTTGGCCAGCGCCGCGACCAGGAGCCCGAGGCCGAGGAACGAGGCGGTCACAAAGAGGAACCCGCCGGCGGTCTGCCACGGATGCAGCGGCAACGGCGTGCCGTAGATGCCGCGCGCCAGGGCGAGCTGCAGCACCGCCGCGAGCGCAATGATGACCAGCCGGGCTGCGAGCGTGCCGAGCAGGAGCCGGCCGGGGGGCGCCGGCAGCAGCCGGTAGCGCCGCCACACGCCGCGTTCCCGCTCCGCCACCAGCGCCGTCGGCAGGCCGAAACACGCGCCTCCCAGAATGGTGATCGCGAGCAGCTGTCCCATCTGGCGGAACAGGAGCGGCGTGTCGTCCCGAAACACGCTGCCGAACGCCAGCAGGAAGAACACCGGCACCAGGTAGCCGTAGACCAGCGCCTGCCGGCTGCGAAAATTCAGCTGCAGCGTGAGGAGAAAATGCCGGACCGGCCCGCGGACGGTGGGTGCCGTGGTATTCATGCCTCCTCCCGGCCGGGCGGCGCCCACGGCCGGCCGGTCAACTCGAGAAACGCGTCTTCGAGGGAGGGCCGGACGATTTGCAGGTCGCGCAGCTCGTTGCCGTCCCGGGCGAGCTGTTGCACGAGGGCGATGATGGTCTGGTTGACGTCGGTGGTGGCCAGCCGCCAGCCGTCCGCCTGCGGCTCGCGGCCTACGACGCCCGGCAGCGTGCCGACGAACGAGGCGGCCAGCGGCCGCGCCGTCGTCACCGCCAGCTGCGGCACGGCGCTTGAGCCGGCGATCAGCTTCGCCGGCGTGGCCACGGCGATCAGGCGGCCCTCGTGCAGGATCCCGAGGCGGTCGCACAGCCGGTGCGCTTCCTCCAGGTCGTGGGTGCTCAGCAGGACCGTGCGCCCGGAGGCGCGCAGGCCGGCGATGAGGACGTGGAGCTCGCGGCGGGCCTGCGGATCAAGGCCGGCCGTCGGTTCGTCCAGCACCAGCAGCCGGGGATTGCCCACGAGGGCGAGGGCGAGGAAGAGCCGCTGCTTCTGGCCGCCGGAGAGGGATTCGAACGGGGCGCCGGCCTTGGGCGCCAGCGCGAATTGCCCGAGGAGGTCATCGACCGGCGCCGGGTCGCGGTAGAACGCGGCGAACAGATTCAGCGCCTCGCGTGCGGTGATCTTGTGCTGCAACGCCGCCGCCTGCAGCTGCGCGCCCGTCAGGCCCCTGGCCTCCTCCGGGTGCGCCAGCGCGTCGATGCCGCCGATCGTCACCGTGCCCGTGTCGGGCCGCCGCAGGCCGAGGATGCACTCGAGCGTCGTCGTCTTGCCGGCGCCGTTGGGCCCGAGCAGCCCGAAGATCTCGCCCGCGGCGACGTCGAAGCTGACGCCGCGGATTGCCTCCACCGCGCCGTAGCGCTTGGACAGCTCGCGCACGCAGACGTCCACGGACAGTGGCTCCGGCATCGCGTCCACCCAAACGGGTTTTGCCGGGCCCTGTCAACGTGGCCGGAGCGTCCGGTGCCGGGGCGCGGGAGGCTGCTCCTACGGGTTCTCCATCGTGCGCAGCGTCCAGAAATCGTCCGCGAGGTTGCGGTTGTCGAGGTACGCGTACGGCATCGTGAAATAGCCGCCGAGGCCCCAGTCCGCGCCCCAGGAGTTGCGCACGGTGAAACGCTTGGCGGCGTCGCTGTAGCCCACCGCCATGACGGCATGGCCGCCGAGGCTCCGCTCCTTCGCGGCCGGCAGGTTGAGCCGTCCGGTTTTCGCCACCGCGGGCGACTCGAACGCCTCGTACACGGTGAAGCCGAAGACGAAGGGGAAGCCCTCCGCGAGGCAGTTCCTCATTTCCTGCAGCGCGAGGATGCGGTGGTACGACAGCACCTGGTGACCGAGCGCGTCGCGGTAGCAGGCGGCGGTGGGCTTGGTGCGGAACCGGGTGATGACGTAGGGCCACTCCGCCTCCGGGCACACGCCCTGTTTGGCGAGCGACTTCACGCCGTCGCGGATCATCGCTCCGGCGTCCTCGTTGACAGTGCCCTCCATGGTGCGCTCGTTGTAGTAGACGAACAGCCGGCTCAGGTCGCGCGGCGCGTGGCCGGCCTTTTTCTCCAGGAACTCAAGGTTGCCGACCAGGGCGTTGGCGGTGCAGCTGCCCAGCTGCCCCTGGTTTTCGACCGGCGAACACTGGGCGCGCAGGTCCACCGCGGGCGGCAGCACCGGCGGGGGTGCGGCGATGGCGGCGTACAGTTGGTCGCGATGGTCCGGACGGTCAGGCGTCCATCCGTACCAGGCGTTGACGTGGCGGGATTTGCTCATGGCCCTCTCCTTGTCGTTGAAGCTTCGGGAGCTCCGGCGGAGGCCGGAGTTGGACTCCGCGCGATCCTGGGCCCCCGGCCGCGGCGCTGGCGAGAGCGGGAACCACCCAAAATTTGACCGATTCGACTATCCGAAAAAAGTGGGGCACCGGGGCGGCCCCGGCGCCGGGGTCACCCCCCGGGCGGGCTCCGGCGGCCCCGGGAAAGTTTTGGTTGCATTCACCTCCGCCCGACCTATACGTTCGCCCCCCTTTTCAATTACGCCTGCCCCCGGTACCCGGGGTGACAGGGGGAACGAAACCATGAAACAACAGTTTACGCTGAACGTCTCGCCGCGCGAGGATACGGGCCGCAGCGCCTCCCGCCGGCTCCGCAAGCAGGACCGCATCCCGGCGATCCTCTATGGCAAGCACACCGCGCCCGTCACCTTGTCGATCGAAGGGCCGGAATTCGCCCGGTTGGTCAAGACGATCGGCGACAACGCCGCCCTGATCGAGCTCAAGGGCGCCCACGACAAGGCGCTCTCCATCCTGCAGGAGATCCAGCGCGACGCGATGACCGACCGCTTCCTCCATGTCGACCTGCACGAGGTGAAGGCCGACGAAAAGATGGAGATGAACGTGCCCGTCCACATGGTCGGCGAGTCCACCGGCGTGAAGAACGAGGGCGGCGTGCTCGAGGTGGCCTCCCATACCATCCGCATCCGCTGCCTGCCGAAGGACCTGCCGGCCTTCATCGAGGCGGACGTCACCGAGCTGCACGTCGGCCAGACCGTCCACCTGGGCGAGCTCAAGCCCGTGCCGGGCATCGTTTTTCTCGGGGACAAACATCAACCCGTGGTTTCGTGCGTCCAGCCCGTCGAGGAAATCGTCGAGGCGGTCGCCGAGGTGGCCGCACCGGTCGAGGGGGCGCCCGTCGAGGGCGCGCCGGCCGAGGGGGCCGTGCCGGGAGCCGCCCCCGCCGCCGGGGCCGCGCCGGCCGCCGGAGCCGCGCCCGCCGCCGCGGGGGCCAAGCTTGGAGCCCCCGGAGCGAAGCCCGGGGCCCCGGGCGCCAAGCCGGGTGCGCCCGCCGCGCCGGGCGCCAAGGGTGCCGCGCCGGCCGCCGGCGCCAAGCCGGGGGCCCCGGCCGCCAAGGGCCCGCCGCCGCGCAAGTAACGCCTTTCCGCCCCTTCCGCCGCCGCTTGACGCCGACGGGGGGCAAGCGCTGTTCTTTGAGACATGTCTATGCTGCTCGTGGCCGGTCTGGGCAACCCGGGGCGCGAATATACGGGCACGCGCCACAACGCCGGCGCGGCGGTGGTCGAGGCTTTCGCCGCCCGCCACGGCCTCGACTGGCGGCGGTCGGTGCGGTTCGCCGCGAAGATCGCGCGCTGGGACCGGAAGCCGGGCGCCACCTGCCTGTTGATCCGGCCCACGACCTACATGAACGACAGCGGCCGCGCGGTGCGCGCGCTCGCCGACTTCCACCGGGTCCCGCCCGCGGCCGTCATCGCGGTCTACGACGACCTCACCATCGAGCTCGGCCGGATCAAGATCACGCAGCGGGGCAGCGCCGGCGGCCACAACGGCGTCGCCAGCCTGCTCGAGCACCTCGGCGGCGGCTTCCAGCGGTTCCGCCTCGGCATCGGACCGAAGCATCCGCCCGAAATGGACCTCAAAGACTTCGTGTTGGGGAAGTTCACCCCCGACGAACAGATTCTTTTCAATCAACAACTCACCACCTACACCGACGGCCTCGGCCTCCTCATTGACAGGGGGCCGGCCGACGCCATGAATCAGCTCAACCGCCGGGACCGAACACCATGACCCAGACCACACGCCACTACCGCGCGACCTTCATTCTCGATAATCGCGGCAAGGAGGAGACGATCGACCAGATCATCGAGGAGGTGAAGAAGGAGATTGCCGCCGTCCACGGCGAGGTCACCGCGGTGGAGAATCTCGGCAAGAAGGACTTTGCCCGCGTGACGGACCGGCGGCTGCCGGGCGCCGTGTACGTGCAGGTGGATTTCAACGCGCCCCTGGATGGCCCGCGCCATCTCCACGAGCGCCTCCGGCTCAACACCAACGTCTACCGCGCCCTCGTGCAGGCGGTCTGACCGCCTGCGGCGCCCATCCCATGGCCTACCTCAACAAGACATTCCTCATCGGCAACCTCACGCGCGATCCCGAGCTGCGGGTCACGCCCAAGGGCACCGCAATCTGCCAGTTCGGCCTGGCGGTCAACCGCCAGTACAAGGACGAGTCCGGCGCCACGCGCGACGAGACGGCGTTCATCGACATCGAGGCCTGGGGCAAGCAGGGCGAGCTGTGCTCGAAATACCTGCAGAAGGGCAGCCTCGCCTTCATCGAGGGGCGGCTCCGCTTTGACTCCTGGGAGGACAAGACGAGCGGCCAGAAGCGCAACAAGCTCAAGGTCGTGCTCGAGAACGTGCAGTTTCTCACCCGCGCCGGCGGAGGCGGAGGGGGCGGCGGCGCCAGCGCGGAATCCGCGGCCGGTGAAGGCGCGGATGACGCCCGCCCGTCGGCCCCGCCGCGCGCCGCCGCCAAGCCGGCCCCGGACGCCAAGCCCGCGCCCGACGACGACGTGCCGTTCTGAGCGCCCGCGTCCCCTTTTCCCGGAACTCCCAACCATTTTTCTCATGGCTCACAGCGAAGTACTGTTGCTCAAACCCGTCGAAGGCCTCGGGGCCGAGGGCGATCAGGTCAAGGTCCGCGCCGGCTACGCGCGCAATTACCTGCTCCCCCGCGCCATCGCGGTGCCCCTCACCAACGCCAACCGCAAGCAGATCGAGGCGCTGAAGAAGCGCCGGGTCGCGCGGGAGGCCGACGAACTGTCCACCGCCAACGATTTGGCCGGCCGCCTGGCGAAGACCCGCATCGCCTTTGCGGTCAAGACCGGCGAAGGCGGCAAGATGTTCGGCGCCGTCACCGCCAGCGACCTCCACGACAAGCTGGCACAGGCCGGGCTGGAGATCGACAAGCGCAAGATCCTCCTCCACGCGCCGGTGAAGCTCCTCGGCCAGCACACCGTGAAGATCAAGCTCCATGCGGAGGTGTCGGTCGAGCTGAGCTTCGACGTCGTCTCCGAGAATCCCATCGTCCCCGCCGAGGGCTGATCCCCGGCCCCGCCGCGGCCGCGGACCGGACCTTCCGGCGGCGGCCCGCCGCCGGCGCCCGGCGTTGTGAATACCGTGTGGACAGGTTGGGTAAAGGTTGGGTTTGCCGGGCGTTAGGTTTTGGCCTCTAACTCGTCCCTTTCCCCATGGCAGAACCCGCCCCCGCGCCGCCGCCCGCCCGCCCGCCCAGCAACGGCGGCGCCGCCCCGGCGTCCGTCTTCGGCGGACGCACGCCGCCGCACAGCGTCGAGGCCGAGGAATACCTTCTCTCCTGCTGCCTGCTCGATGGCTCGGACACGATCGCCCGCTGCCTCGAAGGCAAGCTCACCCCGGCCGCCTTCTACGTGCCGGCCAACCAGGTCATTTTCGACCGGCTGGTCGAGCTGTACCAGAAGAGCCCGCCGGTCGCCCTCGAGATGCTGATCGAGGACCTGCGCACCACGCGCCAGCTGGAGGCGGTCGGCGGCCTGCCCTACCTGCTGCAGGTGAGCGCGCGCATCCCCACCACGGCGCAGGCCTCCTATTTCATCGAGAAGGTGCGCGAACTCCACCTCCTGCGCGAGCTGATCAAGGTGGCCACCGGCACGGTCGAGCAGTGCTTCAACTACCGCGGCGGCCTCGAGGAGTTCGTCGACAAGGTCGAGCAGGACCTCTTCCACGTCACCCAGGACCGCGTCTCCGACGCGGCCCGGCCGATGAAGGAGCCGACCCGCGAGGCGATCACGGTCATCAACAAGCTGATGATGAAGAAGGGCGAGCTCACCGGCGTGCCCTCGGGGTTCAAGGACCTCGACAGCCTGACGTGGGGATTTCAGAGGCAGGAGATGATCGTGCTCGCGGCGCGGCCCTCGGTGGGCAAGACCTCGCTGGCGCTGAACGTGGCCGAGGCGGCGTCGGTGCCGAGGAAAGGCGAGCCGGTGCCCACCCTGATCTTCTCGCTGGAAATGAGCGCGGCCCAGCTCGCGCTGCGCATGCTCTGCGCCCGGGCGCGGGTCAACGTGCGGTTGCTGCGCGACGGCCTGCTGTCGAAGAACGGCCAGGAGCAGCAGGACCTGCTGCTGGCCGCCGATGAGTTCTCCAAGGCGCCGCTGTTCATCGACGACTCCAGCCACCTCACGATCATGGAGCTCCGGGCCAAGGCCCGACGGCTCTACACCCGGCACAAGCTCGGGCTGATCGTGATCGACTACCTGCAGCTCATCAGCCCGACCGATTCCCAGACCCCGCGCGAGCAGCAGGTGGCGGAGGCCTCCCGGGGCCTGAAGGCCATGGCGAAGGAACTCGACCTGCCCGTCTTTGTCCTGAGTCAGCTGAATCGCTCTTCCGAGAAGGAGAACCGCGAGCCGCGTCTGTCGGACTTGCGGGAATCCGGCTCGATCGAGCAGGACGCCGACGTAGTGCTCATGCTCGCCCCCCCCAAAGACGCCGACGAAAAATTCCAAGCGGCGGCCTATGACTTAGTTGTTGCCAAGCAACGAAACGGACCGGTAGGTAAATTGCAGCTAACCTTCCTCAAGGACATCACCCGATTTGAAAACTACGCCCAATAGGTTGGGGGACGGCTGTTTGCGTCTCGCGGCTGTCACCCTGGCCCTGTGGTTTGCCGGGGCGGTGGGTCGGGCCCAGGAGGAGGCGCCGGCGGAGCAGGCCGGACCGCCCAAGAAGGTGGCGAGCGTGGCGATCAAGTTCATCGGCATCGCCAACGTCAACGAGCAGATCGTCCGAGCCAACATCCAGGTGCGCGCCGGGAGTGATTTCGACGAGACCCTGATCGACCGCGACATCCGTTCCCTCTACCGCACCGGCCTGTTTGAGTTCATCGAGGTCAAGCGCGAGGAGCTGCCCAACAACCAGGTCAACCTGGTCTACGAGGTCACGCCCAAGTACCGCGTCTTGGTGGTCAAATTCGAGGGCAACAAGAAGGTCAAGACCAGCCGGCTGGAGAAGGAAACCACCATCCGCCCGAACACCGCGCTCGACGAGCGCGTGGTCAAGAACGACGCCGAGAAGCTGCACGAGTACTACCAGAAGGAGGGCTTCAACCAGGTCCAGATCACCTACGACATCGACCGCGACCGCAGCACGGGCTTCGGGACGGTGATCTTCAAGATCCGCGAGGGAGAAAAGGTGCGGATCGGCGACATCCGCTTCACCGGCAATGCCCACGTCAAGGCCAAGCGCCTGCGCAAGGAGATGGAGACGCGGCGCTGGTGGATGTTCTCCTGGCTCACCGGCTCCGGCAAGTTCAAGGACGACCAGTTCGAGGACGACATCGGCAAGCTGACCGACTACTACCGCGACCAGGGGTACCTCGACGTCGACATCCCGCTGGACCGGATCAAGTACGACTATCCCAAGCCCACGCGGATGATGATCACCATCCACATCGACGAGGGCCGCCAGTACCGCATCGGCGACATCAGCATCACTGGCAGCAAGCTGTTCACCGACACGATGCTCAAGCTCCTGCTGCGCCAGCGCAGCGGCATGATCTTCCGCCCGTCGAAGCTGGACAAGGACGTGGAGACCCTGGAGGACTTCTACGGCCGGGCCGGCTACCTCGACACCCAGGTGCACCTGGTGCGCAAGCCCAACGTCACGACCGGCAATATCGACATCGAGTACCAGGTCGTGGAGAGCGACAAGTTCTTCGTCGAGTCGGTGAAGATCGAGGGCAACACCAAGACCAAGAACATCGTCATCATCCGCGAGCTCGTGCTCAGCCCGGGCGACGTGTTCGACACCGTGCGCATGAAGGCGAGCAAGCTGCGCCTGGAGAACACACGGTTCTTCGACGAGGTGAACCTGAAGGACGAGAGCACGAACATCCCGGGGCGCCGCGACCTGAAGGTGTCGGTCAAGGAGGCCCGCACCGGCAACCTCAGCTTCGGCGCCGGCTACAGCTCGCTTGAACGGGCGACCTTCTTCGCCGAGGTCAGCCAGTCGAACTTCGACCTGTTCAACCGCCGCTCCTTCTTCCAGGGCGCGGGCGAGAAGTTCCGCATCCGCTTCCAGATCGGGTCGCTCTCCAACGAGGTGCTGCTCTCCTTCGAGCAGCCGTGGCTCTTCCAGAAGGAGCTCACGCTGGGCTTCAGCATCTACCGCACCACCTCCGACATCAACAGCTCCTACTACACCGAGATGCGCATCGGCGCCCAGGTCTACCTGCGCAAGCACCTGTTTGAGTACATCGAGGGCGAGCTCTCCTACACCGACGAGGAGATCGCGATCACGGATGTCGATCCCAACGCCGCCCCAATCATCCAGGAGCTCGCGGGCCGCACCCGCACTTCCAAGATCGGCCTCACGCTGCTGCGCGACGTCCGCGACAAGATCGTCAACACCACCAAGGGCAACCGCGTCCAGCTCATCACCGAGATCGCCGGCGGGCCGCTCGGCGGGACCAACGATTACTACCGCCTCGAGGTGCGCGGCTCCGAGTTCCTGCCCGTCTTCCAGACCCAGACCCAGGTGCTCGGCCTGATCGGGCGCGCCGGTGTGGTGCAGGACTACGGCCGGAGCACGTCCGTGCCGTTCTACGACCGCTACTTTCTCGGCGGCCCCGACGACCTGCGCGGCTTCGAGTTTCAGGACGTGGGCCCGAAGGACGACCTCGGCGAGGCGATCGGCGGCAAGACCTATTCCATGTTCACCGCCGAGTACTCCCTCGACGTCGTCAAGCCCGTGCGCTTCGCCATCTTCTACGACGCCGGCTTTGTCAACGGGCCGGCCTACGACTTCAATCCCTCGGGCTACAACGACGACTTCGGCGTCGGCCTGCGCCTCTTCGTGGCCGGCGCGCCCCTGAGTCTGGATTTTGGTATTCCCCTGACCACGGATAAGGTTAATAAAAAGGGCAACCAGTTTAACTTTTCCTTTGGCACCCGCTTCTGATCAATCCATCACCCCGCAGATACCACCTATGAACAGAAAGTTGCAGTCCGTCTTCACCCTTCTCGCGTTCGCCGCCGGCGCGCTCGGGCTGTGCGCGCAGGCGCCCGCCCTGAAGATCGTCACGGTCGACATGGAGAAGATTTTCGAGAACCACTTCAAGACCGAGGAGCAGAGTGCCAAGCTGCGCGACGCCGAGCAGCAGGCGCAGACCGAGCTGGAAGGCATGGTCAAGGAGATCAACCAGGTCGGCGAGCAGTACAAGGAGGCCGTGGACCAGTCGAAGAACACCCTCCTCACCGCCGACGCCCGCTCCAAGGCCGAGGGCGACTCCCAGAAGATGCTCGAGGACATCCAGCGCCGGCAGAACGACCTCCAGCAGTTCCGCGTCAACACCCAGCGGTCGCTTCAGCAGCGGATCCAGAACTTCCGCAGCCTGCTGCTCGATGAGATCAGCAAGAAGGTCACCGAGATCGCCCAGCGCAAGGGCGCCACGCTGGTCGTGGACAAGTCCGGCCCGACCGCGATCGGCGTCCCGACGCTGATCTACGCCGATCCGTCCTACGACATCACCGATGAGGTAATGGCCGAGATCAACAAGGACCGCCCGGCGACGCCGCCGGCCGCCGCGCCCGCCACGGCCCCGGCTGCGCCGACCACCGGCGCGCCCGCGCCGGCGACGACGGCGAACCCCACGGTCTCCGTCCCCGGCCTCGCGAAGTAGCCCGCGGCGCGACGCCGCCGGCCGGCCGGTTCAGCCCCACCCCTGGCGGGTGGGGTTTTTGCTTTGGGTCGGCCGCGAAATTTGTTTGAGTGCGGCCTGACGGGCCGCCGCCGGCGGCCGGGCTATGCAGCTGTCGTACACCGCCAACGAGATCTCCGCCATCGTGCAGCCCCGCGCCGCCCGCGGTGCCACCACCGCCACCATCCGCGGCATCGCCGCGCTGCAGGCGGCCCGGCCGGGCGACCTGTCGTTCCTGGGCAACCCGAAGTACACGGCGGAGGTCGCGCGCACCGAGGCGTCGGTCGTGCTCGTGCCGGCCGACTACGCCGGCGCACCCGCGGTCAACCAGCTCTTCCTCCTGGTCGACGTGCCGTCGGTCGCGCTGGCGCGCCTCTGCGCCCGCATCGAGCAGGCGCTGCGCCCGCCCCCGGCGCCCGGCGTGCATCCGAGCGCGGTCGTGGCCGCCGGCGCCCGGGTCGCCGCCAGCGCCGCGGTCGGCCCACTCTGCGTGATCGAGGAGGGGGCGGCGATCGGCGA
>DATJUU010000085.1:0-2703 GCA_035502155.1 Opitutaceae bacterium
ACAGGCCGCGGTTGGTGTACTTCTTGGCGATGGAGATGACGAGGCGCAGGTTCGCCTCCACCATCTCGGTCTTGGCCTTGTGCGCCTCGCGCACGTGGGTCCGGGTCTTCGCCACCAGGGCCAGCAGGTCCGGGGGCGCGATGCGCACCTCCTGCTCGATCTGCCGCAGCCGCTGGTGGATGGCGCGGGTGTCGATCGCGGCGTCCTTTTTCGTCTTCGGGTGCCTGGCACGCTCGAGCAAATCCTGCAGCTTGTGGATCTCGTTGAGCAGGGGGGTCAGCCCCTCGAGGTAGTCCTCGTAGACCTTGAGCTTGAAGTAGAACTTCGGGAAGTGGACGCGCAGGGCGTGCTCGCGCTTGCGGAACCGGGTCAGCGCCCGTTTGCGCTCGGCCTCGGAGCGGCCCTTGAGGTGGTCCTGCCAGCCGGTGCTCACCGCCTCCTCGGCGCGCTGGGTGGATTCGACCAGGCGGGGCAGCGTCTTGAAGTAGGACTCGCGGCTGTCGATCTTCTTGTCGATCACGATCCGGTCGAAGCGCTCCTCGCGGTTGAGCAGCTTTTGGCCGAGGGCGATGATGTGGCGGCTGACGATGCACGCCTGGAAGAGCGCCTCCTGGGCGTGGAGCTCCGCGTTCTCGATCCGCTTGGAAATCTCGACCTCCTGCTCGCGCGTCAGCAGCGGCACCTGGCCCATCTGCTTGAGGTACATCCGCACCGGGTCGTCGAGGATGTCGTGCTGCGAGGAGCGCGACTCCTCCTCCTCGGCCTCCTCCTGGCGCTGCTTGTAGCTGTCGACCTCCTCCGGATCGAGGATGTCGATCTCGAGGTTCTGGAGGATCGAGATGACGTTCTCGATGTCCTCCGGATTGTCGACGCTCTCCGGCAGGGCGTCGTTGATGTCGTCGAAGGTGAGGTAGCCCTGCTCCTTCGAGAGGCGGATGAGGTAGCGGATCTTCTCGTTGATGCTCGCGTTGCCGGCCGGTCCCTCCACGGCATTGGGCGCGCCGGGCGCGCCCGCGGCCGCCGCGGGGGCGGCGGGCGGGTGTCCCTCCTCGGCGACCGGGGCGACCGGGGCGGCGACCTTGACGGCGGTTGAAGCGGACTTGGCTTTGCGCGGCATAGAAATCGGGAGATTCGGACAAAATCAAACGCCCGCCGCCAGCATAGGGGGCTGGCGGAGCTGGCGTTGGAGGTCGGAGCGGCTTTTCAGCAGCGACGGTATGTCAGCGTCACCATCCGTGTGTTTGGCGGCGATTTCAAGTTCTATCTGCCGCAGCCGCGGCACGAGCGCGCGCGACTGCAGGCGGCGCAGCCCCTCGTTGGCCACCTTGCGGGGATCGTCGATCGACGGCGGCTCGAAGAGCAGGGAGGCGACCAGGGCCTTTTCCTCCGGCGTATCGAGCAGCGTCTCGAGACGGTCCGGGCCCGGCCAGGCGTCGTGCTCGAACTCGGTGAGGAAGCGCCGCAGGAGGACGCCGGCCGGCTGCGCGACGTTGATCCAGTCGCGTTCGGCCAGCTCGTGGGCGAGGGGCTTGCCGAACGATTCGAAATGCAGGCAGACCAGCAGGAGGTCGAGCTCCGGGGCCCGCCCGCCGGGGTCGGCCGGCGGGGCGGGCGCCGCGGCGGCGGACTCGCCGGCGACGCGGGCCTGGCGGCGGGCGAAGGCGGCGAAGTCACGCTGCAGCGCCGATGCGGTGAGGCGCAGGTGCCCGGCGCACTCGGCCAGGAACTCCATCCGCGCGACCTCGAACTCGCTGTTGATCACGAGGGCGAAGAGGGCCTGCGCCGCCCGCGACTTCTGGTCCGGCGAGGCGGCCGCGGGGTCGGGCAGGAGGCTGCGGCAGGCGAAGGCCATCACCGACAGGGCCCGGCCGCGGACCTCATCATAGGCCGGCCGGCCGCGGTCGCGGAAGAGCGCATCCGGATCCATGCCCGGCTCCAGCACGAGGAACTTCACCTCGAGGCCGGCCTTGAGCGCCATCGGCAGCAGGCGCATCGCCGCCTTCTGCCCGGCGGCGTCGCCGTCGAGGAAGCACTCGACCTGCGGCTGGTAGCCGCGCAGCCGCGCCAGCTGGGTCTCGGTGATCGCCGTGCCCTGCGGGGCCACGACGGTCGTCAGGCCGACCTGCCAGCAGCGCAGGGCGTCGAGCTGGCCCTCGACCATCAGGAACGGCCGGTCCTCCGCCACATGCTTGCGCGCGCGGTCGAGGTTGAAGAGCAGGTTGCCCTTGGTGAAGATCGGCGTCTCGGGCGAGTTGACGTACTTGGCCTCGCGCGCCGGGTCGTCGACCGGCGTGAGCTCGGTCTGTCGCGCGGTGAAGGCGACCACGCGCCCCTGGTGGTCGCGGATCGGGATCATCAGCCGGCCGCGGAACCGCGGCTTGAGCGCGCCCACCAGCACCGGTCCGTTCTGCTGGTCAGCAGAACGCGGGGTGAAGAACAGCCCGCACTGGCGCAGGGCCTCGGGGGAGTACTTGCGCCGCAGGAGCGCGGCGGCGAGTTCGCCGCCGGCGGCGTCGACCGCGCCGATCTTGAAGTCCTCCGCCAGCTCGAGCGGGAACCGGCGCTTCTCCGTCCAATAGGCGCGCATGAAATCGCCGGCCGGGCCGGCGCCCTTGAACGCCTGGTGGAAGTGCTCGGCGGCGACTTCGTGCAGGTCGTACAGCTCCTGCCGCAGCGAGCGCTCCTCGCGGGTGGGGCCGGCGC
>DATJUU010000086.1:0-14644 GCA_035502155.1 Opitutaceae bacterium
ACCTCCACGCGCATCACGTGGTGCACACCCTCGCCGTTGCGCACGACGTCCTCCGCCAGATCGTGGCACAGGGTCGTGAGCGCGGCCTCGAACGCCGCCGGGTCGGGGCAGGGGAGGCGGCCGGAGGACAGCGCCATGACCGTATCCGACGTGCTGGTGTCGCTGTCGACGGAGATGCAGTTGAAGGAGACGTCGACCGCGCGCGCCAGCATCGCGCGCAGGTCGGCGCGCGGCACGCGCAGGTCGGTGAGGATGAAGACGAGCATGGTCGCCAGGTTGGGTTCGATCATCCCGGCGCCCTTGGCAATGCCGACGAGCCGCCCGCCCGCGAGGGTGGCGCCGCGCACCTTGGGGTAGCGGTCGGTGGTGACGATGCCCTCGGCGGCGGGCAGCGCGGAATCGGCGGTGAGCGCCGCAACCGCCGCGGGCAGCGCGGCGACCATGGCGTCGACCGGCAGGCGCCAGCCGATCACGCCGGTGGAGCTGGGCAGGACCTCGGCGGGGCGGCAGCCGAGCCGGCGCGCCGCGGCCGCGCACACCCGCTCCGCGTCCTCGACGCCGTCCGGCGCGCAGACGTTGGAGACCTTGTTGTTGATCACGACGGCGCCGAGTGCCGGCTCCGCCAGGCGGCGGCGGCCGATGAGCACGGGCGCGCCCGGGAAGGCGTTGCGGGTGAAGACCGCCGCGAAATCGGCGGTCGGCCGGTCGAGCGCGAGGAGCGCGACGGTCATCTCCGCCGGCTTGGGCGCCTCGGCGGGCGTGAAGGCGAGGCGCGTGGTGCCGACGCGGAAACCGGCGGGCAGCGCGGCCTGCGAGGCCAGCCAGGCGCGATGGACGGCGCGGGAGGAAAACACTTGGGCGGTGCTTGACACGCCACGACAAGTGAGGCGCTCCGGTGCGCGTGTGAAGCTGAAACTGCGGCGGGGCGGCGACCGCGCGCCGCGCGGCCGGAAAAAATTTGATGGAAATGCCGGCGGCATCTGTTGTATGCACTCCCCATCTTTCAAGCTTACGTGAACGCGACCCTGAACCCGTTTGACGCCGCCGCGGCGGCGGAGGCCTCCGCCCGCCGCGGGCGCGCCCGTGTCGTGTTCCCCCGCTGATGGATATCGCTGAAATCACCGCCAAGGCGCGCGTGCTGCTGGAGGCGCTGCCCTACGTCCAGGATTTCCATGGCGCGATCTTCGTCGTGAAATACGGCGGGAGCTTCATGGACGATCCCGACGCGGCCGTGCGGACCCGGGTCGCCTACGACCTGGCGTTCCTCGCCGCGGTCGGCATCAACGTCGTCGTCGTGCACGGCGGCGGCAAGGCGATCACCCGGGCGATGGAGACCTCGGGCCTGACGCCGACGTTCGTGAACGGCATGCGCGTGACCGACGAGGCGACGATGGCGGTGGTGAAGTCGACGCTCAACGAGGTGGTGAACCGGTCCGTGTGCGACGCGATCGCCGGCGCGAAGGGCCGGCCCGTGGGCATGCCGGGCGACACCGTGCTGGTGAGCGAGAAGCTGACCGTCGACGACGAGGGCCGGCCGGTCGACCTCGGGTTCGTCGGCGAGGTCACCGAGGTGAAGGTGAAGCTGATCAAGAAGGAGATCGCCGAGGGGAACATCCCGGTCATCTCGCCGGTGGCCGAGGGGTTCGACGGCAAGCCCTACAACGTGAACGCCGATCTGGTGGCCGGCCGGGTGGCGAGCGCCCTGCGCGCGCGCCGGCTGGTCTACATGAGCGACGTCCCCGGGCTGCTCGGCAATCCCGCCGATCCCGCCTCGCTCATCTCCACGCTGAAGATCAGCCAGGTCGACGAGCTGAAGAAGAAGGGCATCATCGACAAGGGCATGCGGCCGAAGGTCGCCAGCGCCATCCGCGCCCTGCAGGAGGGTGTGCAGCGCGTCCATTTCATCGACGGGCGCCTGGCCCACAGCCTCCTCCTGGAGATTTTCACCGACCAGGGGATCGGGACGGAAATCGTCAACGGTTGAACGAGTCTCCGCCCGCGCCCGATCGGCCGCCGCCCGCGGCCGGGGCGCCGCACCCCGAACCGCCGGAATCTTTCCCATGCAAAGCACCATCACCCGCACCAGCACGGCCGAGGCCTATGACGCTTTCGTCGTGAAGAATTACGCCCGGCCCGCCCTGACCCTCGTGCGCGGCAGCGGCTGTTCCGTCTGGGATGACCAGGGGCGCGAGTACCTCGACTTCACCTCGGGCATCGGCGTGAGCGCGCTCGGCCACTGCCATCCGGTCTGGGTCGAGGCGGTGCGCCGCCAGGCCGGGACGCTCATCCACGTCAGCAACCTCTTCCGCCATCCGCTGCAGGCGGAGCTGGCGCGGCAGCTGGTGCTGCGGGCCGGGCCCGGCCGGGCGTTCTTTTGCAACAGCGGCGCCGAGGCGAACGAGGCGCTGATCAAGCTCGCGCGGCTGCACGGCGTGAAGAAGGCCGGCGGAAAGGAGGGCCAGTGCTTCCAGATCATCGGCGCCAAGGATGCGTTTCACGGCCGCACCTTCGGCAGCATGAGCGCGACGCCGCAGGAAAAGATCCAGAAGGGCTTCCGGCCGCTGGTGCCGGGCTTCGTGTTTGGCGGGCTGAACGACCTCCAGGGCTTCGCCAACCTCGTCACCGACCAGACGTGCGCGATCCTGGTGGAGACCATCCAGGGCGAAAGCGGGATCAAGCCCTGCACCGACGAGTTCCTCGCCGGGCTGCGGCAGCTCTGCGACCGGCACGGCCTCCTGCTGCTGATCGACGAGGTGCAGTGCGGCATCGGGCGGACCGGCCGCTTCTTCGCCTTCGAGCAGGCCGGCATCCTGCCGGACGCGGTCGCCATGGCCAAGGGCCTGGGCGGCGGCTTCCCGATCGGGGCGGTGTGGATCCGGGAAAACGCCGCCGATCATTTCCAGCCGGGCTCGCACGGCACGACCTTCGGCGGCACGCCGCTGGCCTGTGCCGCGGCGCTGGCCGTGCTGCATGTGATCGAGGAGGAGAAGCTTCTGGCCAACGTGGCGACCCACAGCGGGCCCTGGCTGCAGGCGCTGGAGAAACTGGCGGCCGACTTTCCCAAGCACGTGAAGGGGGTGCGGGGCCGGGGTTACATGGTCGGCGTGCAGATGGCCGCGGAACCGGCGCCTTATCAGGCGGCGCTCCGCGAGGCGGGCCTGCTCACGGTCTTGTCCGGCCACCAGGTGATCCGGCTGCTGCCGCCGCTGATCGCCGCGCGGCCCCAGCTGGAGCGGTCGGTCGAAATCATCCGCGGGGTCCTGAAGGCGCAGCGTTGAGGCCTGGGCGTCCGGCCCCCGGCCGGCGGCCGAAATTTAGTCTGGCCGGGCCCCCCGCCCGGGCGTACAAACGCCGTTTTTCCCCATGAAGCACTTCCTCAAGGAGACCGACTTCACGCCGTCGGAGGCCGCGGAGGTGTTTGCGCTGGCCCGGACGTTCAAGCGCGCGCGGCGCGCCCGGCGCGCCCTGCTCGCGGGGCAGACGTGGGCGCTCGTGTTCGCCAAGGCCAGCACGCGGACGCGCGTCTCGTTCGAGGTGGGGATTCATGAGCTCGGCGGCTGGCCCCTGTTCCTGAACAAGAACGACCTCCACCTGGGCCGGAGCGAGTCGATCGCCGACACCGCCCGCGTCCTTTCGCGGTTCGTGCACGGGCTGGTCGTGCGCACCTATGCGCAGGCCGACGTGGAGGAGCTCGCCCGGCACGGCAACGTCCCCGTGATCAACGCCCTCACCGACCTGCTGCACCCCTGCCAGCTCTACACCGACGCCTTCACGGCGGCGGAGCGCTGGGCGGGCCCGCGCGGCAACCTCCTGGCGTCCCTGCGCGGGCGCAAGATCGCCTTCCTCGGCGACACGCGCTTCAACATGGCCAATTCCTGGATCCTGGGTGCGGCGCACTTCGGCATGGAGATCGCGCTGGCGGGGCCGGCCGGCTTCGAGCCCGGCGCGGCCGTCGCCGAGCTGCTCCGGGCCGGCGGGTATGCGCCGGCGTACCGCTTCACGACCGATCCCGCAGCGGCCGTCGCCGGCGCCGACATTGTCTACACCGATGTGTGGACCAGCATGGGCCAGGAGGACGAGGCCCGGGAGCGCCGGCTGCAGATGCGACCGTATGCGGTCACGGCGAGGCTGTTCGCCCGGGCCAAGCCCGACGCCCTGTTCATGCACTGCCTGCCGGCACACCCCGGCGAGGAGGTCGAGCAAGCGGTGCTGGACAATCCACGGTCCATCGTCTTCGACCAGGCGGAGAACCGCCTCCACGTGCAGAAGGCGATCGTCGCCACGCTCGCCCGGCAGTCCCGACCGGAGCGGTCGCGGCCGCGCCGGTGAGGCGCCGTCCGGCCGGAGGGCCGGCCTACTTCTGCAGGATGTAGGTGAACTTGTTGGTGTTCTTGATGAAATTGCCGGTGGCGAGGTTGCCGTCGTCGATCTTCGCATCAATCTGCGCCATCTGCACGTCGGTGGCGGTGACGCCGCTCACGGAGATGCCCGCGGTGATGCCGCCCGTCTTGTAGTCCCAATTCCAGTGGCCGCCGACGGAAGTGACCGCCTGCCAGTTGGCGTCGCGCAATTCGCCGGACATACCCGTCGGCACGACGCCGCTGCTGCCGTTGGGAGGCCAAGTGCCGTTCTTCATGGCGTAGGTCTCGTAGGCCTGGGAGAAGGCGCGCAGGTCGTTGACGAACCGGCTGTTTTGAGAATTGCGCCGCACGCGCCCGATCGTGGGGATGGCGATCGCCGCCAGGATCCCCACGATGACGACCACAATCATGAGCTCCACGAGGGTGAATCCCCGGAGTGAACGGCCCAACTTCAGGGCGCGGTGGTGCTTCATGGGGGCGGATCAGCCTGACGTGGACCGGCCGGTCTGGGAAGGATTGCTTTCTAACCGGCCGCGCGGACCCGGGCAAACACCCTAGGGTCAAAAAGCCATGAATAGGGACGGCTGGCGGCCGCGGGCGAAACGGGCCGGCGACCCATTCGCGCCCGGCCCGCGGTCGCAGACCGCCAGACCCGCGCCGAGTTTTTTCTTTGCGCGCCCCCCGCTTTGGCCAACACTCGGCCCCCCATGAAAATCGTCCTCGCTTACTCCGGGGGGCTCGACACGTCCGTGATCGTCAAGTGGTTGAAGGAGACCTACGACGCGGAGATCGTGACCTTTTCGGCCGACATCGGGCAGGAGGAAGAGTTGCGGGGCTTGGGTGCCAAGGCGCGGCGCACGGGGGCGACGCGCCATCACACGCTCGATCTGGTCGAGGAGTTCGCGCGCGACTTCATTTACCCGATGGTCCGGGCCAACGCGGTGTACGAGGGCCAGTATTATCTCGGCACCTCGATCGCCCGGCCCCTGATCGCGAAGGCCCAGATCGCCGTCGCGAAGAAGGAGAAGGCGGACACCCTCGCACACGGGGCGACCGGCAAGGGCAACGACCAGTGCCGGTTCGAGTTCACCTACATGGCCCTGGCGCCGCAGCTGGCGGTGATCTCGCCGTGGAAACTCGACGCCTTCCGCGCCCAATTTCCCGGCCGCGCCGAGATGATCGCCTATTGCCGCCAGCACCGGATCCCGGTCGAGGCGTCGCTCAAGAAGCCGTATTCGATGGACCGCAACCTCCTCCACATCTCCTACGAGGCGGGCATCCTCGAGGACCCGTGGTTCGATCCGACCACCCGGGCCAACAAGGGCATGTTCAAGCTGTCGGTCGCGCCCGAGGACGCCCCGGCCCGGCCCGAATATGTCGAGCTGGAATTCCGGCGCGGAGACTGCGTGGCGGTCAACGGCCGCCGGCTGACCCCGGCCGGCGTGCTGCGGACGCTCAACGCCCTCGGCGGCCGCCACGGGATCGGGCGCGTGGACCTGGTGGAGAACCGGTTCGTCGGCATGAAATCCCGCGGTGTGTACGAGACGCCCGGCGGCACCATCCTCATGCACGGCCACCGCCAGGTCGAGTCGCTGACGCTCGACCGCGAGGTCATGCACCTGCGCGACTCGCTGATCCCGAAATACGCGGAGCTGGTCTATTACGGTTTCTGGTTCGCGCCGGAGCGCGAGTGCCTGCAGGCCCTCGTGGACGAGAGCCAGCGGTTTGTGACGGGCACCGTGCGGCTCAAGCTCTACAAGGGCAATGTGATCACCTGCGGCCGGCGGTCGCGGTATTCGCTCTACGATCCAAAGATCGCGTCGATGGAGGGCGTGAAGAGCGCCTACAACCAGAACGACGCGGCGGGGTTCATCCGCCTCAATGGCCTGCGGCTGCGGGCGCGGTTCGCCGCGCAGCGGGGGCCGAAGGTCTGACCCGGGCGCCCCGCGCCGGGTGTGGCCCCGTATCACCATGGGCAGCGTGCGGATCGGCATCGCGGGCATGGGCAACATGGGGGCGACGCACGCCCGCCACGTCCTGGCGGGCCGCGTCGCACGCCTCGAGCTCACCGCCGTCAGCGATCCCAATCCGGCCCGGTGCGCGGCGGCGGCCGGCGTCCCGGCGTTTCCCTCGGCCGCGGCCATGCTCCGCTCGGGGCGGATCGACGCGGTGCTCATCGCCACGCCGCACTACGCGCACACCCCGATCGGCATCGCGGCGCTCCGGGCCGGCCTCCACGTGCTGGTGGAGAAGCCGATCTCGGTGCACAAGGCCGACGGCGAGCGGCTCCTTGCCGCGCACCGGAATCCGGCGCAGGTGTTCGCGGCAATGTTCAACCAGCGCACCGACCCGGCCTGGCGCGAGATCCACCGGCTGATCCGCGGCGGGGCCCTGGGCGAGATCCGCCGCGTGAACTGGATCAACACCGACTGGTTCCGCACCGCGGCCTACTACGCCTCGGGCGGGTGGCGCGCCACCTGGGCCGGGGAGGGTGGGGGCGTGCTGCTCAACCAGTGCCCGCACAATCTCGATCTCTTCCAGTGGATCTTCGGGATGCCGCGACTCGTGCGTGCCTTCTGCCGCTTCGGCCGCTACCACGACATCGAAGTCGAGGATGACGTCACCGCCTGGTTCGAGCTGCCCAACGGCGCCACCGCGGTGTTCATCGCCTCCACCGGCGAGGCGCCCGGCACCAGCCGCCTTGAGATCACGGCCGAGGGCGGCCGGATTGTTTACGAGCGCGACCGGATCGAAATCCGGCGCAATGCCGAGGCGATGTCCGCCTTCAGCCGCGCGGCGCCGCAATCGTTCGCCCGGCCCGAGACGACAGAGACGGTGATCGCGGCTGCCGACCGCGGCGGCCAGCACCTCGAGATCCTGCAGAATTTCACCGCCGCCATCCTCGACGGCACGCCGCTGATCGCGCCCGCGGCGGAGGGCATCCATTCGGTCGAGCTCGCCAACGCGATGCTCCTGTCGACCTGGCGCGACAAGACGGTCGACCTGCCGCTCAACGCCCGCGCCTACGCCCGCCAGTTGCGGCAGCACGTCAGACAGTCCCGCCCCAAGGCCGCCGCCGAATCCACGCCGCCGGCGGAGGATTTCTCAAAATCATTCGGTCGCTGAATGCGGCGGCCCCGCCGGCCCGGCGGGGTGGCGCCGTCCTCCCCTCATGAAAATCAACCAGGTTGCCGCCCAACTCTACACCGTGCGCGACTTCTGCCAGACCGCCGCCGCGCTGGCCGCGACCGCCCGGAAGATCCGGGCGATCGGCTACGAGGCGGTGCAGCTCAGCGGCCTGGGGCCGATCCCCAACCGGGAGATCGTGGCGATCATGGCCGGCGAGGGGCTGACGATCTGCGCCACCCACGAGCCGTCGGGGGTGATCCTCGACGAACCGGAGAAGGCCATCGCCACCCTGCGGGAGCTCGGCTGCCGGCTCACGGCCTACCCGTACCCGGGAAGCCTCGACTTCAGTGACGCGGACACGGTCCGCGCCTTCGTCCGCAAGCTGGACGCCGCCGGGGCCAAGTTCCGCGCCGCCGGCCTGATCCTCGGCTACCACAACCACGACATCGAGTTCCTGAAGTTCGAGGGGGCGCCCGTGCTCGACTACATCTTCGCCCATACCGACCCCGGGAACCTCGCCGGCGAACTCGACACCTACTGGGTCCAGTACGGCGGTGGCGACCCGGTCGAATGGTGCCGCAAGCTGCGGGGCCGGCTCCCGTTCATCCACCTCAAGGATTACGCGATGACCCGCGAGCGCAAGCCGACCTGGTGCGAGATCGGGGCGGGCACACTGCCCTTCCGGCGCATCATCGCCGAGGCGGAAGCGTCCGGCTGCGCCTGGTTTATTATTGAACAGGACACGTGTCCGCGTGATCCTTTCGCCTCCCTGAAATCCAGCTTCGACTACCTCCGGAGCCACCTCGTCTCGTAAGCCCTCCCCGCCATGCCCGCCACCCCCAAGACCTTTCTACCCGACGACTTCCTGCTCACCACGCCGTGGGCGCGCCGGCTCTATTTCGATCACGCGGTCGGCCAGCCGATCTTCGACTACCACTGCCACCTCCCGCCCGAGGAAATCGCGGCCAACCGCCGGTTTGAGAACCTGACGCGAATCTGGCTGGCGGGCGACCACTACAAGTGGCGGGCCATGCGCGCCAACGGCATGCCGGAGGACCTGATCACCGGCAGCACCACGAGCGACTACGACAAGTTCCTGGCGTACGCGCGGACGGTGCCCTTCACGGTGCGCAATCCGCTCCATCACTGGTCGCACCTCGAGCTCCGGCGCTATTTCGGCATCGACCTCCTGATCAACGAAAAGAACGCCCCGAAGATCTGGGAACGGGCCAATGCGAAGCTGCAGGATCCCGCGCTCTCGGTGCACGGCATCCTCACCAAGTTCAAGGTGGCGGTGGTGTGCACGACCGACGACCCGGCCGACGACCTGGCGCCGCACCAGGCGATCCGGAAATCAAAGCTCAAGACCCGGGTCTATCCCGCCTTCCGGCCGGACAAGGCCCTCGGGGTGAACCAGCCGGCGGCCTTCAACCCCTGGTGCGACAAGCTCGGCGCCCGCGCCAACCTCGAGGTCAAGGACCTCGCCAGCTTCCTCGCCGCGCTCCAGCAGCGCCACGATTTCTTCCACCAGAACGGCAGCCGGCTCTCCGACCACGGCATGGAGTACGTGCCCGCCGAGGACTGCACCGAGCGCGAGGCCGCGGCGATCTTCGCCCAGGCGCGCGCCGGCACCGCCGCCTCCCCGGAGCAGTGGGCCAAGTTCGCCTCGTTCCTGATGCTGTTCTTCGGCCGGCTCGACGCCGCCCGCGGCTGGACCAAGCAGCTGCACCTTGGCGCGATCCGCAACAACAACAGCCGGCTGATGAAACGCCTCGGCGCCGACGCCGGCGTCGACTCCATCGGCGACTTCCCGCAGGCCCGCTCGCTCTCCCGCTACCTCGACCGCCTCGATGCCGAGAACCAGCTCCCCAAGATCATCGTCTACAACGTCAATCCCGCCGACAACTACCTGTTCGCGACGATGGTCGGCAACTTCCAGGACGGCTCGGTGATCGGCAAGGTCCAGTTCGGCAGCGGCTGGTGGTTCCTCGACCAGCGCGAGGGCATGGAGTGGCAGCTCAACGCCCTGTCCAACCTGGGTCTGCTCAGCCGTTTCGTCGGCATGCTCACCGACTCACGGAGCTTCCTCAGCTACGTGCGGCACGAGTATTTCCGCCGCGTGCTGTGCGCGCTGCTCGGCGCCGACATCAAGGCCGGGCTCATCCCGCCGGACGGCGCGGCCCTGGGCGAACTCGTCGAGAACATCTGCTACCGCAACGCGGCCGGTTACTTCGGGATGAAGCCTGGCGAATTTTGAGCCGCGGGCGGCGGGCGCGACCCGCCGCCCGGCCGGTCAGAAGAGCGATTTGGCCGCGACACCCACGGCGGTGATCGGGCCTTGGTCGTTCAGGCCCTCCATCGCCTGGTCGACCTTGTGCAGGGTGCCCTGGGCGGAGCGATAAAGGGTATCGTCGCTGATCAGGTGGCCGAGGGTGCTCTGGTCGCTGTTGAGCTTGACCGAGAGCGCCTCGAGGTTCTTGGCGGTCGCCTTGAGCTGGTCGCCCGTCTGCTCGTCGTAGAGGAGGACGCCGAGCGCGCCCTTGCCCGCCTTCACCTGGTTGAGGATCGTCTGGGCGTTGTCGACCATGGCGCGCGCGTCGGTCGCCGCGCCCTTGAGCTGGTCGACCGAGGCGAGCAGGTCGTCGTGCAGCTGGTGGTCATTCACCAGCCGGCCGAGCGTGCCGTCGCCGCTGCGGATCTTGTCGGTGATCGTCTGGATGTTGGAGATCGTCGCCGTGAGCTTCGGGCCGTTGTCGGTGACGAGTTTGTCGATCTTGGTGAAGAGATTGCCGCCCTGGCCGCCGTTGAGCGTCTGGCCGATCTGGTTGACGACCTGTTCCATCCGGTCGCCGAGGGACCCGAGCCGGGCGATGACCTCGTTCATGTCGACCGTGTCCCGGGTCTTGATCTCCGAGCCGGGGGCGAGGGGCTGCGCGCCCGGCGTGCCGACGGTGATCTCGAGGTGGTTGGTGCCGAGCAGGCTGGAGGTGGCGACCATGGCCACGGCGTCGCTGGCGATCTCCACGCCGGGGTCGATGATGAGCACGGCTTCGGCCTGCCGGCCGATGAGCCGGGTGGTGCGCACGGCGCCGACCCGCACCCCGGCGATCTGCACGTCGTCGCCCTTCTGCAGGCCCTTCAGGTTGTCGAACCGGGCGGTGAGCGCGTAGCCCTTTTCGTGGAGCACGCGGCCGCCGCTGAGCGATTCGAAGGTGATCCAGAGGAGTGCGAGGCCCAGGATGAAGAACAGGCCGACGCGGATGGTTTGCATGCGGTTATTCATTGTCAGTCTCCAGTTGTTTGAAGCGGGGGTGTTCCAGATCGATGGTGGGATTGAGGAAGTTGGCGATGGCCGGGTCGGCGGGGTGCTGGAATTCCCCGGGCTTGCCAGTGGCGCGGATGCGTCCGTCCATGAGAAAGGCCATGCGGTCGGCGATCGACAGGGCGATGATCGGATCGTGGGTCACGACAATGGAGGTGACCGCCGTGTGCCGGCGCATCGTGGCGATGATCTCGCCGATGGTGGCGGACATCACCGGGTCGAGCTCCGAGGTCGGCTCGTCGTAGAGCAGCAGCTCCGGCTCCATGACGAGGGCACGCGCGATGGCGACGCGCTTTTTCATGCCGCCGGAGAGCTCGCTGGGAAACCTGGCGACCGCCTTCTCCAGGGAGAGGATCTGCAGCACCCGCATCACGCGCTCGCGGATGCCCGCTTCGTTGCAAAGGCGGTGTTCGCGCGGGTAGAGCGCGAGGTTGTCGTAGACCGACATGGAGTTGAACAGCGCCCCCGCCTGGAAAACCAGGGCGAGACGGACACGGGCGGCGGCGAGCGCGTCCGCGGCGTCATGCTCGCCGATGAGCACCCGCCCGCTGGTGGGCAGTTCGAGGCCGGCAATGTGTTTCAGGAGGACACTCTTGCCGGAGCCGCTCGGACCCATGATGACGAAAATCTCGCCGGGCCGGACCTCCAGGCTCACCTCCTTGAGGACAGCCACGCCGTTGTAGCGCTTGGTGAGCCGGTCGATCTTGACGCCGAAGGTCTTGGCGGCGAAGGGGGAGGTGGAGGGGGAGGAGGTCATGGCGCGTCAGATCAGGGCCTTGGTGACGAAGTAATCCAGCACCAGGATCAGGATGAGCGAGATGACCACCGCCTTGGTGACGGCCCCGCCAATCTCGCGCGGGCCGCCGCGGGTGTTGAGGCCGATGTTGCAGCAGACGAGCACGATGGCGAAGCCGAAGACCTCGGCCTTGATCAGGCCGTCGCAGACATCCTTCACCTCCATGTAGCGCTTGAGCGTGGCAAAGTAGGAGTCGGGTTCGATCGAGATGAAGGCGGTGTACTTGCAGACCAGGGCCCCGCCGTACCACCCGCAGAGGTTGCCGATCGTGGTCAGCACCGGCATCATGACCAGCACCGCGGCCAGCCGGGGCAGCACGAGCATGCGCTCGGGCGGGATGTTCATGGTCACGAGGGCGTCCACCTCCTGGTAGACCTTCATCGAGGCGAGCTCCGCGGTGATCGCCGAGCCCACCCGGCCGGCGAGGAGGATCGCGACCATCACCGGGCCCAGCTCCCGCACCATCGACAGGCCCACGAGCGTGCCGATGAACTGCTTGGCGCCGTAGTTCTCCATGCTGTAGCCGCTTTGCAGCGCCAGCACGGCGCCGATGAAGAAGCTGAGGATGGTCACGATCGGCATCGTCGTGTACCCGATCAGGTAGCACTGTTCGATGAATCGCGGGAACTGCCGCCGCAGCGTGGGGAGATGGCGGGCCGCCCGGACGGCCAGCAGGGCCGTGCTGCCGATGGCCTCGAGAATGGCAGTGAGTTGTTTCATGGCATCGCGGCCGGTGCGGTTTTCTTATCCGATTTGGGGAGAAAATCGAACAGGAACGGCTTCCACGGGCCGCCCGCCTGGCCGCGCCGGAAGCCGCACAGGCCGCCGAGCAGCGCCACCCGGCCGGCCTGCGGGCCGCGCTCCAGGCCGAGGAGGGGTCCGAGGTGGAACTCCCGCTCCGTGGGCGTGCGCCGCCAGGTGACGGCGTCCCACAGCAGCGACCAGCGCGTGTCGCCGGGACTGCGCTGGTCGAAGCGCAGGAGGGCGAACAACGGCGAGTAGGCGTCGCGCACCGGCTGGCTCGTCGGAAAGAACACCTCGAACGGGCTGAGCACCTGGCACTGGCGCTGCCCGGCGCCGTTGTCCCAGTAGCTGAGCAGCGGCCAGAGGTGCGTCTTCTCGGCGGGCGGACGCGCCGGGCGGGCCGGGGCGCGCTCCCGCTGCGACCAGAAGAGGAAATAGAGCACCTGCGACCGGGTCACTGTGAGGCCGGATTCGCTCCACTGCTCCTGGCGGAAGAGCGGCCACAGCCACCAGCGCTTGTCGTCGCCGTGGTAACTTGAGTGCGTGTAGAGCGGCGCCCAGCGGTTGACGAGGCGGCCGTCGCCGCGGCCCTGCACCAGGAGCGGCCAGAACCAGCGCGTCTCGTCATAACGGTCCGGCGCCTGGTGATGGGTGTAGCCGAAAAACGGCCAGAGGTAGGTCTCGCTGCGAAACCCGGCGCCCTCGTCGCGGGCATAGAACGGCAGCACCCCGAGCAACACCGTCGGCGTCGGCGACGACAGTTGCGATTCGTCGCGGTAGATCAGCGGCCACAGGAAATACCGGTCGTGATAGACCCCGGCCTGGCCGCGCCAGCCGAACAGCGGCCACAGTTCGAAACCGTGGTGGCCGCCACCGTGCACGAATTTGACGAACGGCCAGGGCGTGTCCGTCGTGACCGCTCCGTGTTTCTCAAACCGGCCGTAGAGCGGAAACAGCACCCACGAAAACCGGTCGTACCCCAGGCGGTCGCGCACCGCGCCGGCAAGCGGGAAGACGGCATGATAGGAGCTGGCCGCCGCGCCCGTGTCGCGGGAAAAGTAGACGGGCCACACATCGAAATGGCGCGCGCCGCCGGCGCCCGGCGTTGTTGGGCCGTAAACATTGATCAGGCTGAGCAGGCTCCAGCGGCGGTAGACGTCGTTTTCCCGGTCGGTGATCAGCGGGAAAAGGAAGTCGCTTTCCCGGGCGTGACCGACGGCATCGGTCCGGTAAACATAGAGCGGCCGGAGGCCGCCGGCGCTGCTGCCGTCGGCCGACCACTGGCCGAAGAAGAGCGGTCCGCCCCCCTGCCACGACTCGGTGGTGCCGCCACTGCCCGGCTTCTGGTCGACCCGGATCGGCCAGAAGTTGGATTCCTCAGCCCCGGCCGAAGACCCGATGAGGCCGGCGAGGACGAGGCAGGCGATGGGCCGGAAGGCGCGCATGGTTGGCAGCTTGGGAGAAATAGGTCACAGCAAGCGGCGCTCGACAAGATGGCGAGTCGGCAACCACCTGATCCAGCGCGTTTAAGATTGTCTAATTACCAGTCCGTTCGTTACGTGCAATTTCTATGTTATTACCGGCAAATGATGGCGGGGTTCCGCCGAAGCCGTTGTCCTGCCGCGGGGCGGACCGGCGCCATCTGACGCCGGCCGGGGCCGGCGCCGGGCGCAAGATGGCGCATCCGGGAGGGACGACGTGCGCATAAGTGGCGGAGTCGCGCGGGGCATTCCGCTGGCGGTGCCCAAGGGCGGCGCCGTGCGGCCGGCCACCGATGGACTGCGCCAGGCGGTGTTCTCGAGCCTGGGTGCGCGCGTGGCGGGCGCTTGGTTCTGGGACCTGTTCGCCGGCAGCGGGGCGTACGGGCTGGAGGCGCTGAGCCGGGGCGCGCGCGGCGGCGTGTTCGTCGAGCGCCATGCGCCGTCCGCCGCCTGCGTGCGGCGCAATATCGAGGCCGTATCCCGATGCCTCGGCCAGAACGTGAATGCCGCCCAGGTCGTGACGGCCGATGCGCTCACGTGGTGCCCGCCGACCGGCGAGGTGGCGGACCTCGTGTTCATCGATCCGCCGTTCGAACTCGTCGCGGAGGCGGCGCCCCGGCTGTTCGCCTGGCTGACGCCCGCGCTCGCGGCGAATCCCGGGGCGGTCATCATCTTCGAGATGCCCGGGGAAACAATGCTGGCGCCGCCCGGCTGGGACTGCGTCAAGCGCCTGGGCAAGGGAGCCCATCAGCCGACGGCGGCGTTTTTCCAGCGCAGTTAAGGCGCCGCGGGCGAAACCAGGCGGAGCGCT
>DATJUU010000087.1:0-6980 GCA_035502155.1 Opitutaceae bacterium
GGGCCTCGAGCAGCTCCGTCTGGCCGTTGCCGGCCACGCCGGCGATCCCGAGGATCTCGCCGGCGCGCAACTCGAAGCTCGCGCGCCGCACGCGGAGCACGCCGAAGCGGTCGCGCACCTCCAGGTCCCGCACCGCCAGCAGCACCCCGCCGGGGCGCGCCGGCGCCTTCTCCACCGTGAGCAGCACGGCCCGGCCGACCATCTTCTCGGCCAGCTCCGCCTCGGACGTGGCGCGTGTCGCGGTCTCGTGCACCACCGCGCCCTGGCGCATGACCGTGACGCGGTCGGTGACGGCCATGATCTCCCGCAGCTTGTGCGTGACGAGGATGACCGTCTTGCCCTGGTCGCGCAGCCGGGCCAGCAGGCCGAACAGCTGGGCGGTCTCCTGCGGCGTGAGCACGGCGGTCGGCTCGTCGAGAATCAGGATCTCAGCCCCGCGGTAGAGCGCCTTGAGGATCTCCACCCGCTGCTGCACGCCCACCGGCAGGTGCTCGACGGGCGCATCGAGCGGCACGACAAGGCCGTGCTCCCGCGCCAGGCGCTCGAGCTCGGTCCGGGCCCGGGCCAGCCCGTCCGCCAGCCGCCGCCCGCCCTCGGCGCCGAGGATGACGTTCTCCAGCACGGTGAGGTTGTCCACGAGCATAAAGTGCTGGTGGACCATGCCGATGCCCGCGGCGAGGGCGTCGTGCGGCCGGTGGATGTCCACCCGGCGGCCGTGCACCCAAACCTCGCCGGTGTCGGCCCGGTGGTAGCCGTAGACGATGTTCATCAGCGTCGACTTGCCGGCGCCGTTCTCGCCGATCAGGCCGTGGACGGAGCCGGGGGCGACGGCCAGGGACACCGCGCGGTTGGCGTGCACCGCGCCGAAGCGCTTGTCGATGCCGCGCAGCTCCAGCGCCGGGGGCGGCGCCCGTCCCGGATCGGCCGGCCGGGCCGGACGCTCCGCATGCTCGGCGCTCATTGCACCTTGTACTCGGGCACCTTCAGCCGGCCGCTGATGATGTCGGCGCGCGCCCGGTCGACGCGCTGTTCCATCGCCGGGGTGATGAGCTTGCGGTTGTACTCGTCGAGCGCCCAGTCGACGCCCTCCTCCGCCAGGCCGAGGTCCTCGTGGCCGCCGCGCCAGGTGCCGTTGCGCGCGCCGGTGAAGGCGCGGTAGACGGCGACATCGACGCGCTTGACCGCCGAGGTGAGCACGCTGCCCGGGTGGAGGTAATTCTGGTCGCTGTCGCAGCCGATGCTGAGTTTGCCCTCGTCGGCCGCGGCCTGCATCACGCCGATGCCGGTCGCCCCGGCGGCGTGGAAGATGACATCGGCGCCGCGCCCGAACTGGCTGCGCGCCAGTTCGGCGCCCTTGGTCGGGTCGCCCCAGGCGGCGGGCGTCGTGCCGGTCATGTTCTCGAAGATCTCGATCTTCGGGTTCACGTACGTGGCGCCGGCGCGGTAGCCGAGGGCGAACTTGCGGATCAGCGGGATGTCCATCCCGCCGACGAAGCCGATTTTGCCGGTCTTCGAGGCCATCGCCGCGACCACGCCGCAGAGGAAGGACGACTCCTGCTCGCGAAAGTTCACCGACTGGACGTTGGGCAGGTCGACGGTGCCGTCGATGAGGGTGAATTTCACCGCGGGGAACCGCTGCGCCACGTCCTGGACCGCCGAGGCCTGGGTGAAGCCGACCGCGACGATGATCGTGGCCCCCCGTCGGGCCAGCTGGGTCATGATCTGCTCCCGCTGCGCGGCGTTGGTGATCTCGAACTCGCGCACCGGGATGCCGGTCTCCTTCCTGAAGCGCTCCACCCCCACGCTGGCGGACTGGTTGAAGGAGCGGTCGAATTTGCCGCCGAAGTCGTAAACGATCGCGGGCATGAAATCCGCCGCGGCGGCGGGCACCAAGGCGGTAATCGCGCCCAAGACGGCGATCCGGGTCAAAACAGGGAGGGGCGCGCGGTGCATGGGGGCCGTTCGAGTGCCCGCCACCGTGCCGGAAAGCTGCGGATAATTCAACCCCGGAGCAACTTGGACAACGGGCCGCCGGCGGTGATGGCTGGCATTCGCGCAACTGATTCTTCGCCGGCACAGAGTTAGGCAGCTTGATAGGTCGATTCGGCGACCGATAGCCTGTGGGACCTCCCCCTTTATCCAATGCCAGCTCACGAAACCGCCACCATCCCCCTGCCCGACCGCCTGAAGGCGTGGAAGGATGAAGAAGCCGACCTGCTGGATTCGCTCACCGAGCTCGAAAGCCGGCAGGGCTTCATCCCCCGCAACCTCGCCGAGGAGATCTCGCGCGCCCTCGAGGTGAAGCTCGAGCGGCTGCGCCAGCTGCAAAGCAAGGTCGGCAGCAACGTGCGCAAGGAGGTCGACGCGCTCGTCGCCAAGTGGAAGGGCGAGGAAGGCAGCCTGATCCTCATCCTGCACGAGATCCAGAACCAGCACGGCTACGTGCCGCGCGAGGTGGCGATGGAGGTGGCCCACGCCCTCGATATCGGCCTGGCCCGGATCTACGAGGTCATCACCTTCTACCACTACTTCCAGCTCAAGCCGCCCGGCCGCCACAACCTGGCGGTCTGCATGGGCACGGCCTGCTACCTCAAGGGCGCGCCCGGCCTGCTCACCGAGGCCAAGAACCAGCTCAAGGTCGAGGAGGGTGAGACCACCCCCGACCGCGAATGGCACCTCGACGTCGTCCGCTGCATCGGCTGCTGCGGCATGGCGCCGGCCATGGTCGTCGACGGCAAAGTCCACGGCCGCGTGAAACCGGGCGAGGTCACCCAGCGCCTCACTCCCGCCCAGCCGACCAAGGCCACGCCATGACCAAGCTCACGCTCGCCGATTTCCAGAAACCCGCCGCCCCGGCCGCGAATCCCGACTGGGTCCGCGTCAGCATGGACACGGGGGGCATCGCCGCCGGCGCCGACGAAGTCTGCGCCGTGCTCGAAAAGGGCGCCGGCACCCTCGGTTTCCCGCTCGAGGTGCGCCGGGTCGGCACCCTCGGCTACTCGTTCGCCGACCCGCTGGTCGAGGTCGCCCGCCAGGGCATGCCCACCGTCGTCTACGGGGGGGTCGACGCCGCCGCGGCCGGGCTCATCCTCCGGGACCACCTCGTCGCCCGCCGCCTGCTCGACGACCACATCGTCGCGAGCCGCGCCCGCGGCCTCGTGCTCGACGCCCCCACCACCGCCATTTTGGTCAAGGACACGGCGGCCGACGGCGGCGACAAGACCCAGTTCTTCCAGTTCTCGCTCGTCGAGGACCTCAAGCGCCGCGGCCTGCAGGACAAGGTGCAGGTGGTGCGTGCCCTCGACCTCGGCGTGTACGACAAGGGCGTGGCGGTGCAGTTTCTGCCCTCGCGCGTCACCTACGTGAATGTGCTGGCGGCCGACATCGCCAAGATCGTCGACACCACGCTGCGCGGCAAGAAGGTCCTCGACAACCTGCTCTACAAGACCCCCGACCGGCAGATGCGCATCGTGCTCCGCCACTGCGGCGTGCTCGATCCCGAAAGCCTGCCCAACAGCCTGCAGCACGGCGTCTACCAGGGCCTGGCCAAGGCGCTCGGTGCGATGCAGCCCGCGGAGGTCATCGGGGAGATGAAGACCAGCGGGCTGCGCGGCCGCGGCGGCGCCGGCTTTCCCACCTGGATGAAGTGGAAGCTGACGGCCGAGGTGGACCGCGAGCCGCGGTACATCATCTGCAATGGTGACGAGGGCGACCCCGGCGCCTACATGGATCGCAGCGTGCTCGAGGGCGATCCGCACAGCGTGCTCGAGGGCATGATCATCGCCGCCTTCGCCATCGGCGCCCGGCGCGGCTACTTTTACATCCGCGCCGAATACCCGCTGGCCGTGCGCCGGGTGGAAAAGGCCATCGCCGACGCCCGCGCCGCGGGCCTGCTCGGCGACAACATCCTCGGCACCGGCTTCTGTTTCGACGCCAAGGTGCGCCTGGGCGCGGGCGCGTTCGTCTGCGGCGAGGAGACCGCGCTCATCGCCTCGATCGAGGGCAAGCGCGGCAGCCCGAGCCCGCGGCCGCCCTACCCCTCCGTCCGCGGCCTCTTCGGCCAGCCGACGGCGATCAACAACGTCGAGACGCTCGCCGCGGTCCCCGAGATTCTCGTCCGCGGCGGCGCGTGGTACGCCGGCTTTGGCACGGAAAAGTCACGCGGCACCAAGGTTTTCGCCGTCACCGGCAAGGTTCGCCATGCCCAGCTCGTCGAGGTGCCCCTCGGCATCACGCTGCGCGAAACCGTCTTCGACCTGTGCGGCGGCGTCTCCGGCGGCAAGAAAATCAAGGCCGTGCAGACCGGCGGCCCCTCCGGCGGCGTGATCCCCGAGCCCCTGCTCGACACCCAGGTCACCTACGAGACCCTGCAGCAGCTCGGCTCGATCATGGGCTCGGGCGGCATGATCGTGATGGACCAGGACGACTCGATGGTCGAGGTGTCGCGCTTCTACCTGCGTTTCTGCGTCGACGAGTCGTGCGGCAAGTGCGCGCCATGCCGCATCGGCGGCTACCAGATGCTCCAGATCCTCAACCGGCTCTCCCGCGGCCGCGGCGAGCCGGGCGACCTCGAGCGCATCCGGGCGATCTGCAAGGCCATGCAGAAGGCCTCGCTCTGCGGCCTCGGCCAGGGCGCGCCCAACCCGGTGCTCACCTCGCTGCGCCACTTCGAATCCGAATTCAAGGCCTACCTCGAGGGCGGCGTCACCTACGCGCGCAAGATGGCGCAGACCCGCCCCGCCGAAACCCCGGCCCCCGAACCCGTCCGCGCCTGATCTTCCCATGGTTGCCACCGCCAAATCCCTTTCCGCCCCGCCGCCCCCGGCCGCGGCGCCCGTCTCGGTCCGGATCAACGGGCTGCCCGTCACCGTGCCCGCCGGCACCACGATCCTCGAGGCCGCGCGCTCGGTGCAGGTCAAGATTCCGACGCTCTGCCAGAACGACGACCTCCTGCCGACGGCCGCCTGCGGCCTGTGCATCGTCTCGATCGCCGGCCAGGGCCGCATGACGCGCGCCTGCTGCACGCCGGTGACCGAGGGCATGCAGATCACGACCCACAGCGGCGAGCTCACCGAGGTCCGCCGCACCGTGCTCGAGCTGATCCTCTCCAACCATCCGAACAGCTGTCTCACCTGCGGTCGCAACGGCACCTGCGAACTCCAGGCCCTCGCCGCCGACTTCGGCATCCGGGTCGAGAACATCAAACGCAGCGTCCCGGAGCTCAAACCGGACAACTCCAACGGCTCGATCATCCTCGAATTCACCAAGTGCATCAAATGCGGCCGCTGCGTGCAGGTCTGCCAGGAGATGCAGGACGTCTGGGCGCTCTCCTTCCTCGACCGCGGCATCAACACCCGCATGGCCCCGGCCGGCGACATCACCCTCGCCGAGTCGCCCTGCGTGAAGTGCGGGCAGTGCGCCGCCCACTGCCCGACCGGCGCGATCGTCGAGAACGACGAGACCGCCGCCGTCTGGGACGCGCTGCACAACCCGGCCAGGCACTGCGTGGTCCAGATCGCGCCCTCGGTCCGCGTCGCCCTCGGCGAGGCCATCGGCCTGCCGCCGGGCACCGACCTCACCGGCAAGATCTACACCGCCCTCCGCCGCCTCGGCTTCCAGGCGGTGTTCGACACCAACTTCTCGGCTGACGTCACCATCATGGAGGAGGCGAGCGAGTTCATCGAACGCTTCGTCCACGGCCGCGGCCCGCTGCCGCTCATCACCTCCTGCTGCCCGTCGTGGACGGACTTCATGGAGAAGCTGCACTACGACTTCATCGACAATTTTTCCACCGCCAAGTCGCCGCAGCAGATGCTCGGCGTGCTGGCCAAGACCTACTACGCGAAGAAGCAGGCCATCGACCCGGCGAAAATGTACGTCGTCTCGATCATGCCCTGCACGGCGAAGAAGTACGAGCTGGAGCGGACCCACGAAATGTACGCCTCCGGCTACCTCGACGTCGACATCGCCCTCACCACGCGCGAGCTGGCGCGGCTGATCAAGCAGTCGGGCCTCGACTTCCTCAACCTGCCGGACGGCCAGGCGGACAGCATCCTGGGCGACTATACCGGCGCGGGCATGCTTTTCGGCGTGACCGGCGGCGTGATGGAGGCCGCGCTGCGCACCGCCCATTTCCTGATCACCGGCAAGAACCTGGAAACGGTCGAATTCGAGCCGGTGCGCGGCCTGCAGGGCGTGAAACAGGCCGAGGTGGCGATCAACGGCTCGCGCATCCGCGTCGCCGTCGCCCACGGCCTGGCCAACGTCGAGACCGTGCTGGAGCAGGTGCGCGCCGCGCGCCGCGCCGGCACCGAGCCGCCGGTCCACTTCATCGAGGTCATGGCCTGCCCCGGCGGGTGCATCGGCGGCGGCGGCCAGCCCTTCGGCGTCAACGGCAACGTGCGCGCCAAGCGCGCGGCCGGCGTCTACCAGCTCGACCGCGACCGCGCCCTGCGCTTCTCCCACGAGAATCCCGAGGTCAAGCGCCTCTATGCCGAATTCCTCGAGCGCCCGCTGAGTCCCCGGGCGCACGAGCTGCTGCACACGCGCTACACCGCGCGTCCGCTCTACAAGCGGTGACCGGCGCCGTCCTCACCGCGCTGTTTTTCGCCGGGAACGCCGTGTGCGCCCGGCGGGCCGCGCTGCATTACGGCGGCACCACCGGCAACTTCCTGCGCCTGCTCCTCGCCGCGGCACTGCTCGGCGCCTGGGCCCACGCGGCGGGCGCGGGCTTCGGCGGCGGCGCGCTCGGGTGGTTCCTCCTCAGCGGCGCCGTTGGGTTCGGCCTCGGCGGCCTGACCATGTTTCACGCCCTGCCGCGCATCGGCTCGAACCTGGCGATGCTCATCGTGCAGTGCGGCTCGGCGGTGGCGGCGGCGCTGATCGAGTGGCTCTGGCTGGGCACGCGGCTCTCCGCCGCCCAGGCCGCGCTCGCAGCGCTGACGCTGGCCGGGGTGAGCATGGGACTCATGGGGCCGATG
>DATJUU010000088.1:0-4682 GCA_035502155.1 Opitutaceae bacterium
TCGCCGGCACCGACGGCGGCACGGTCCGCGTCGTGCTGCTGAACGACGCCGACTCGCTGGCGCTGTGGAAGGGCCCGTGGCGCGGCGCCGAGCGCGCGTTTCTGACCGGCGCCGGCCTCGTGTTTGACGGCGGAGCAGTGCGGCTGACGGCGGAGGATCCGTCGCTGCTCCAGGTGGGCGTCTGTCCGACCCCGGCCGGTTTAGGGGGCACCGGCATCGACGGTGTGTTCACCAATTGCCTGCCGTCGCCGCTCCCGACGTTGAAGGACCAAGCCTCCTTCCCGCAGGTCCAGATTCGGAAGGCCGGCCCGCCGCGCGTGATCCCGCTGGGTCGGGCGGGCCAGCCGGTCGCGGCGGAACCGACCGACGCCGACTTCCAGCAGGCCGCGGTGTGGCGCATCCCCGTGCCGGCGGATCTGGACATGCGGGCCCGCCCGATCCTGCGCCTCCATTACGTGGGCGACGTCGCCCGCGTCACCCTCAACGGCCGCCTGATTGACGACGACTTCTACAACGGCCGGCCGATGGACATCGGCTTGTGGCGCTACGCACCCGAAGTCACGCGCGGCGAATTGGAGATCGAGATCCTTCCGCTGCGCCGCGACGCGGTCGAGGGTCCGGACCGCAGAATCTTCCTGGCGCCGGCCGCGATGCCCCAATTCGGCGACGCGACGAGTGTCGCCGAGCTCAAAGAGGCGGAACTCGTGCGGGAGTGGACGGCGGCGCTGCCGGGAGATGGGCCGGTGCCTTGACGCCCGAGCCGGGCTGGCCGATCCTTCCGACTGTCGTCCCGCCCGGCCGGTGCCAGCCCGAGGGCTCATTGCCATCATGCCCCCTCACCTGCGACGTTCCCTCGTTTCCCTCCTGTTTGCGCTGGCCGCGACCGGCCCGCTCAGCGCCCAACCGCTTTCGCCCGTGCGCCTCGACGCGCTCACCTGCGAGCACCTGACCAACCCGATCGGCATCGGCGTGCGCCAGCCGCGCCTCTCCTGGAAGCTGCAGTCGGATCGCCCGGGCGAGGTCCAGATCGCCTGGCAGATTCAGGCGGCCTCGTCGCGGGCCGCCTTGGCGGCAGGCCGGGCCGATCTCTGGGATTCGGGCAGGGTCGCCTCCGACCAGTCCGTGCTCGTGCCGTGGGGCGGCCGGCCGCTCGGCTCGCGCGCGCAGGTTTTCTGGCGGGCGAGAATCTGGGACAAGGACGGCGTGGCCACGCCGTGGAGCGGGGCGGAAACGTTTGAGCTCGGGCTCCTCGATCCCGCCGCGGAGTGGAAGGGCGAGTGGATCACGGCCGACCTGGCGCGATACGACGTCGAGGCCGTGGCGCTGGCCGACGCGTCCTGGATCAACGCCGGCTCGACCGCCGCCCAGTCCGCCGCGGTCCGCGATGAACTGGAATTGCCGTTCGGCGCGACCGTGCGCCGCGCGCAGATCGACGTCGCCGCCGACGGGCTGATCACGCTCTGGGTCAACGGCCGGCCCACGCAGCAGGGATCGAGCAGCCGCACCGCGCCGCTGCGCGCCGACGTCCGCGCCGAGCTGCGGTCGGGGCGCAACGTCATCGCCATCGCCTCGGCACCGGTGCGCGGCGCCGTCCGCCGCGACGCCGCCGCGGCGGGCCGGAACGCCATCGCGGCGCATGGCAGCATCGAACTGGCGGACGGGCGCAAGGTGAGCGTCAGCACCGACGGCTCCTGGAAGGCCGCGGTCTCGCCGACCGGTGACTGGCATCAGCCGGCGTTCGACGTCTCGAGTTGGCCGGCGGCCACGGTGATCGGCCGTTATGCCGACCACCCGTCGGAGTACACGGACGACACGATTGGCCCGGGGCGCTACCTCCGGAAGACGTTTGTCACCCGCGGCCCGGTGGCGAAGGTGCGGCTCTACGCCACCGCGCTCGGGGTGTACGAGGTGTCGATCAACGGCCGGCGGGTGGGCAACGACCTCCTCGCGCCCGGCTGGACCGATTACACCAAGCGCGTGATGGTGCAGACATACGACGTCACGGCGCTGCTCGCGCCGGGCCGGAACACCGTCGGCGCCGTCTTGGGCGACGGCTGGTACGCGGGCCGGCTCGGCTGGATGGGACCGGCGCAGTATGGCCGCCGCCCGGTGTTCAACGCCCAGCTGGAAATCACCTGCGCCGATGGCTCCACCGAGGTCATCCCGACGGACGCCTCGTGGCAGGCCGGCGCCGGGGCGATCGTCGGCTCGGACGAGCAGTGGGGCGAGGTGATCGACGCCCGGAAGGCGGACGCGGGCTGGAGCACGCCGGCGGACCCGGCGACCGGCTGGGCGGCGCCCGTGGTCGAGCAACACCCGGTGGCGCTGGTGCCGCAGCTGGGGCCGCCGGTGCGGCGGCTGGCCGAGCGGGCGCCGCAAAAAATCACCCGGTTCGGCGACAAATGGATCGTGGATTTCGGCCAGAACATGGTCGGCCATGTGCGCCTGACCGCGCGCGGCCCCGCCGGGACCATCATCACGGTGCGCCATGGCGAAATGCTCAACGCCGACGGCTCGCTCTACACCGTCAACCTGCGGCCGGCGCTGGCGACCGACGAATTCGTGTTGGGCGGCGGCGGGCGCGAGACCTTCGAGCCGCACTTCACGTTCCACGGCTTCCGCTACGTCGAGGTGGGCGGTTATCCGGGCGACCTCGCACCGGACGACCTGCGCGGGATCGTGGTCGGCTCGGATACGCCGCGTACCGGCACGTTCGAGTGCTCCGATCCGGACCTCAACCGGCTCTATGAGAACATCGTCTGGAGCCAGCGCGGCAACTTCCTCAGCGTGCCCACCGACTGCCCGCAGCGCGACGAGCGCATGGGCTGGATGGGCGACGCGCAGGTCTTCGCGCCGACCGCGGCGCGCAACGCGGACGTCGCGGCCTTTTTCACCAAGTGGCTGGTCGACGTCGACGACGCGCAGACGGAGCGCGGCGACTTCGCCAACTTCTCACCGCGGGTGGCGGCGCCGCAGCCGGGCTGGCCGGTGTGGGCCGACGCCGGGGTGCTCATCCCCTGGGCGATGTACGCGAGCTACGACGACCCGGCGTTCCTGCGGGACCATTATGCCCACATGACCGCATGGGTGGACTACTGCGAGCGCACGGCGAAAAACCTGATCCTCACCGGCGGCGTCGGCGACCACCTGGCGCCGAAGTTCACGCCGACCGATATCGTCGACACCGCCTATTTCGCCCACTCCGCGCACCTGGCGGCGGAGACGGCCCGGATCCTCGGGCGCGCGGACGACGCGGCGAAATACGATCATCTCTTCCACGAAGTCGTGGCGGCTTTCGACCAGGCTTTCGTCGGTCCCGACGGCTCGATCACCTCGACTTCCCGTCCCTTCTTCCGGCCCCCCAGCGCGCCGCCGCCGAAGCCCGGCGAGCGGTTCGGCAACACGCAGACCGCCTACATCCTCGCGCTGCAGTTCGACTTGGTGCCCGCGGCGCTGCGCCCGGTGATCGCCCGGCGCCTTGCGGAGGACGTCGAGCAGAACGGGCACCTCACCACCGGCTTCGTCGGCGTCGGCCTGATCTGCCCGACGCTCACGCAGATCGGGCGTCCGGATCTCGCCTGGCGGCTGCTGCTGACCGACACCTATCCGTCGTGGCTGTTCTCGGTGCGCAACGGCGCGACAACGATCTGGGAGCGGTGGGACGGCTGGACCCCGGAGCGCGGCTTCGAGGATCCGGCGATGAACTCGTTCAACCACTATTCGCTCGGGTCCGTCGGCGCGTGGCTGTACACCGGCGCCGCCGGCATCCGGCTCGACGAGGCCAGCCCCGGCTACAAGCGGTTCGCGTTGCAGCCCGAGTTCACCTCCCGGCTGACCGCGGTGCAGGCGACGCTCGATTCGCCCTACGGCAGGATCGCCTCCGCCTGGCACGCGGACGGCGACCGGATGGTCTACCGGGTGACCATCCCGCCGAACAGCTCGGCGGTGGTGACATTGCCGGTGGCCGCCGCGGAGGTGCGGTCCTCCGGCGGATCACCGGCCCCGGCGGCGGCCGATCCGGCGGAGTTCACGCGCGAGCTCCCGGCGGGCACCTACGAGTTCTCGTTCCCCCGGCGCCTGCTGCCGTCGGCCGACTGAAGCGGCCGCACGACCTGAGTTCAGGCGCCCGGCGCGGGCGGCGTCGGCAGCGGCGCCGCCTGCAGGTCCCGGACCTTCTTCGCCAGCGGGCTCTTGGGAAACTTCTGGAGAAAATCCCCGGCGGCCTGCTGGACCTCCGCCGCCTGCCCGGCGTTGAAGCGCCGCAACACCTCAGTGTAGGCCGCCTTCTCCTCGACGGAGGAGCGCAGACCCTGGTAGCGGGTGACGGTGGCGCGCTCGAGATCGGCCGCCGGCACCGCCTCCAGCAACCGGAACGCGGCGGCATAATCGCCGGCCTTGGTCTTCTGCTCGACGTCGATCCGCACTCGTTCAAAGCGGATGCTTTCGGCCTGCACCTTGGCCAGGCGCTGGATTCGTCCGTCCGCCTCCGGCGCCGCCTGCACGAGCTGGTAGTCCGCCAGCGCCTCGTCGAGCCGCCCCAGCCGTTGGAGCAACAGGCCGCGATAGCAGCGGACAGCCGGACCCTGCTCCGGCGACGTCAGGCCGGGCGTCAGCTCGTCGACGTTGGCGGCGGTGACCCGGGCGGCGACAAAGAACGCCCGCCCAAGGAGGCGATAGGCGTC
>DATJUU010000089.1:0-8894 GCA_035502155.1 Opitutaceae bacterium
TTCGTTGAAAGCTTGTTTTACGGCGTCTTGCATGGCGGTTAACAGTTAGAGGACCACCGGACCATGGGGCCACGGACCACGGGACTGGCGGACGGATGAATCATCTTTGAGCGGTCCTGTGGTCCGTGGTCTTGTGGTCCGCGAGCGGCCGTCGGCCGCTCGCGGTGCTTGTCACTTGGAACTTGAAACTTTTCCCCTCAGGAGGCTCTTCGCCATCCCGTACCGGTAGAAGGTGCCCACCGGATCGGGGATGCCGGCGAGCGTCTGGTTGATGCCCTCCTCGTCCTTGGCGGCGATGTTGGAACAGAGCGACGAAAGGATCTTCGCGCCCTGATCGCGCACGCGGGAGGTCGGACCGAAGCAGCCGGTGCAGGGCATGTTGCCGTTGACGCACTGCGCGCCGCAGCCGCTGCGCGTCGCTGGGCCCATGCACACGACGCCCTGGGCGAGCATGCACTTGGCCGGATCGATGAGCTTCTGGTGGGAGCGCTTGAACTCGACGAAAGCGACGTCGGCGGGCTTGCTCGCCTTGCGCTCGCATTCCTCGCACAGCGCCGTGTCGGGCGCGAGGACCGAACCCTTGGGCGGCAGCCGCCCGCTGAGCAGGGCCTCGAACGCCGACTTGGTCAGGTTGGGGGTCGGCGGGCAGCCGGGAATGTAGAAGTCCACGTCCACCACTTGGTCGAGGGCGCGCACGCGCTCGCGCAGCTCCGGCAGGTGCGGCCGGCGGCCGTTCTCCTCGAACACCAGCTGGGGGCGCGTCCGGGCCTCGTTGACCACCGACGGCGCGTCCTCGTAGTTGAACTTGAGGATCGCCTCGCGCTCGAACTGGTTCGCCAGCGCCGGAATGCCGCCGAGGTGCGCGCAGGAGCCGTACGCGATCAGGTACTGGCTCTTGCGGCGCAACAGCACGGCCATTTCCTCCTGCTCCGATGAGCGGATGGCGCCGTTGAGCAGTGTGGCGACGATCGACTTGTCGGGCAGCGCCTCGACGTCCCTGTACTTGAAGTCCATCGCCACCGGCCAGAGCACGATATCGACCTTCTCGACGACCCCGAGGATGTCCTCGGCCAGGTCGACCACGGTCTCCTCGCACCCGCCGCACGAGGCGCACCAGTAGAACGCAACCTTGGGCTTAGGCATGGGCCACCTCCGTCGGAGTCGCATCCGCCGTGTCCGCCTTGCGCAGCTCATGGGCGAGTGCGCCGACCTCCGCGTCCCACTCGGCGAATTGCCCGGGCACGGCGAGCGGCCCGAGCGCCTTGATCTGGGCGGTCATGTCATTGATCACGGTCTTCACCTTTTCGCCCTCGGCGGCCGAGATCCACTCGAGCCGCACGCGGCGCTCGTCGATCCCGAGGTCGCGCAGCATCCGCTGCAGGAGCTGGAAGCGGCGCAGCATCTTGTAGTTGCCCTCGACGTAGTGGCAGTCGCCGGGGTGGCACCCGCCGATGAGCACGCCGTCGGCGCCGCGCCGGAGCGCGTCGAGGATGAACTGCGGGTCCACCCGGCCCGAGCACATCAGGCGGATGACGCGCACGTTGGCCGCGTACTTCAGGCGCGACACGCCGGCGAGGTCCGCCGCGGTGTAGGTGCACCAATTGCAGAAGAACGCGACGATCCGCGGACTCCATTCCTTAGTCATGGGCGAGCACTCCCTCGATTTCGCTGAAGACTTCTTCGTCCTCGAACAGGTTCTGCGTGATCGAGCCCGACGGGCAGGCGCCGACGCAGGTGCCGCAGCCCTTGCACAGCGCCTCGTTGATCACGGCCTTCTTCGTGGCCTCGTCGAAGGTGATGGCGGTGTACGGGCAGAGCGGCAGGCACGATTTGCACCCGCAGCAGTCGTCGAGCACGTGCGCCGTGTTGGGCTCCTGCTCGATGTGGCCCTTGTCGATCAGCACGAGCGCCTCGGCGGCCGCGGCTCCGGCCTGCGCGACCGTGTCGGGGATGTCGCGCGGTCCCTGGGCGCAGCCGGCGATGAAGATGCCGTCGGTGAAGGTGTTGACCGGGGCGAGCTTCGGGTGCCGCTCGAGGAAGAAGCCCTCCGACCCGCAGCTCATGTTGAAGAGGCGGCGCACGTCCTGCGCGTCGCCGTGCGGCTCCAGCCCGGTGGCGAGCACGACCATGTCGACGGGCACGCGGCGGACCACGCCGGCGAGCGTGTCCTCCACCCGGATGATCAGCTTGCCCTCCTCCTCGGGGATGAAGGCCCAGTCGGTGACCTCGCCGACGCGCCCGCGGATGAAGTGCACGCCCTCGTCGAGCAGCTTGTCGTAGAACTCCTCGTAGCCCTTGCCCGGCGCGCGGATGTCGATGTAGAAATTGTAGATCTCCGCCTCGGTGTGCTCCTTCAGCAGGTGGGCGAGTTTCATCGAGTACATGCAGCACACCCGCGAGCACCAGCGGTTGGTCTTGCGGTCGCGCGAGCCGACGCAGTGGATGATGCCGATGGCCTTCGGGCGGCGGCCGTCGCGCAGCACCACGTCGCCCGCGGTGGGGCCGGAGGCGTTGACCAGGCGCTCGACCTCGAGCGCGGTGTAGACGTTGGGGTACCGGCCGTAGCCGTACTGGGGCGTCCGGCGGACGTCGAAGGTCTGGAAGCCGGTGGCGACGATGATCGTGCCGACCTTGATCTCCCTGAGCTCCTCCTTCTGGGTGAAGTCGATCGCCTGCTTCTCGCCGCAGGCCTCGACGCAGGTCTGCTTGCACTTGCCGGTCACGACGCCGCGCTTGAAGTTCAGGCAGACCTCGGGATCGATCAGCGTCACCTGGGGCGTGGCCTGCGGGAACGGGATGTAGACCGGCTTGCGCCGGCCGAGACCCTCGTTGAATTCGTCGGCGAACTTCGGCTCCTTGTAGACGCAGTGGGCGATGCACTCCTGGCAGCCCGTGCAGAGGTCCTCGTTCACGTAGCGCGGCTTGCGCTTGATGGTGACGGAGTAGTTGCCCACGTAGCCGTCCATCTTCACCACCTCGGAGTAGCTCCAGAGCGTGATGTTCTCGTGGGCGCCGACCTCGGACATCTTCGGCGTCAGGATGCAGGCGGCGCAATCGAGCGTCGGAAAGGTCTTGTCGAACTTCGCCATGTGCCCGCCGATCGAGGGCTCGCGCTCGACGAGGTAGACCTTCTTGCCGGCGTTGGCGAGGGTCAGCGCGGCGTGGATGCCGGCGATGCCGCCGCCGACCACCAGCACGTCGGGATGGATCGGGACCTGCTTCACCTCGAGCGCCTTGTGGCGCGCCACCCGCTCGATTGCGGCGCGGGCGAGGGCTTTCGCCTTGGCCGTGGCCTCGGCGCGGTCGGTGTGCACCCACGAGTCGTGCTCGCGGACGTTCACCATGTGGAAGAAGAACGGATTCAGGCCCGCGGCGGCGACGGCGTTGCGGAAGGTGCGCTCGTGGAGCAGCGGCGAGCAGGAGGCCACCACCACCCGGTTCAGGTTGTGCTCCTTGATGTCCTTCTGGATGAGCTCCTGGCCCGGGTCCGAGCACATGTACTTGTAGTCGCGGGACAGGGTCACGCCGGGGAGCTGGGCGACGTAGTGGGCGACCGCCGGGCAGTCCACCATGCTGGCGATGTTGTGGCCGCAGTGGCAGATGTAGAAGCCGGTGCGCACGTCTGCGAATCGAGGGTCCATGGGGCGCGGAAAGTCGGGGGCGTTCAGGCGGCGGCGGTCTGGACGGGGGGCAGCCGCAGGGGCGTGAAGCCGCGCTGGAGGCCGAGGGATTTCTCGGGCAGGCCGAAGGCCAGGCCGAGCAGCTGGGTGAAGTAGACGACCGGGATGTCGAGCCGCGGGCCGACCGGCACCTGGTTGTTCCGGTCCGCGGGATCGGGAATCATCTCGTGGCCCCAGCGGCCGGCCATCTTGTCCCGGTAGCAGTCGAGGTTGAACTGGCAGAGCGGGCAGACGGTCGAGACGACGTCGGCGCCGCGCTTGATCGCCTCCTTGAGCAGGATGTAGGAGCAGAGCAGGCCGGGCTCCGGCAGCGTGCCGGTGAGGCTGCCGCCGCAGCAGCGGGTCTTGAGCGGGTAGGGCACGAGCTTGCAGCCGATCGCCTCCAGCAGCCGGTCCATCGTCGTGGGGTTGTACTGGTCGTCGAACGCCGCGTAGGGCCGCACGATCTGGCAGCCGTAGTACGCGGCGACCTTCAGCCCCTTGAGGGGACGGACGACGCGCTTCTTGATCTCCGGCAGGCCGATGTCGTTCACCAGCACGTCGAGGGGATGGCGCACGGGGACGTTGCCGCCGTAGGTGAGGTGACCCTCCTTGAGCGCTTTTTGGATGACGGCTTCGACCGAGGGCGACTCGTGGAGGTAGTGCTTGGTCTTGTTCAGGACCAGATAGCAGGCGCTGCAGGGGGCGAGCAGCTGTTTGCAGCCGGTCTTCTCGGCAATGGCCAGGTTGCGCGAGGCCATGACGCAGGCCTTGACCTCGTCCACCGCCATGTAGGCCGTCGCGCCGCAGCAGTTCCAGTCCTCGAGCTCAACCAGCTCGACGCCGAGCACCTGGAGCACCTGGAGGAGGGACTCCTCGTAGGCGCGCCCCGTCCCCTTCAGGGAGCAGCCGGGAAAATAGGAGAATTTCATCGCTCAGTGTCCTCCTTGGCCGTTGCCGCCGGCGGCGGGGGCGCGGCGCCGGTCAGTCAGCTTGTCGATCGAAAGCTGGTCCACCACGGCCATCATCCGCCCGAGCTCGTCCTTGCGCTTGATGCCCTCCATTTTCAGGGGGAACCGGCCGTGGGTGATCAGGTTCAGCCCCAGGCGCCACATGCCGATCGCGGCGAGAATGTTGGTCTTGAGAAACAGGATCGTGGCCAGGAAGTTCTCGGTCACCCGGCCGTGCTTGTGGGACATCTTGTAGAATTCCTGCGCCAGCACCGGGATCGGGAACCGCTTCGGGTAGATGCCCTCGTGGATCGCCCGCTGCTTCAGCTCGTACATGATGTCGGTGATGCGGATCTGCTTCGGGCACTCCACCGTGCAGGCGTAGCACGAGGCGCAGAGCCAGATGGTGGTGCTGCGGAGCACCTCCTGTTTGAAATCCGAGCGCGTCAGCTCCATCACCTGGCGCGGCGTGTAGTCCATGAAGATGCTCAACGGACAGAGGCCCGAGCAGGTCCCGCATTGGATGCAGGTCTCGAGCTGCTCGCAGCCGGGCACGCTCATCACCTCGTGGCCAAAGCCCGGGACCCGGTCGGATTCGTACTTGATCGTTCGTTTGAGCTCTATCATCGGGACGGCGTCCTGGGGTTTGAGGGTGCGGCGGCGAGAGCGGGACCAGTAGGTGGTGGACGTGTGCGGTGGCGGCGGTTGCCGCGGAGGGCGAAGGCCCCTCGGACCGTACCTAACATTCCGCGGCGGAATCGCGAATTAAATAACGACGACTAATGATAGCCGTCCTCGAAATCAGTTATCGGAATCCCCTAAATCAGCACGCCAATCCCACGCCATTGCATTCCGAATGCAGGCGATCATCAACGCCAATCCGTACGCACCTCGGGGCGTGATGGCGCACTGAACTCAATATGCTTCAAGATATAAAGCAACTTGTGATCACAATGTCCATGAACATGGCAGGGTTGCCATTGGTCAGGGCATTGCGATCGGGCCGACTCGCCTCTTTCGGTGCGCCAACGAATCCATCCAAGCACCACCCAAACATAACTTAGTGTGTAAAATCCACTCGGATAATTAGATTTACTTAACGACTTCAGTCGCGGCGCTGCGACCAGTGCGGCCAGAGTCCGGGAGCGCCTTGGCGAGAGGCAGTTACGCCGGTGCGGCGTTGGCCGTTGTCACCGCCGCGATTCCCCAGAGGGCGCCGAGAGCCTGACCGGCGCACAACCCGCCGTCGTTGGGGGGCAATTCGCGGTGACAGAGGACCCGGAATCCGGCGGCCTCCAATCGGCTGCGCGTCGCGTCGAGGAGGCGCACGTTCTGGAAGCAGCCGCCGCTCAGCACGACGGTATCGATGCCGGCTCTTGCCGCCACCTCCACTGCGCACCGCGCCAACGCGGCGTGAAAGCGTGCCGCCGCCGGCGCCGGTGCGGCCCGTGCCGCCGGATCCACGAGCGACGCGATCAGCGGGCGCCAGTCCACCACCCAGGTCCCGGCGGTGTCCGCGATGACCGGAAGAATCGGCCCGGCCTCACGGTCCGGTTCCGGATCGGCCGCGAATTCCAGTTCCATCGCGGCCTGCCCCTCGTAGGTGGCGATGGCGCGCAGGCCCAGCAGCGCCGCCGCGCCGTCGAACAGGCGTCCGACGCTGGTGGTGACCGGTGCGTGGGTGCCGCGATCGAGCAGCGAGAGCAGCACGGTGGTCTCGCTCTCGCGGAACCCGAGTGCCGCCGCCAGGGGCCGCAGGCGCGCCGCGTCGCCGGCCAGCAGGTCGTGGAGCAGGCCGAGGGCGCTGCGCCGCGGCTCCCGCACCGCGGCCTCGCCGCCCGGCAGCCGGAACGGGCGCAGATGCCCGACGCGCCGCGCCGTCCGCGCCGCGCGGTCGACCGCGATGAACTCGCCGCCCCAGATCGTCCCGTCCGTCCCGTAGCCCGTCCCGTCCCACGCCACGCCCAGCACGCGTTCGGGACCGCCGCCGTGATCGACCAGCGCGGCGAGGATATGCGCGAGGTGATGCTGCACCGGCACGACCGGCACGCCCAGCGTGCGGGCGATCCGGGTGGACGCGTAATCCGGATGGGGGTCGCAGACGACCCGCGCCAGCGCGCCGGGATAGAGCGAACCGAGCAGCGCGATCGCCTGGCGGAACGCATCGATCGAAACCGGATTGGACAGGTCGCCGATGTGCGGGCCGAGCACGAGCCGCGGGCCGGCGTTGAGCGCGATCGTGTTCTTCATGTGCCCGCCGACACAAAGCAGCGGGGCGGGATCCGCGGCGCCGGCCGGCAGGGCGAACGGCGCCGGGGCGAAGCCGCGGGCGCGTCGCAGCACCACCGGACCGCCGGCGGCGCGGCGCAGCACGGAGTCGTCGACCGGCCGGGCGATCGGCCGGTTGTGGACGAGGAACAGGTCGGCGATCGTCCCCAGCCGCCGTCGCGCCTCCTCGTTGTCGATGCAGAGCGGCTCCTCCGACAGGTTGCCGCTCGTGGCGACCACCGGCCGTCCGACCGCCTCGAGCAGGAGCACATGCAGCGGCGTATAGGGCAGCAGCGCGCCGATCCAGGGATTGCCGGGCGCCACGGCCGGCGCGAGGGCGGCCCCGGCGCGCCGCCGCACGAGCACGATGGGCGCCGCGGCCGAGGTCAGCCATTGCGCGTCCCCGGCGTCGACCTCGGCGGCGCGCTCGAGGTCCGCGAGCGAGGGGAACATGACCGCAAGCGGCTTCTCCTCGCGGTGCTTGCGCCGGCGCAATTCGCGCACCGCGGCCTCGTTCGCCGCGTCCACCATCAGGTGGAAGCCGCCCAGCCCCTTGACGGCGACGATCCGCCCGCCGCGCAGCGCCTCCGCCGCGGCGGCGATCGCGTCGCCGCGCGTCGCCTGGGTGGCGCCGGCCGCGTCCTGCAACTCGACGTGCGGGCCGCAGACCGGGCAGGCGTTGGGCTGGGCGTGGTAGCGCCGGTCCGCCGGGTCGTCGTACTCGCGCCGGCAGGCGGGGCACATTGGGAACGCCGCCATCGTGGTGCGCTCGCGATCGTAGGGCAGGGCGCGCAGGATCGAGTAGCGCGGGCCGCAGTTCGTGCAGTTGATGAAGGGATAGCCGTGGCGGCGGTCGCCGGGAGTCGCCAGTTCGCGCCGGCAGTCGGGACAGAGCGCGAGGTCGGGCGTGACCGCCGCGGTGGGTTCGGCCGCCTCCGCGCTGTCGAGGATGAGGAAACCCCCGGCCGGCGCCGGCGGAAGCCCCGGCACCTCCTCCGCCCGGCGCTGCCGCTGCGCCGTGATGCGGGCGGCCGGCGGCGCCTCGGTGGCCAGGGCGGCGGCCAGAGCCGCGACGGGGCCGGCGGGTCCGGCGGCGCGGATGAGGACCCCGCGCGCGTCGTTGCGCACCCAGCCGCGCACACCCAGGCGCGCGGCCAGGCGGGCGACGAACGGCCGGAAGCCGACGCCCTGCACCGTGCCCTCGATCTCGAGCAGCAGATCCGCCGGGCGCGAAGCGGGGCCGTCATCCGCCGGGGGCATGACTCAAAGCAGCGCGCGCAGGTAGGCCAGCCAGGCGTCGAAGCCCTCGCCGGTGCGGGCGGAGAGTTCGAACACCGCGGCCTGGGGCGCCACGTGCCGGATGTTGGCGAGCGCCGCGGCGCGGTCGAAGCCCAGCGCCGCCGCCGCGTCGATCTTGTTCAGGATCACGGCGTGCGCGCTGGTGAAGATCGGCGGATACTTGAGCGGCTTGTCCTCGCCCTCGGTGCACGAGAGCAGGGTGACGCGGCGGTTCTCGCCGAGATCGAACGACGCCGGGCAGACGAGGTTGCCCACGTTTTCCACGAACAGCAGGCGCACGCCCGCCAGCGGCAGCGCGTCGAGCCCGCGCGCGATCATCGCGGCGTCGAGGTGGCAGGTCCCGCCGGTCGTGATCTGCGCCACCGGCAGCCCCTCGCGCCGGAGCCGCCGCGCGTCGTTGTCGGTCTCGAGGTCGCCCACCAGCACGGCGCAGCGGACGGTGGCGGCGAGCGCGTCGAGCGTGCGCTCGAGCAGCGTCGTCTTGCCGGCGCCGGGGGAGGAGACGAAGTTGAGCGTGCAGATGCCCTGGCGGCGCAGCCGCGCGCGGTTGGCCGCGGCCTGCCGGTCGTTCTGGTCGAGCAGCCGCACCGCGAGGTCGACGGTGCGCGGCCGCCCCGGCAGCTTGTCGCCCGGCGGCGGGGGCGGGGTGTCGGTGGGATCGCGGACGTCGACCACGACGACGCCGCGCGCGGCGGGCGGCTTCGGGCGGCGGGGGGTG
>DATJUU010000090.1:0-19330 GCA_035502155.1 Opitutaceae bacterium
CCCCGCTTCAAGTTCGTCGAGGGCGACGTCACCATCTCGCGCGAGTGGATCGAGTACCACGTGAAGAAGTGCGACGCGGTGCTGCCGCTCGTCGCCATCGCCAACCCCGCGCAGTACGTCAAGGACCCGCTGCGGGTGTTCGAGCTCGATTTCGAGTCCAACCTCGAGACGGTCCGCAAGTGCGTGAAGTACAAAAAGCGGATCATCTTTCCCTCCACCTCCGAGGTCTACGGCATGTGCCCGGACGCGGAGCTCAACGAGGAGACGAGCCCGCTGGTCTACGGCCCCATCGACAAGCAGCGCTGGATCTACGCCTCCTCCAAGCAGCTCCTCGACCGCGTGATCTACGCCTACGGCGTGCGCGACGGCGTCGACTACACGCTCTTCCGGCCGTTCAACTGGATCGGGCCGAAGCTCGACAACGTCTTCGAGGCCAAGGAGGGCAGCTCGCGCCTTTTCACCCAGTTCATCTCCAACATCATCTTCCAAAAGCCGATCCAGCTCGTCGACGGCGGCCGGCAAAGCCGGTCGTTCACCTTCATCGACGACGGCGTGGACGCGCTGCTGCGCATCATCGAGAACAAGCACGGCTGCGCCTCGCGCCGCATCTTCAATCTCGGCAATCCGAAGAACAACGTCAGCGTCGCCCGCCTCGCCCAGCTCATGATCGCGGCGTTCAAGCGCTATCCCGAGTACCGCGAGCACGCCGCAAAGGCCAAGGTCGTCGTCGTGCCGTCGGGTAAATACTTTGGCAAGTACTACCAGGACATCCAACGCCGCGTGCCCTCGATCGCCGCGGCGCGGAAACACCTCGGCTGGGCGCCGAAGGTCGACCTGCAGACGGCGATCCGGCGCACGCTCGACTACCACCTCGCGCACAAGGATTACCAGCTGGAGTGAAAAGCCTGGGCGCGCCGGATCCAGATAGGTCGTTGGTCACAGAGCGCACAGAGGAAGACAAGGAGACCACAGAGCTTGGGACACGAAGGGCGCATCTTCGACGTACATCCGTCGAGTGTATGCCTTGGAGAGATCAGTAACACCTCGAAAATCTACTCTGTGAACTCCCCTTCGGCCTCTGTGCCCTCTGTGACAAGATTCCCCCGGCAGCATCTCGAACGCTCCGACCAGCCCGGCCCTACCAACGCTCCGAATGCCCCTCCGCCTCGCGCTCAAGGTTGACGTCGACACCGACCGCGGCACGCGCCTGGGCGTGCCGGCGCTCGCCGCCGACTGCCGCGCGGCCGGCATCCCGGCCTGCTTCCTCTTCTCGCTCGGGCCGGACCAGACGGGGCGCGCCATCACCCGCGTCTTCCGCCCGGGCTTCCTGACCAAGGTCAGCCGGACCAGCGTGGTGTCGATGTACGGCGTCCGCACGCTGCTCAACGGCACGCTCCTGCCGGCCCCCCACATCGGCCGGCGCAACACGGCGGCGCTGCGCGCGGTGCGAGACGCCGGCTTCGAGGTCGGCATCCACTGCTACAACCACTACCGCTGGCAGGATCACCTGCACCGGATGAGCCTGGCGGCGGTCCGCGCCGAGTTCGTCGCCGCGCGCGCCGAGTTTTTGCGCATCTTCGGCCGCGAGACCCACACCGCCGGTGCCGCCGGCTGGCAGAGCAACGTGCACAGCCGGATGGTCTACGACGAGGCGGGCCTGCTCTACGGCAGCGACACGCGCAACGGCGCGCCCTTCTTCCCGCGGCTCGGCGGGCGCGTCTTCCAGACGCTCGAGATCCCCAGCACGCTGCCGACCTTCGACGAACTGCTCGGGCGGCGCGAATACCCCGACTCCCGCATCGTGCCGCACTACCTGTCGCTCCTGCGCGACGACGCGGTCAACGTCCTCACGATCCACGCCGAGATCGAGGGCATGGGCAGACGCAGCCTCTTCCGCGCCCTGCTCGCCGCCTGCCGCGAACGCGGCGTGACGTTCATCCGCCTCGACGAGTACGCCCGAGAGCTCCTGGCCAATCGCGCCGCGATCCCGGTGCGCGACCAGATCCTCGCGCCGATCGACGGCCGCTCGGGCGTCGTGGCCATGCCGGCGCCCGGCTAGCGCCGGCGCCAGACCACGTACTGCGCGTCGATCTCCAGCCACCCCCGGCCCGGCAGGGTGCTGATCAGGTCGAGATCGGGCTGGGAATCCCAGAACTGCACGATCCGATAGTCGCGCCGGATGCGCCGGGAGGACTCGCTGGGCCGGGAGAATTCGTCGGCGCGCAGCACCAGCCAGTCGGGCCGCAGCCGCGCGATGAGGTCGGCGTAGGTCCGCGCCCCGGCGCGCACCGCCGCGACCACCTCCGGCGAGCTCAGGCCGGGAAAATCGTAGGTCTTCAGGCGCGAGAAGTAGCCGATGTAGCCGAGCGGCTCCAGGAACACCGTGTCGGTCGGCGCGGCATGGGCGTGCAGCCACAGCCCGATCGCACGCCGGTTGTGGTCCTCGATCCACCGCTGCTGGACGCGCGTCTGCCAGGCGACGGCGACCAGCAGCGCGCATTGCACGCCGACCACCAGCAGGCCGGCGACCCGGATCGCGCTCGCGAAGCCGCGCCGGCCGGCCGCGGCCAGGCGGGCGTGGATTCCGTCCACCGTCCAGGCGAGCGCGAGAAACGCCAGCACCGTCCACGGCGGCACGTACCACGGAAAGAGAATGATCGAGTTGAGGTAGAACATACCAAGGAACAGCGCGAGCGAGGAGCGCCGGCCCGGCGCCGGCAGCGCCGGCACGACCCAGGCGAAAGCCGCGACCGCCGCCAGCACCCGCGCCAGGACGGCCACCGCCGCGGGCCAGCCGCCGAACGCCCAGTAGGTCGGCAGAAAAAGGTCGTCCAGCCGCGCCTGGCCGGTGAGCACGGTGAACGGAGTCACCAGCAGCCCTGTCAGCGTCACCGGCGGCGTCACCGCCGCCTTGGCGACCACCGTGTGGGGGATCGGAGAGCCGTAATACCACCAGGCCCACGCGAACCACGGCAGGTAGAGCAGCCCGCCGACGACGAGGCCGCGCGCCAGCGCCGCCCACGGCACCGGCGGGGCGTCCGCCCCGCGGCGCCGGATCAGCAGATGGGCGGCGAGCACGGCGCCGCCGAGAATGAAGCCGTCCGGGCGCGTCCACATCAGGCCGGCGCACGCCGCCGCGAGCCACGCCGGCCGCGGCGGACCGGCCGCCTCGAGTTCGCTCCACAGCAGGAGCAGGAAGAACACGCACAGCGCCGTCTCCTGGCCGTTGATCGCGAAATCGGTCAGCTTGGCGTCGGTCAGCAGCAGCCCGAACAGCACCCCGCGGCCGGTGCGGCCGAGGCCGAGCGTCTCCGTCCGCCGCCAGACGAGCGCGGCCGCGGCGGCGAGGAGCGCCGCGCTCAGGAGCCGGAACAGCCAGAGCGCGGCCTGGTCGCTGCCGCGGCCGAGGGCGAGGCAGAGCGCCGGCAGCAGCACCCCGAGCGGCGAGGTGAAGGTGTGGACGCGTTCGCCAGGATTGAAGACCAGGCCGTGCCCCTCCACGAGGTTGCGGCTGCTGCGCAGCGTGATGTAGAAGTCCTCCCACGCGTGGTGGGTGAACGCGGCGAACGCCAGGGGCAGCAGGCCCGCCAGCAGGAGCACCACCCGTCGGGAAGTTCCGGTTTGCATGGCCGCCCGCGGTTGCCGCCCCTCACCCGCCGGTGACGCGGTCCGTCCGCCAGTACAGCCACAGGCCCGCGGCGAGGAAGCACAGGTTGGGCAGCCACATCAGCAGGTCGGGCCGCAGCGCCGGCCGGCTCTCCAGCCAGCCGATGATCACCGTCATGAAATAGTACGCCATCGCCATGGCCAGGGCGACGCCGAGATTGGCGGAGGTCTCGCGGCGCGACACCTTGATGCCCAGCGGCACGCCCATGAGGGCAAAGGTGAACACGGCGAAGGCGGTGGTGAACTTGTCCTGGATCGTCATCTGGACCCGCATCCGCTCCTCGGCCTGGGCCTGGCGGACCGCCGCGGAGACGCCCGGGCCGGGCGGCGCCAGCCGCCGCCACTCCGCCATCAGCTCCGGGAACGTGTACCACTGGAGCTTGCGGTGGACGACCATGGGGCCGAACAGGCGCTTGAGCGACAGCCGCAGCGGGAAGCGCCCGAACTGGCCGTAGACCACGGGCGCGGCCAGATCGTCCGCCGCCGGTTTGGCGCCGGTCGACTCCACGCGGACGTTGACGAGGTTCAGGTTCAGCTCGTCGGTGGCCTCGTCGTAGTCGAGCGTCCCTGAAGCGGCGTGGATGAAGTTGCGCACGCCGCCCTGGCCGTCGAGCTCCCAGAGCCAGAAGTCCTTCACCGTCCGGCCCTGCTTCTCGCCCACGTAGAGCGCCCGGTCGGGGAACGCCCGGATGAACGTGCGGGGCACGATGAAGCTCAGCGGGTTGGTGCGCACGGCATTGGCGAGCTCGGTGTGGTAGACGACCCGGGCCCACGGCATGAACTGGAAGTTGAGGGCCAGCCCCAGCAGCACGCCGGCGGCGGCCAGCGCCAGCACCGGCCGGGCCACCCAGCCCAGGCCCTTCCCTGCGGCGCGGACGGCCGTGATCTCGTGCTCGGCCGACATGCGGCCCAGCACGAGGAGCACGCCGGTGAGCACGCCGATCGGCAGGGCGTAGGCGGCCACGAACGGCACGAGCAGCAGCACGAGCTCGGTGAACGTCTCCAGCCGCAGCTGCCCGGCCACGACGTAGCCGAGCAGGTCCTTGACCGCGTTGCCCACCATCAGCACGAACGCGAACAGGCCGACCGCAATGGCGCAGGCCAGGAGGACGCTCTTGAAGATGTGCCGCTGCAGCAACCCCATTGCCCGCCCAGTTAAGCAACGCCGGCGCGGAGCGCACGACGGAAATGGCGGGCGGGGGCCCGCCTTTGCCATGGCTTTGGCACGCGGCCCCCGCCTCGGCATGATTTGACGTTTGCCGCCAAGGGTCTTGTAGGGGCGCGAACTCGTCGCGCCCTCCCCGACGGGCGCAGCAAGCCTGTGCCCCTACGCGCCGAAAGGCGCCCTCCGCCCCGCCTTTGACTTCCGCGCCCGGGTGGTGTTGTTCGTGACCGGATGAAATTCACCCCCGACCGGCCGGCGATCCACGGCGAGACCCTCGAGTCGCTGACCGCCCGCCTCGCCGCGGCGGGCGAACCGGCCTACCGCGCCCGGCAGGTGCTCGAGTGGATTTACAAGAAACGCGCCACCGGCTGGGAACAGATGACGAACCTCCCCAAGGCCCTGCGCGGCTGGCTGGCGGAGAATTTCGACTTCGAGCCCACGAGCCTCGTGCTCAACCGCGCCTCCGCCGACGTCACCGACAAGCTCCTCCTCGAGCTGCGCGACCGCGCGCTGATCGAGACCGTCATCATCCGCGCGCCGCAGGACGGCGTCGGGCTCGACCACTCGCGCAAGACGATCTGCATCTCCACCCAGGTGGGCTGCGCCATGGGCTGCAAGTTCTGCGCCTCCGGCCTCGCCGGGCTGAAGCGCGACCTGGCGGCGGGCGAGATCGTGCACCAGCTCATGCAGGTCTGCCGCCGCGAGGACGCCCGCACGCCGCGGGCCCGGGTCGAGCTCGCCTCTTTCGACAACGTCGTCGTCATGGGCATGGGCGAGCCGCTGCACAATTACGACGCCCTGCTCCGCGCCCTGACGATCGTGAACGCCGACTGGGGACTCGGCTTCGGCGCCCGCCGCATCACGATCTCCACCAGCGGGCTCGTGCCGCAGATCCGCCGGCTGGCCGGCGAAGCCCTCGGCTTCCGGCTGGCCGTCAGCCTGCACGGCGCCACCAACGCGGTGCGCGAGCAGATCATGCCGGTGAACAAGGCCTGGCCCCTCGAGGCGCTGCTGCCCGCGGTGCGGGAATTCGCCGCGCGGCACGGCCGCATGGTCACGCTGGAGTTCATCCTCATCGAGGACGTCAACGACGCGCTGGACCAGGCGGAGAAACTCGGCGGGATCGCCGCGGACCTCCACGCGCACGTCAACCTCATCCCCTACAACACCGTGGCCGGCCTGCCGTGGCGGCGGCCCGGCCTCGCGCGGCAGCAGAAGTTCGCCGGGCTCCTGCAAGCGCGTGGCGTTTCCGTCACCCTGCGCCGCGAGAAGGGCCACGACATCGACGCGGCGTGCGGGCAGCTGCGCCTGCAGACCGAGGCGGCCCGGGCCGCCGGCGCCGCGCCGGGTTGAACGGGCCGGTGGCGGGGGGAACTTTCGCTTCGTCTTGTTTTCCCAAGAGGTCGCGTTACTTTTTGTCCTTTTTCCCGGCACCCCATGATTGAGGTTAGAGGTCTGGTCAAAGACTACGGCGCCCTGCGGGCGGTCGACGGCGTCTCCTTCACGGTCCAGCGCGGCGACGTCCTCGGGTTCCTGGGACCGAACGGCGCGGGCAAGTCCACGACCATGAAGATGATCACGGGCTTCCTGCGGCCCACCGCCGGGCGGGCGCTGGTCGGCGGCCACGACGTCGCCGCCGACCCGATCACGGTCAAGCGGTTGATCGGCTACCTGCCGGAGAACGCGCCGACGTATCCGGAGATGACCGTCGAGGAGTTCCTCGACTTCATCGCCGAGGTCCGCGGGTTCCGGGACACGGCGGAAAAACAGGCGCACCTCGACCGCGTCCTGGGCCTCTGCCACCTCGAGCCCGTGCGCCGGCAGACGATCGAGACCCTCTCCAAGGGCTACAAGCAGCGCGTCGGCTTCGCGCAGGCGCTGCTCCACGACCCGCCGGCGCTGGTCCTCGACGAGCCGACCGACGGCCTCGATCCGAACCAGAAGCACGAGGTGCGCCTCCTGATCAAGCAGATGGCCGCCGCCAAGACCGTCATCCTCTCCACCCATATCCTCGAGGAGGCGGAGGCGGTGTGCAACCGGATCATCATCATCTCGCGCGGGCAGGTCGTGGCCAACGACTCGCCCGAGGGTTTGCGCGCCAAGCATGATGGCGCCCGCCTCGAGGAGATCTTCCGCCAACTCACGCGCACGGACACCTGAAAAGCGGGAAAGCGAGAAAGCGGAAAAGCAAAAACCATCCTTACGACCGACCTGCATCGCCTCTTCCCCTCCCTGTTTTCCCACTTTCTCACTTTCCCGCCTTTCCCACTTTCTCGCCTTCCCGATTTCCCGATTTTCGCCGATGTCCCAGATCCCGCCGCTCTTCAAACGCGAGTTCCTCGGCTACTTCCGCTCCCCGGTCGCGTACGTCTTTCTGATCGTCTTTCTCCTCGCCTCGGTCGGGTGCGCCTTCTTCCTCGGCGGCTTCTTCGACGCCAACGTCGCCAGCCTCGACACCTATTTCAGCTTCCTGCCGTGGCTGTTCATCGCCTTCGTGCCCGCGGCCGGCATGCGGCTCTGGTCGGAGGAGAAGCGCGCCGGCACGATCGAGCTGCTCTTCACCCTGCCGGTGACGCCGCTCGAGGCGGTGCTCGCCAAGTTCCTCGCCGCCTGGGCGTTCCTCTGTCTCGCCGTCCTGCTGAGCTTTCCCATGGTGCTGACCGTGGCCTACCTCGGCTCGCCGGACTGGGGCGTGCTCGCCGCCGGTTATCTCGGCTGCCTGCTCATGGCTGGCGCCTACCTCGGCATCTGCTCGCTGACCTCGGCCTTCACCAAGAACCAAGTGATCAGTTTTGTGATCAGCGTCTTCGTGTGCTTCGTCCTCGTCCTCCTCGGCTGGAGCGTGTTCACCGATTTTCTCGGCGGCTACCTCGGCCTGCCCGTCTGGCTCGTGGACCTCGTGTCCGATTTCAGCTTCAAGACCCACTTCGACGGCTTCATCAAGGGCATCATCGATCCGAAGGACGTGATGTTCTTCCTCTCGCTCGCCGGCTTCTGCCTCGTGCTGAACGTGCTGGCGCTGGACCGCTGATCCCGTCCGCCCGATGAAACCCGGCTCCAAAGTCCTCGCGATCGTCCTCCTGTTCGTCGGCCTGATCCTGCTCAACTACCTGGCCGGGTCGATCCCGGCCCGCATCGACGCCACCGCCGGGCACATCTACACCCTGTCGCCCGGCACCCGGGCCCTGCTGGGCAAGGTCGAGGAGCCGGTCGAGCTGGACTTCTACTTCTCGCGCAGCGCCGGCACCCTCCCGATCGCGCTCAAGAACTACGCCGACCGGGTGCTGGAGATGCTCGGCCAGTACGTCCGCGCCGCCCACGGCAAGGTCGTGCTCAACGTCATCGATCCCAAGCCCGACACCGCCGAGGAGGACAAGGCCACCGCCGCCGGCATCTCGCCCCAGACCTGGCCCGCCACCGGCGAGCAATTCTATTTCGGCCTCGTCGCCATCCAGGCCGACCACCAGAAGGTCATCCCGGCCCTGACCACCGACCGGGAGCAGTTCCTCGAGTACGACCTGTCGCAGCTGCTCTACGACGTGCAGCTGGTCGACCGCCGCAAGCTCGGGCTGCTCACCAGCCTGCCCCTGCGCGGGCAGATGGACTACGCCGCCATGCAGAGCGGCCAGATGCCCCAGAGCCAGTACGTGATCCGCGAGTGGCAGAAGACCTACGACCTTGTCACGGTGGATCCCTCGGCCGACGCCCTGCCCGACGACCTCGACGTCCTGGCCGTGATCCACCCGGAGAACCTCTCGCCCAAGCTGCAGTTCGCGATCGACCAGTTCCTGCTCTCGGGCAAGCCGGTGTTCATGGCGGTCGACCCGTCGTCGCGCTACTTCCGCGCCCAGGGCGGCCAGATGTCCATGATGGGCGGGCCGCAGCCGAACGTGTCGAGCGATGCGCCGGATCTTTTCAAGGGCTGGGGCATCACCTACGACCCGCAGAGCGTGGTGGGCGACCCGGCCGAGGCCCTCTCGGTGCAGGCGTCGCCCGGCAACGTGGTGCAGATCCCGATCTGGCTCAGCCTGGAGAAGGGCGCGTTCAACGGCACGATGCTCCCGACGAGCGATCTGGAGAACCTCTGGTTCATCGAGCCGGGCAGCTTCACGGTCAAGGCGGGCCCGGACCTCAAGGTCACGCCGCTGATCCAGTCCTCCCCCGCCAGCGGCACCGTGCCGGCGGCGCTGCTCGGCATGACGCAGCCCGACCAGATCGGCCGCCAGCTCCAGCCGTCGGGCAGCAAGATTCTCGCCGCCCTCATCCAGGGGAAATTCCAGTCCGCATTTCCCGCCGGCCCGCCGGCGGAGAAACCCGCCGCCGAAACCAAGCCCGGCGACAACAAGCCCGCCACGCCCCCGGCACCCAAGGTCCCGGGCCTGAAAATGTCCAAGGTCAGTTCCACGCTCCTGCTGGTCGCGGACACCGACTGGCTGTTCGACGACTACAGCGTGCGGAAAATGAACTTCCTCGGCGTGGACGCGGCGGAGCCGATGAACGACAACCTGGCGTTCGCCAGCAACGCCCTCGACTTCCTCGCCGGCTCGCCGGAGCTCATCTCCATCCGCGGCAAGGGCGTCTCCCTGCGGCCGTTCCAGGTGGTGCACGCGATGGAGGTCGCGGCCCAGCAGAAATACCAGGAGAAGCTCGACGCGCTGGAGAAGAACCTCGACCAGGTGCAGAGCCAGCTGACCGCGCTGGAGGGCAAGAAGACCGAGGGCGGCCGGCTGGTGGCCTCGCCCGACCTGGCGAAATCCATCGAGAACCTGCGCACCCAGCAGGTGAAATTCCGGGCCGAGCGCCGCGACATCCGCAAGACGCTGCGCGAGGGCATCGAGGCGCTCGAGAACCGGCTGCTGATGGTCAACCTGCTCAGCACACCGCTGCTCGTCGGCTGCTTCGGCGCCTGGTTCTACTGGCGCCGCCGCCGGCAATGAGCGCCCCCGGCCGCCGGCCCCGGATCGATCCCTGCCCGCTTCCCACGCGATGAAACTCAAGACCCTCGCCTCCGTCGTCGCGGTCCTCGCGGTGCTCTCCGCCATCGCCTGGTACCTCCGGCGCCCGCCGCCGCCGCCGGCGGTCGACCCGCGCGTCGGCCAGCCGGTGCTCGACGGCCAGGTGCTGGCCGCGGCGGCCAGCGTCCGGCTCACGGACCAGGGCAAGACCGTGCTGCTGGCCCGGCAGCCCGACGGCAAGTGGCGCGACACCTCGTACTACGACCTGCCGGTCGATTTTGACAAGCTGGGCCATTTCACCGACGACCTCACCGCCGCCAAGGTCCAGCGGCTGGTCAGCCGCAGTCCCGAGGTCCTCGCCCGCCTGGGATTCAAGGACACGTCCATCGCCCTGCTCGACGCCGCCGGCAAGGAGCAGTGGCGGGTCACGCTCGGCAAGGAGGCGGAGAGCGGCGGACGCTTCGTGAAGTTCGGCGACGAGAGCAAGGGCTACCTGGCCAACCTCACGACGTTTCTGGATTCGGACCCGAAGAACTGGGCCGATTCCCTGCTCCTCGACCTCAAGCCGGACGACATCGCCGCGCTGAGCGTCGGGTTTGACACCGGTGCGCCGGTCGTCGCCGTCCGCGCCAAAAAGGAGGACGCCTGGGCCGCCCAGACGACCCCCGCCGGCAAGCGCGTCGACGGCGAGAAGATCACCTCGCTGCTCAGCTCGCTCACCAGCCTGCGCTTCCAGGACACGGCGGCGCTCGACGCGCCGGAGGTGGTGGCGGCCCGCGAGCACGGCCGCACGGTGACTCTCACCACCTTCGACAAGAAGACCTTCACGATCCAGCTCGGACGTCGGCCGGAGTTGAAGAAGCCGGCCAAGCCAGAGGTCAGTGGTCAGGGGTCAGAGGTCAGCCCTCAGAAGCCGGAAGGCGGTGCGGGGACGGTTGCAGCTTCCACATCGGCGCCTCCCAACCCAGAACCCAAAACCCTGAACCCTGAACCGGCTGCAACGCAGCCCGCCGGGCCGGTCTACGCCTTCGTTACCAGCTCGGATCCCGCCGCCCCGGTGAATGCGCTGATGAAGAAGCGCGCCTTTCAGGTCTACGACTGGAACTTCACGAGCCTGCCGCAGAAGCCCGATGAACTGTTCGAGGCCCTTCCCGCGCCTCCGCCGGCGGCGGACACCGAGGCCAAGCCCGCGGTCGGAACCAAGCCGGAGGCACCTGCGGCCGAGACCAAGCCAACGGAGCCCGCCAAGCCGTAGCAGTCGAAAGCGGTGGGGCGCCGCAGAAGCAGCCCGCGGGCATAAACCATCCATGGACGCCGGCGTGTGGTTGTGATAGCAGCCTCGTAAGTCGAAACGCCGCGTGCCACGGCCCGCGGCATCCCGTTCGGCTTCCGCCTCATGAAGACACCCCTCCGCCTGCTCTGCCTCCTCGTCGCCGGTCTTCCGGCCCTGTCCGCCGCCGCCGCGACCGCCCCGCGCGAACGCCTGGCGCTGGATTTCGGCTGGCGCTTCCACCTCGGCAACGACTGGGGCTCCGGCCAGAACCTCGCCAAGGCCGACTCCGGCCACGGCCCCGCCGCCATGACCTTCAGCGACGCGAGCTGGCGGACGGTCAACCTGCCGCACGACTGGGCGGTCGAGCTGCCCTTCGACCCCAAGGCCGACGGCTCCCACGGCTTCAAGGCGATCGGCGACGGCTTCCCGCAGAACAACGTCGGCTGGTACCGGCGCACGTTCGCACTGCCGGCGACCGACGCCGGCCGGCGGCTCTGGCTCGAATTCGACGGCGTGTTCCGTGACGCCACCGTGTTCGTCAACGGCTGGTTCGTCGGCCACCACGAGGGCGGCTACAACGGCTTTCGCTACGACATCTCCGACGTCGCGAACTGCGGCGGCGAGAACGTCGTCGCGGTGCGCGTCGACGCCTCGCAGTCCGAGGGCTGGTTCTACGAGGGCGCCGGCATCTACCGGCACGTCTGGCTGGTGAAGACCGGGCCGGTGGCGATCGCCCCCGACGGCGTGTTTGTCTACAGCCGGTTCCCCGGGAACGTGCCGGCCGGACCCGCCGAGCTGCATTTCGAGGCCCACCTGCAGAACGCCCAGGCGGCCGCGGCCGACGCGGACGTGACGTGGACCGTCACGGATCCGGCGGGCCGGGTGGTGGCCAGCGCGAGCCAGGCGGTGTCGGTCGGCGGCGCCTCCGCGTTCACGGCGCACGCGACCGCGGCCGTGGCCGCGCCGGAGCTGTGGTCGCCGGAGACGCCCCGGCTCTACCATCTCGTCACCACCGTCACGAGCGGCGGGGAGACGATCGACACCGTCGCGACGGAATTCGGCATCCGCACCGTCGGTTTCGACGCGAACAAGGGCTTCCTGCTCAACGGCCAGCCCTACGTGCTCAAGGGCACCTGCAACCACCAGGACGCCGCCGGCGTCGGCGCCGCCCTGCCCGACCACCTCCAGTATTTCCGCGTCGCCTGCCTGAAGGCGATGGGCGCGAACGCCTGGCGCACCTCCCATAACCCGCCGACCCCGGAGCTGCTCGAGGCGTGCGACCGCCTCGGGATGCTGGTGATGGACGAGAACCGCGTGCTGGGCTCCGATGCACAGCACCTGGCCCTGTGGTCCGAGCAGGTGCGCCGCGACCGCAACCATCCGAGCGTCGCCATCTGGTCGCTCGCCAACGAGGAGTTCGCCGCGCAGGACAACCCGGCCGGCGGCCGCGTCGCGGCGTCGATGCAGGCGCTGGTCAAGCGCCTGGACCCGACCCGGCCGGTCACCTACAACTCGACCCTCCCGAACGATTTCGACCCCATCAACTCGGTGATCGAGGTCCGCGGCTGGAGCTACCGCATCGGCGTGGACCGGATGGACGCCTACCACGCGGCGCACCCGCAGCAGCCCAACGTGGGCAGCGAGCAGGGCAGCACGGTCAGCACGCGCGGCATCTACGCCAACGACCCGGTGCGCGGCTACGTCAGCGCCTACGACGACAACAAGACGGACTGGTCCAACACCGCCGAGGAGTGGTGGAGCTTCTTCGACGCCCGGCCCTGGCTGTCGGGCGGCTTTGTCTGGACCGGCTTCGACTACCGGGGCGAGCCGACGCCTTACAGCTGGCCCTGCATCAACTCGCATTTCGGCATCCTCGACACCTGCGGCTTCCCCAAGGACAACTACTGGTACTACCAGGCGTGGTGGACGAACCGGCCCGTGCTGCACCTGCTCCCGCACTGGAACTGGGCCGGGCGCGAGGGCCAGGAGATCGACGTCCGCGCGCTCAGCAACTGCGAGGAGGTCGAGCTGTTCCTCAACGGCAAGAGCTTCGGCCGGCAGAAGATGCCGCGCGATTCCGAGCTGAAGTGGAAGGTGCCGTACGCGCCGGGCGTGTTGTCCGCCCAGGGCTACACCGGCGGCCGGCTGGTGGCGGAGACGAAGGCTGAGACCACGGGCGCGCCCGCGGCCGTGCACCTGACTCCAGATCGCGCGGTCATCGGCGCCGACGGCCAGGACGTCGCGGTCGTGACGGTGGCCGTCGCGGACGCCCAGGGACGGACCGTGCCGACGGCTGGCAATCTCGTCCACTTCTCCCTCGCCGGGCCCGGCCGCATCATCGGCGTGGGCAACGGCGATCCCAGCTGCCACGAGCCGGACGTGTATTTCTCGGCGCCGACGCTCCGCACCGCAGCGATCGACCACTGGCGCTGGCACGCGATCGAGGATCCGTATGTCGCCAATCTGCCCGAGGAAGGTGCCGCCATTGACGACTCCGCCTGGGCGCCGACCGATGCCAGCGCGGACGCCGGGCCGCTGACCGTCGGCGGCAGCGGGGTCTTTCGCGCCCACTTTGATGTCGCCGCGGCTGACCTCGCCGGACCCGCCGTGGAACTCCGCTTCGGCCGGATCGAGGGCGATGGCTCGGTGTATCTCAACGGTCATCGTCTGGGCGGGACGGGCCACCCGCGCTCGGCGACGATCTTCTCGGTCAAGGATCTGCTGCATCCGGGCGACAACACCGTCGCGGTGGCGATCCGGACCTATGGCCCGACCGGCGGGCTGGCCGAGGGCGTCGCCCTCCGATTCGTCCAACCTGCGCCGCCGGTGGCCTGGAGCCGCAGCGTTTTCAATGGCCTGGCCCAGGTCATCGTGCAGTCCGACCGCGGCGTCCCCGGCGCCATCCAGCTGACCGCCGATTCCGAGGGGCTGCAGCCGGCCACGCTGGCGCTGTCCGCCCAAGCGACGCCGCTGCCGCCAGCCATGCCCTGACTCGGCCGCCGCCCAGCCGCCCTTTCGTCGGGCTCCCCATTTCGGGCCTTTACACATATCAACGAATCCGTATTCGTTGATACGTCAATGGAAACCGACCGGCCCATCTCCGAGCTGTTCGCGCAGGGGCGCCCCCTGCGCTCGCTCGAGTTTTTCCCGCCGAAGGACGACGCCGGGGTCGAGGCGCTGCGCCAGACCGCCGCGGCGCTGCGGCGGGTCGGGCCGGATTTCGTGTCGGTAACCTACGGCGCGGGCGGCAGCACCCGCGAGCGCACCGCCCAAGTCTCCGCGATGCTCAAGCAGGAGTTCGGCCTCACGGTCATGCCGCACCTCACCGCGGTCAACCACACCCGGGCGGAGATCACCGCCATCGCGGCGGAGCATCACGCCCGCGGCATCCGCAACATCATGGCCCTGCGCGGCGACGTGCCGAAGGACCTGACTCCCGCGACGGCGTTCAAGGACGGGCTGCGCTACGGCCGCGACGTCGTGGCCCTGCTGAAGGGCCTGCACCCCGATTTCTGCCTCGGCGTCGGCGGCTATCCGGAAAAACACCCCGAGGCGCCTTCGCCCGAGGCCGACCTGGCCAACCTGCGGCACAAGATCGACGCCGGCGCCTCGTTCGTCACCACCCAGCTGTTCTTCGACAACGACGCGTACTACCGTTTCGTCGAGCGCTGCCGCGCCGCCGGGATCACCGTGCCGATCGTGCCCGGCATCATGCCGGTGCTGTCGCTCAAGCAGGTCCAGCGCATGACCGGCCTTTGCGGCGCCACCCTCCCCGCCCGGCTCGTCAAACGCCTCGAGGCCGCGGGCGACCATTCCGAGATCGTCGAGAGCATCGGCATCGACTGGGCGCTGGGGCAGATCCGCGAGCTCCTGGCGCGCGGCGCGCCCGGCTACCACCTCTACATCCTCAACCGCGCGAAGAGCGCGCTGACGCTCGCCGCCGGCCTGGCGGCGTAGGGGTGCAGACTTGCTGCACCCTCCGTTTCCAGGGCGCAGCGAGCCTGCGCCCCTACTCCTGAGTAGCCGATCTCTGTCTGGCTGACTGCCGCCTTCTGGCTTCTGGCCTCTGATTGCTACCCGCCGGCGAACACCGGCCGGAAGCCGGCCTCGGCAAGAATCTTCGCCACCGGCTCGCGCTTGTCGCCCTGGATCTCGATCCGGCCTTCCTTGACCGTGCCGCCGGCGCCGCAGGCGCGCTGCATTTTCTTCGCCAGCGCCTCCTTTTCCGGCAGCCCGATGCCGACGAAGCCGCTGACCACCGTCACCGTCTTGCCGCCCCGGCCGGCGGTCTGGCGCGTGATGTCGACGCGCCCTCGGGATTTGGGATTGGGGATTTCGGATTGCGGAGACTTGAACGCAGCGTCCGGACTCCGTCTTTCGGCAATCGGCTGCTTCGTTCCGCAATCCGAAATCCCAGATCCGCGATCGGCCCCGGCCAGCCGCCCAAACGGCGAATGGCGGAGGGGCGCGCCGCCGTCGGTCGGGACTCGGTTGCCAGCGCTCATCGCCCCTGACCATCCACGAGTTGCCGCGCCAGGCAAGCCCGGCCGCACATCAGGGCGGGTGATGCCGCAACGCGTTGCGATTAGGCGCGCTTCGACCTGCGCCGGCGTCCTGTGCCCCCCGCCCGGTGGGATATGGTACGGACGCCAACCACGATCCCGCTGTTGCCCTCATGCCCTCCGAGTCCCTACAGTCTTTCTCCGCCCCGCCGGCGCCCCCGCCCATGATCGCCGCCACCCTGCCCACCCGAGCCAACGCCGACCTGATCGAGGATTTCTACCTGCGCTGGATGAACAATCCCGAGTCGGTGGACCCGACGTGGCGCGCGTTTTTCCAGGGCTTCACCCTGGGGCTCAGCGGGCAGCTGCCGGTGCTCGCCGGCTCGGCTTCCGCGGCCCCCGCGCTCCTCGATTCGCTCAAGCAGTCGCAGGTCCACAGCCTGATCTACCATTACCGGGCCATCGGCCACCGCCAGGCGCACCTCGACCCCCTCGCCGATCCGCCGCCGCCGCACCTGCACCTCACGCTCCCCGACTACGGCCTGGCCGACGCCGATCTCGAAACCTTCTTTGACGTCGGCCACTACCTCGACGGCGGCCAGATGCGGCTGGCGGACATCATCGCCAGCCTACGGCAGACCTACTGCGGCCACATCGGCGTCGAGTACCTCCACATCCAGGACACCGAGGTCCGCCGCTGGCTCCAGGCGCGCATGGAGCCCCGCCGCAACCAGCCCAACTTCACCCGCGAGCAGAAGATCCGCATCCTGCGGCGCCTGCACAAGGCCGAGCTCTTCGAGCACTTCCTCCACACCAAGTACGCCGGCCAGAAGCGGTTTTCGCTCGAGGGCGGCGAGACGCTCATCCCCGCGCTCGACACGATCATCGAGCGCTGCCCCGAGGCCGGCGTCGACGAGATCGTCATGGGCATGGCCCACCGCGGCCGGCTCAACGTCCTCGCCAGCATCCTCCGCAAGTCCTTCGAGTTCATCTTCGAGGAGTTCGCCGAGAGCTTCATCCCCGACACGGTGGCGGGCGACGGCGACGTCAAATACCATCTCGGCTACGAGGCGGTGCTCGACACGACCTCCGGGGACAAGGTCGAGGTGCGCCTCGCGGCCAATCCCTCGCACCTCGAGGCGGTCGACCCCGTCGTCGAGGGCAAGGCCCGCGCCCGGCAGCGCATCCGCGGCGACACCGAGCGCCGCCGCGTGCTGCCGCTGCTCCTCCACGGCGACGCGGCCTTCGCCGGCCAGGGCATCGTCGCCGAGGTGCTCAACTACTCGCAACTGCCCGGCTACCACACCGGCGGCACGCTGCACCTCGTGGTCAACAACCAGATCGGCTTCACCACCAGCCCGGCCGAGGCGCGCTCCAGCCACTACTGCACCGACATCGCCAAGATGATCGACGCCCCGATCTTCCACGTGAACGGCGACGATCCCGAGGCCGCGTGCTACGTCGCCGAGCTGGCGCTCGACTTCCGCCAGCAATTCCAGCGCGACGTGGTGATCGACCTGGTGTGCTACCGCCGCCACGGCCACAACGAGTCCGACGAGCCCGCCTTCACCCAGCCGATCCTCTACCGCACGATCGCCGCGCATCCACCGCCGTCGGTCACCCTCAGCACCAAGCTGATCGCCGAGCGCACGATGACGGCCGCCGAGTCCGACGCGATCCAGGCCGAGTACACCGCGGCGCTCGAGGAGGCGCTGGCGCAGGCGCGCAAGAAGCAGGACCGGCAGATCGACGACCTCAAGCGCTTCGAGGGCTCGACCGCGGTCTTCCAGCACGCCCGGTTCTTCGCCCCGGCCGCCACGGCGGTCGCCCCCGAGCTGCTCGACCGGTGCGCACGCGCCCTGACCGCGGTGCCCGCCCACCTCAAGCTCAACCCCAAGATCAAGCGCTTCCTCGAAAACCGCGCCCGGGCCGTCCAGGAGGGCGGACCGGTGGACTGGTCGTTCGGCGAGGCCCTCGCGTTCGGCACCCTCATGCTCGAGGGCACGCCCGTGCGCCTCTCCGGCCAGGACAGCGAGCGCGGCACCTTCAGCCAGCGCCATGCCGCCATCTACGACATCGACACCCGCGAGCGCCACGTGCCGCTGCAGCACCTCGGCGAGGGGCAGGCCGAGTTCTGCCTCTACAACTCCTCGCTCTCCGAGGCGGGGGTGCTCGGCTTCGACTACGGCTATAGCCTGGATTATCCGCGCATGCTCTGCCTGTGGGAGGCGCAGTTCGGCGACTTCGCCAATGGGGCGCAGACGATCATCGACCAGTTCATCGCGTGCTCCGAGTCCAAGTGGCAGCGCGTCAGCGGCATCGTCCTGCTCCTGCCCCACGGCTACGAGGGCCAGGGCCCGGAGCACTCGTCGGCCCGGCTCGAGCGCTTCCTCCAGCTCTGCGCCGAGGGCAATCTGCAGGTCTGCAACCTGAGCACGCCGGCGCAGTATTTCCACGTCCTGCGCCGCCAGATGCGCCGCGATTTCCGCAAGCCGCTCGTCGTCATGGCGCCCAAGAGCCTGCTGCGCCACCCCGCCGCCGTCTCGCGGCTCGACGACTTCACCGCCGGCCGATTCCACGAGATCCTCGACGACCCGATGTTCCCCGACGACGCCGCGCCGGCCGGCGCCGGCGCCACCTCGCCCGCCGAGCGCCTGATCCTGTGCTCGGGCAAGGTCTACTACGATCTCGTCGACTACCGCGCCAAGAACAACATCACCGACGCCGCGATCGTGCGGGTCGAGCAGCTTTATCCGCTCCACCGCGACCGCCTCTCGGCGCTGTGCGACAAATACGACGGCGCCACCCTGGTCTGGTGCCAGGAGGAATCGCAGAACATGGGGGCGTGGAGCTTCATCCTCCCGCAGCTCGAGCACGTCTTCGGCCACAAGCCCTTCTACGCCGGCCGCGACCCCAGCGCCTCGCCGGCGGTCGGCCATCTCGCGCGCCACCGGCTCGAGCAGACCGCGCTGGTGCGCGCCGCCTTCGGCGTCTGAGGCCGGCGGACGGGAAACGGCGATTGCCTTCCCGGCCCATATCTTTTCATCTCCTCCCTGCGAACTTTCCAGCCGTGCCCCTCCTCGACGTCAAAGTTCCGGCCCTGGGCGAGTCCATCACGAGCGGCGTGCTCGCCCAGTGGCGGATTCGCGACGGCGACCTCGTGGCGAAGGACCAGCCGCTTTACGAGCTGGAGACCGACAAGATCACCTCCGAGGGAACGGCCGAGGCCGCGGGCCGGATCGCGCTCAAGGTCGCCGCCGGCGCCGAGGTCAAGATCGGCCAGGTGGTGGCCGTCATTGATACCGGATCGGCGATTGCGGATACCGGAAAGTCCACGCCGGCACCCACCGCGGAAACAGCCAAAGCGCCGCCTGCCGGGACCCCGGCGTCACCAGCGGTAAGGCGAATCGCGTCTGAGACCGGCGTCGATCCGACCAAGGTCACCGGCAGCGGGAAGGGCGGCCGCGTGACCAAGGGGGACATGTTGGCGGCATCCGATTTGGGAAAGCGGATACCGGATACCGGGAAGAAGGAGCCCACCTCTCCGATGACGCCACCGGTTCCGCCTGAACCAATCCGGTCTCCGGTATCCGAAATCGCAAATCCAACAGCGAAACAGACCCGGCGAAAGCTGACTCCCCTGCGCCAGCGGCTCGCCCAGCGCCTCGTCCAGGCCCAGCGCGAGGCCGCGATGCTCACCACCTTCAACGAGGTCGACCTCTCCGCCGTGCGCGAACTCCGCGCCCGGTACCAGGAGGAGTTCACGAAA
>DATJUU010000091.1:0-15452 GCA_035502155.1 Opitutaceae bacterium
CGCACCACCGAACGCTTCTCCCTTTCCCGTCCGGGCTGAACCGCCGGACGGATTGGACCCTGGTCAACCATTGGTTGACAAGGGTGCCGGAGTCGGCCCGGGAAAGAGCGCGGCGGATTGGCGCGGCGCACCGGGGGTGGGTGGGGCCGCGCCGCTGCGCCCGGGCTTGCGCGCTGCCGCGGGCCGGCAAAGATCGGATCATGCAAGCCCCGCTTCTTCGGGGACCCCTGGGCCGGGGTCTCGCCACCGCCATTTTGCTGGCCGCCGGGCGGCTGGCCGCGGCCGACCCGGAGGCCGAGCCGCCGGCGCCCGCCTTCAGCACCGCCTACATGGACCCGGCGGTGAATCCGCGCGTGGACTTTGCGAACTACGCGGCGGGCGCCTGGTACCGGACGACCGAAATCCCGGGCGACAAGTCGAGCTGGGGCAGCTTCAACCAGCTCGACCTGCGGAACTTTTTTCTCATCCGCCACGTGCTGGAGGATGCCGCCGCGAATCCCGGCGCCGCCGGCACGCTCCGTCAGCAGGTGGGCGACTTCTACGCCTCGGCGCTGGACACGGCGGCGATCGACGCCGCGGGGATGCGGCCGCTCGAGCCGGATTTCGCCCGCATCGCCGCCGTCGCCTCGGTGGACGATCTGATCCGGGTCGCGGCCGGGCTGCACACGCGCCTGGTTGCGCCGCCTTACAACCCCAGCGGGGCCTACGGCGCGCCGAGCACGCCGCTGTTCGGCCGCAGCGTCCAGGCGGACCAGAAGCGGAGCGACACCTACATCCTCTACCTGTCCCAGGGCGGGCTCGGCCTGCCGACGCGGGACTACTATCTCGACCCGGGGATGGAGAAGCTGCGGACCGCCTACCAGGCGCACATCGAGAAGATGCTGCTGCTCGCCGGCGAGGCGGACGAGACCGCCCGGGCCGACGCGGCGACGGCCCTGGCGGTGGAAAAGGACCTGGCCGCCATCTCGAAGACGCCGGTGGAGGTGCGTGATCCGATCGCCAACTACCACAAGATGTCGATCGCGGCGATGGCCGCCGCGTGTCCCGGGCTGCCGGTTCAGACCTACTTCACGGCGATCGGCTATCCGGCGGAGGACGGGGACATCGTCGTGCGCCAGCCGGAATTCTTCGCCGGCCTCGGCCGGCTGCTGCAATCCCGGTCGCTGGCCGACTGGAAGACCTACCTGCGCTGGCGGGCGTTGTCGGACGCCGCACCCTATCTCGCCCGGCCCTTCGAGGACGAGAGCTTCCGCTTCAACGGCACGGTGCTCAACGGCGTGCCGGCGATGGAGCCGCGCTGGCAGCGGGTGGAGCGCGTGCTCAATGCCCAGGCCGGCCAGGCGGTCGGCCGGCTTTATGTGGACCGGTATTTTCCGCCGGCGGTGCAGGCGCGGCTGGCGGACCTGGTCGCGAACATCGAGGCGTCGATGCGGACGCACCTCGAGCAGGCCGACTGGATGAGCGCGCCGACGCGGGAACGGGCGCTGGCCAAGTTCGCCCGCTTCCGGGCGCTGATCGCCTATCCACCCCACTGGCGCGACTACACCGGCCTCGAGATCCGGCGCGACCGCTACTTCGAAAACCTCAACCGCGCCGGCGCCTTCGAGGTGCGCCGCCAGTTCGGCCTGATCGGGAAGAAGGTCGACCGCGACGAGTTCGGCCTCTCGCCGCAGATCGTGAACGCCTACTTCCAGTCCAACGCGAACCAGATCGTGTTCCTCGCCGGCATCCTCCAGCCGCCGTTCTTCGACCCCGCGCTCGATGACGCGGTCAACTACGGCGGCATCGGCACGGTGATCGGCCACGAGATCACCCACGGCTTCGACGACCGGGGCCGGCTCTACGACGCCGACGGCAATCTCCAGGACTGGTGGACCCCGGCCGACGCCGCGGCGTTCCAGGCCCGCGCCCAGAAGGTGATCGACGAGTTCAACCGCTTCGAGGCGCTGCCGGGGCTGCCGGTGAACGGTCAGCTCACCCTGAGCGAGAACATCGCCGACCTCGGCGGCGTGGCCGTGGCCTACGACGCCCTCGAGCGCACGCTGGCGGGCAAGCCGCCGCCGCCGAAGATCGACGGCTTCACGCCGGAACAGCGCTTCTTCCTCGCCTTCGCGCAGCTCTGGCGCACGAAATTCCGCGAGGACGCCCTGCGCCGCCAGGTGCTGAGCAACGAGCACGCGCCCGGCCAGTTCCGCGCCATCGGGCCGCTGGTCAACCTGCCGCAGTTCTACGCGGCGTTCGGCATCGGGCCCGGCGATCCCATGTGGCGGCCGCCCGAGCTGCGGGCGAAGATCTGGTAGCCGTCCGGCGCTTCCCGCTTGCGCCGCCGCCGATTCCGCCAACCGTGGGCGGCATGTCGGTCCTGTTCTCCCCGCTGACGCAGCGCGGCGTGACGCTGCGCAACCGCATCGTGGTTTCGCCGATGTGCCAGTACTCCTGCACGGACGGCCTGGCGACGGACTGGCACCTGGTGCACCTGGGCGCGCGGGCGGTGGGCGGCGCGGCGGTGGTGATGGCGGAGGCCACCGCGGTCGAGGCGCGGGGGCGCATTTCCCCGCAGGACCTCGGCATCTGGAGCGACGCGCACGTGGCGCCGCTGGCGCGGGTGGCCGCCTTCCTCAAGGGGCAGGGCGCGGTGCCGGCGGTGCAGCTCGCCCACGCCGGCCGCAAGGCGAGCACGGCCCGCCCGTGGGAGGGCGGCCATCCCGTCGCGCCGGCGCAGGGCGGCTGGCCGGTGGTGGGCGCGAGCCCGCTGGCCTTCGCCGCCGGCCACCCGGTGCCGGCCGCGCTCGACCCGGCCGGCCTCGCGGCGGTGGTGCAGGCCTTCGTCGCGGCGGCGCAGCGCGCCCTGGCCGCGGGCTTCGAGCTGGTGGAAATCCACTCCGCCCACGGCTACCTGCTCCACCAGTTCCTCTCGCCGTTCAGCAACCAGCGCACCGACCGCTACGGCGGCTCGTTCGAGAACCGCATCCGGCTGCTGACTGAGGTGGTCGCGGCGGTGCGCGGGGTCTGGCCGGGGCGCCTGCCGCTGTGGGTGCGGGTATCGGCGACCGACTGGGCGGAGGCGGGCGGCTGGGATCTGACGCAGACGGTCGCGCTGGCCCGCGTGCTCCATGGCCTGGGCGTCGACCTGCTCGACTGCTCGTCGGGCGGCACGCTGGCCCACGCGAAGATCCCGGCGGGCCCCGGCTTCCAGGTGCCGTTCGCCGAAGCCGTGCGCCGGGAGGCGGGGCTGGCCACCGGTGCGGTGGGCTTCATCACCGACCCGCGCCAGGCCGAGGCGATCGTGGCCGGCGGCCGGGCGGATGTCGTGCTGCTGGCCCGGCAGTTCCTGCGCGATCCCTACTGGCCGCTGCACGCCGCCCAGGCGCTGGGATTTGACCTTCCGTGGCCGCCGCAGTATCGAAGGGCGAAGGACTGAGATGGACGCCGCCGCCCTCAAGACCCGCATCCGCACCGTCCGCGGCTGGCCCAAGCCGGGCGTGAACTTTCGCGACGTCACGACGCTGTTCCAGGACGCGACCGCCTTCCGCGCCACGATCGACCTGCTGGCCGCGCCGCTGGCCGGGAGGTCCATCGACGTGGTGGCGGCGGTGGACGCGCGCGGATTCATCCTCGGCGGGGTGCTGGCGTACAAGCTCGGCCGGCCGTTCGCCCTCGTGCGCAAGAAGGGCAAGCTGCCCTTCAAGACCGTGGCGGCGGACTACACCCTCGAATACGGCACGGGCACGATCGAGGTGCACGCCGACGCCTGCCGGCCGGGCGACCGGGTGGTGATCGTCGACGATTTGATCGCGACCGGCGGCACGCTGCTGGCGGCGGCACAGCTGTTTCGCGGCCTGGGCGGCGAGGTCGTGGGGGTCACCGCGGTGATCGACCTGCCGGAGCTCGGCGGATCCCGGCGGCTGGCCGAGGCCGGGCTGACGGTCTTCACGCTTTGCTCGTTCACGGAGGCGGAATAGGGGCCGCCGGAAAAACGGCGGAATCCCGGGAATATCCCGGGCGTTGGGCTATCTTACGGGGGTAAGCTTTTCCCCGGATGGCGCCGCACGGTGCGGCGCGATCGGCGGCGGAAAGACACCCGTTCCCCTCGCACCCATGACCAAATCGACCCGTCTCATCGTCACCGCCGCGGCGCTCGCCGGGCTCTACTCCGGTTCGCTCGCGCTCCAGGCGCGGGCCGAAGACGCCAATCCGGGCACCACCCCGACCAAGTCCCCGGACCAGAAGAACAGCTGCAGCGGCAAATCCGGCTGCAACGGCAAGACCCAGAATTCCTGCAAGGCCAAGGCCTCGTGCAAGGGCCAGACGAAGAGCCAGGACCAGGCGAAGAACCAGGACCCGGCCAAGGGCACGGACGCCGGCAAGCCGGCCACCAAGCCCGACGCCGCCAAGGCCTCGTGCAGCGGCCCGAACGGCTGCTCCGGGACGACCAAGGACAACAAGTAATCCGGGCTTCGCGCCCGTTTTCGGATTTCGCGCCGGCCGGTGGCAAAACCACCGGCCGTGCTTATGTTCCGCCCCTCCCCGGCATGCCCGCCAATCCGTTCAACGCCTTCACCGACTACGGCATCGGCATCGGCCTGCGCGTGCCGCACTACCAGCACATCCTCACGCGCCAGCCGGTGGTGGACTGGTTTGAGATCATCTCGGAGAATTTCATGGTCGACGGCGGCCGGCCGCTCGAGGTGCTGGACCAGATCCTGGAACAGTACCGCGTCGTGCAGCACGGCGTGTCGCTGTACTTCGGCTCGGCGGATCCGTTCGACCGCGCGCACCTCCGGCGGCTGAAGGCGCTGGTCAAGCGCACGCGCACGCCGTGGCTCACCGACCACCTCTGCTGGGGCAGTGTCGACGGCACCTACACCCACGACCTGCTGCCGATGCCCTACACCTTCGCCGCCGCCCGCCGCACCGCGGAGAAGATCCGCCAGGTGCGCGACTACCTCGAGGTGCCGATCTGCGTCGAGAACGTCAGCAGCTACGCCGAGTTCCATGTTTCCGAGATGACGGAGTGGGAGTTCCTCACCGAGGTGGTGGAGCGGGCCGACTGCGGAATCCTGCTCGACGTGAACAACATTTACGTCTCCTCGCGCAACCACGACTTCAACCCGTACGACTACGTCGACGGCGTGCCCGCCCACCGGGTGGCGCAGATGCACATCGCCGGGCACACCAAGTTCGAGAAGTACATCCTCGACACCCACGACCACCCGGTGATCGACCCGGTGTGGAAACTCTACGCCCACGCCGTCCGCCGCGTCGGGGTGACCGCGACGCTGCTGGAGTGGGACGACAAGATTCCCTCGTTCGGCGAGGTGCACGCCGAGGCGCTCAAGGCCAACGAGTTTCTCGCCGGCGCCCGGGGCGCGCATGCCGCGGCCCGCCCGCGCGCCGCCGCCGTCCGATGAGCCCGCCGGTCCGGGCTCCGCGGCGGCTGCGTTCGACCGGCGACCTGCGGGCGCTGCAGCGCCTGATGGCCGCGGCCGTGATGCGCCCGCTGACGGCCGCCAGCCGCACCCAGCGCCGCTGGAACGACGGCCGGCCCGCGGCGGCCGTGATCGGCTCCTTCATCAAGCCCAACGACCGGCTCGGCGCCGTGGAGCGGCTCGAGATCTACAACCGGATGTACTGGTTCCGGCTGCTGGACTGCCTGCTCGAGGATTTTCCCGGCGTGCGCGCCGTGCTCGGCGAGCGCCGCTTCCTGCGGCTTGCGGAGGCCTACCTGGTCCGGCACCCGTCGCGCTCCTTCACGCTGCGCAACCTCGGCCGCGGGCTGGCGGAATTCATCCGCGCGGAGCCGCGGCGGACGGCGCCGCGCACGGTCCTGGCCGGGGACATGGCGCGGTTCGAATGGGCGCAGGTCGAGGCGTTCGATGGCGAAGCCCGCCCGGCGCTGACGCCGGCGGAAATCGCCGGGGTGAATCCCGCGCGCCTCCGCCTCGGCCTGCAGCCGTACCTCTCGCTGCTCACGCTCGACTACGCCGTGGACGATCTGGTGCTCGCGGTGAAGAAGGATGCCCTGCGCGGCGATGCGAGCAACGCGCCGGAAGCGGCGCCCACGGCCCGGCGCTCGCGGCCGGTGCGGCTGCCGCGGCGGGAGCGCGTCTTCCTGGCGGTGCACCGCTATCAGGGGACGCTGTATTTCAAGCGTCTCGAACCGGCGGCCGCCCGGCTGCTGACCCTGCTGCAGGCGGGCCGGACCCTCGCCCGCGCCTGCGCGGAGGCGCTGCCGCCCCGGACCGCCGCCTCGCCCGCGCAGCAGCGGCGGCTCCAGGCGTGGTTCCAGAACTGGGCGGCGCTCGGCTGGTTCTGCCGGCGGTGAATGCGAGGTCGCGGGGTAAAGCCGCTCCGACAACGCCCGGAGGTCGACCACGGGAATAGGCCGCGCGCGGCCCGCTCCCACATCCATGCCCCTCCGCACGCACCTCGATCGTCTTGACCGCCTCGCCGCCTGGCTGCAGTCGCCGCTGCTGCTCGCCGTCCGCCTCTACTGGGGCTGGAGCTTCTTCCAGACCGGCCGGGGCAAGCTGCTGCACCTCGGTCGGACGGCGGAGTATTTCGGGAGCCTCGGCATTCCGCTGCCGAAGTTGAACGCCGCGCTGGCGGGCGGCACCGAGTGCCTCGGCGGCCTGCTGCTGATCGCCGGGCTGTTCTCCCGGGTCGCCTCGCTGCCGCTGGTCTTCTGCCTCAGTATCGCCTACCTGACGGCCGAGCGCGAGGCCCTGCAGTCGTTCTTCAGCGACCCGGACAAGTTCACCGGCGCGACGCCCTTCCTCTTCCTGTTCGCCGTGCTCGTCGTGCTGGCCTTCGGGCCGGGCCGGTTCTCGCTCGACCACCTCCGCGCGCGCCGCGGGGCGGCCTGAGTCGCCGCCGCCGCCAGGCTCCGGCGCCCCCGCGGGAGACCCACGGCGCTTTTCCCGCCGCGGAAAAAGGCCGGGATGATCCGGCGTCCGGTATCCACCAACTTGTCAACTAATAGTTGACACGTTGCCAGGGGCACGGGGCGGGGGGGCGGACCGGGCGAAACCAGGCGGATGGATCCGCGGCCGCCTCCGGGGCGGTGGGACAAAAAGAAAGCCCGTCCGGCGGGAACCGGACGGGCGGGAAAACCGGGGGCGGGTCAGGCTCCGGTCACGGCTGCAGTTTGCGCAGGGTGATGGTGCCGTTCATGGTCGCGATCTGGATGTCGGGACCGCCGCCGTTGAGCGTGCCGCTCACCACCTTGCCGCCGGAGATGGCGGGGACCGCGGGCATCGGGGGCATCGCGGGCATCGCGGGCATCGCGCCGCCCTGGGCTTCGGCGGCGCCCTCCCGGGCGGCCTGGGCGGCTTCGTGGGCCGCGGCGATCGCCTCACGCGCCGCCTCCATGCCGGTGCGGACGGCTTCGCGCACGGCGTCGTGCACGTCCTGCTGCCATTCCTCGTCGGTTTCCGTGTGGCCGCCGGAGGTCTTGATCTTTACGCGGTGCGTGAACGGGGCGTTGGAGGCCTCGGTCTTGGTAACGAGGACCTTGTCGTCGAAGTCGGTGTAGATGGCGCCGTTGTGGGTGCGAAGGCGGACATTGGCCTTGGTGTCGGCCGGGACGCGGACGTCGATCTCACCGTTCATCGAGGTGAAGGAGAGGGGCTTGCCGGCGGGCACGTGGGTGAAGGACGCATGCACCTCGCCGTTCATCGTCTCGACGAGCGCGGCACCGGCGAGCTGGTCGAGATGAATCTCGCCGTTCATGTCGTGCACCTCGACGTCGCCGGCCACGCCGTGGACGGTGACCTTGCCCCCGAAGGCGTCGGAGACGATCACCGAGGTCTGGCGCGGCACGGTGAGGGTGACGACGGCGCTGCCCGCCTCCGGGCCCGGCTGGTCGGTGCCGAATTCGAGGCGGATGACATTGTCCTTTTCCGACGCGCTGTACGTGACCTCGGAGTCGAGCCGGCGCAGGCCGTCCGGGGCCTTTTCCTCGGCATGCTTGTTCTTGATGTTGGACTCGACGACGACATCGGGGATGTCGGCGGCGACGACGGTGACGTCGCCCCACATCATCTTGAGGCGGACGGTCCCGGGCTTGGCGGGGTCGCTGAACTTGACGTGCAGCGGCGCCGCCGGGTTGGCCTCGGCGGGCGGGGGCGCTTCGTCGGCGCCGCGGACGAAGCCGGCGGCGGCGAGGCCGAGCAGGATCGGGACAAGAGGACGGATGGTCTTCATGGCTAGGGGATGTTGACGGTTGAGATTCTGGCGAGGCGGGCGCCGGCGGGGCTCAGAGCATGGCGAGAGCGCGGCGGGCCGCGTCGCGCACCGCCTGGTCGTAGGTCGGCGTGCGGCTGACGGTCTCAAGGGTGGCGAAGGCCGCCGGGTCGCGGGAGCCCGCGAGGAAGTCGATCATGGTAACCTGGACGAGCGGCGACGGCTCGCGCGGCAGGGCGGCGGCGACAGCCGAGCGGACCTCGGGCAGGTGGGCGTGCGGGTAGAGCGCCTCGAGCGCGGAGAGGCGCACGTTCACGCTCGGATCATAGGCGAGGGTGTTGAGCAGGCCGCTGACGACGCGCTGGGACGTGTCCTTCTGGTCCATCGTGGCGAGCACGGTTTTGACGCGCTCGGCGGCGGGCTGCTGCTGGAGCAGCGAATAGCTGAGGGCCGTCTGCATGTCGTCGACCTTCTTCTGCAGGGCGGCGAGTTCGCGCGCGGTGGCGGAGTCGGCGGCCGGCGCCGGCGCGGACGAGGGCAGGAAGCGGGCGCCGGCGAGCAGGCCGGCGAGGAGGACGGCGCAGGTGAGGGCGAACTGGAAGACGGGGCGCGCGGGCACGATCGCGGCAAAGAAGCGGTCCAGCCCGCTCCGCATGAGGACGAACGGGCTGCGGGTGCCGGCCTCCTCGCGGCGGTGGGTGTCGAGCATGGCGTAGAACTGGGCGCGGAGCCGGGGGCTGGGCGCGACGGGCGGGAGGCGGTCGAGCTTGAGCGAGATCTCCTGCAGGGCGGCCCATTCGCGCTGGCAGGTCAGGCAGGTCTTGAGGTGCTCGCGCACCGCGGCGGCCTCGGCGGGCGGGAGCAGATCGTCCTGGTAATCGAGAAAGCTTTCCTGGATGCGTTGGCAGTTCATGGCGGGCGGGAGCGAAAGTTAAAGTGAGAGTGAGGGTGAGAGGGAACGGTCAGAGGGCGGGTTCGCGGCTGAGGCGGAGATAGACCTCGCGCAGGTCCTTGAGCGCCCGGTGCACGCGGACCTTCACGGCGCCGACGGAGATGTCGAGGAGGCGGGCGATCTCCTCGTGGCGGAGGTGCTGGAAGCGGGCGAGGACGAGCACCTCGCGCTGGTCGGCGGGCAGCGCGGCCAGGGCGGCCTGGAGCCGGGCGGTGTCGTCGGCGGCGATCGCGCGGTCGGCCGCGTGCGGCGCCTGGTCGGGCACGGATTGGAGGTCGCCCGGGTCGGTCGCCGCGGGGGCGGTGCTGCTGCGGCGGTAGTGGTCGGCGGCCACCTTGCGGGCGAGGTGGTAGATCCAAGCGGAGAACTTGCCCTCGTCGCGGTAGGTGTGGCGGTATTTGAGGATGCGGTAGAAGACCAGCTGCACCAGATCCTCGCTGGAGGTGCGGTCGCCGGTCAGGCGGACGAAGAAGCCGAACAGCGGCCCTTGGTGGCGCTCGAACAGCTCGCCCAGCTGGTCGGTCTCGCCGGCGCGCACGGCGATCATGAGTTCGTGGTCGGAGGGCGGTTCCACGGCTGGCAGCACCGATTCAATCAAGGACGGCGACGATTGCAGCTGCAAATCTGACATGGGCACGGCGATCACGGCGGGAAGCTGGCATGGCGGACTGGAGGGGATAACCTCCGCCGGGCCCAAAGGTTACCGGGATTCTTTCCTGTTCATCCGGCGGCGCCTGGGATTAGGTTGCCACCATGAACCGCCGCACCTTCCTCCTGCGTTCCGCCGCCCTGGCCGGCGGCAGCCTCTTCGCCCGCACCCTGTTGCGCGCCGCCCCTTCGACGGGCTCAGGGCAGGCCCGTTCGACCGGCTCAGGGCAGGCGGGTCCCTCCATCACGGAGTTCAAGGCCCTGCGCCGCGACACCGGGATCTTCACCGGCCGCGGCGGCACCATCGGCTGGCTGGCGTCGCCCGCCGGGCTGGCGGTGATCGACACCCAGTTTCCCGACACGGCCGAGATCTGCCTCGCCGGCCTGCCCGGGCGCGAACACCGCACCCTCGACGTGGTGCTCAACACCCACCACCACTTCGACCACACGGCGGGCAACCCGGTGTTCAAGCCGGCCGCACGGACCATCGTCGCCCAGACCAACGTGCCCCGGCTGCAGTTCGCCGCCGCGGAAAAGGCCGGCACGCTCGCCGACCAGGTGTTCGCGGACACGACCTTCGACGACGTCTGGCGGCACGAGTGCGGCGACGAGGCCATCCTCGCCCAGTTCTACGGGCCCGCCCACACCGGCGGCGACGCGATCATCATGTTCGAGAAGGCCAACGTCGTGCATCTGGGCGACCTGGTCCTCAACCGCCTCTATCCCTACATCGACCGGCCGGGCGGGGCCAGCACCCGCAACTGGGTCAGGCAGCTGGAGGCCGCCCACGAGGCGTTTCCGGCCGACGCGATCTACATCTTCGGGCACGGCAACCCGAAGTTCGGCGTGACCGGGACGCGCGACGACCTGCTGGTGATGCGCGACCTGCTGCAGGCAATGCTCGACCACGTCGCGGCCGGCATCAAGGCCGGCCGGGACAAGGCCGCGATCACCGCGCTGGACAACCTGCCGGGTTTCCCCGACTTCCACGTGCCGCCGCCGAACCGCCTGCCGGGCATCCTCGGCACGGTCTACGACGAGCTGACGGAAAAAACCTAGGGTGCCGCCGCCTGCGCGCCGTTGCCGGCGTCGAAGTAATCGACGCCGTTGATCTCGCTCACGTTCAGGTACTGCGTTCAGGTCCGGCCGCCGTCCAGCGGATGGCTGGCGGTCAGGTGGCGCAGATCAAACGACCGCAGCGGCGGCGCGGGCCGCGATTGCCAGAGCGGCGACGGCGGGAAGAAAGCTCAGGCGGCGGATCAACGAGGAGGAGAGCATGTCGAATCGGGCGGAACCACGGGATTGGGCGGCAGGGCGCCGAGCCCAGCCCATTCTGCGATGGTCGTATGGCGGCTGGGTTACAGCCCGGCAAGATCCCGGTGCCAAGACGGACCCGAAGCCCGGTGTCAGGCCGGGCGCGCCAGGTACTGCTGCAGGCCGCGGAGCATTTCCTTCCAGCAGTGCCGGCGCTCCGCCACCATCTGGGCGCTGGCAAGCCGGGTGTGGTGCACGGTGACGGCGCACTGGTTCCGCCCGCGGGGGGCGAGGCGGACCGCGATCTCGGTGCCGTCGTCGTCGCACGTGAGCTGGATCGCACCGGGGGCCTCGACGGCGCGGACGGTGATCGGCACTCCGGCGAGCCAGCGCGCCCGCCGCCGCGGTTCGGTCCACGCGGCCAGGACGGCGGCGACCGGCGCGGCGACCACCTTGCTGGCGCGGACGGACAGTCCCGGGGGAAGCGAGGACGGACATTTCATGGAACCGGACAGGCTAAAGCCCGACCCCGGCGAGGCGAATCAAAACCGCCGCCCCGGGGCGGAGCCGCCTCAGTCGAGGGGCAGGGCGCCGGCGAGCCGGACCGTGGCCCGGGCACATGCCGCAACCCGCTCGACGATCTCCGGATCGCGCAGGGCGCCATCCGCGAACGCAGCGTCGGTGGCGTAGACAAACCGCGGCACGATCACGCAGCGGAAGTCGAGCATGAGAGAAGTCGCCAGGGCCATGATCGACATGTAGCTGCTGTCGCCGCCGGCGGCGCAGAGGAAGCCGACCGCCTTGTTTTCCCACGCCGGGCCGGTGAGCTCGACGAGGTTCTTCAGCGCGGCATTGGCGTCGTAGTTGTACACCGGGGTGGCGGCGAGGACGCCGGCGGCGCCCGCGATCAGCTCGCGGGCGCGGGCCACGTTCGGATGGTCGTAGGCGGCGTCGCCGTCGCACAGCGGCAGGGGCAGCTCGCGCAGGTCGAGCAGGGGCGCGGTCACGCCATCGGCCTCCAGCACGCGCCGGGCCTCGCCGGCGAGCAGCCGGCTGTTGCTGCCCGGGTTGAGGCTGGCGGAGATGACGAGCAGGTTCACGGCGCGGGCCGGCGCCGGCGGCGCACCGGCCGCGGCCGGCCGGCGCCATCCAGCGCCACATAGGTGAAGATCCCCTCGGTCACGCGATGCAGGGAGCCGTCCGACTGGCGCTGCACCCACGCCTCGAGATCGATCCGCATCGAGGTGCGGCCGACGCCGAGCAGGCGCGCGTAGCAGGTGACGATGTCGCCGACGTACACCGGGTAGAGGAACGACAGGCCATCGATCGCCACGGTCGCCACCCGGCCGCGGGCGGTGTTGCGCGCCAGCACCGCGCCCCCGAGATCCAGCTGCGAGAGGAGCCAGCCGCCGAAGATGTCGCCCTTGGAATTGGTGTCCGCCGGCATCGCGATGGTGCGGATGACGAGTTCCCCGCGGGGCTGGGCGGTCGGGGCGGAAGGGGCGCGCGGCATCAGGGGCGTAAATTCGGCGCGGCGCCCGGCGGGCGCAAACGCAAAAGGCCCGCGGGCGGACGGGCGCGGACCGACTTTCGCGTTGTTTTCAGGGGGGTGACGAACGATAGTACCGCCCCCATGTCGGACCCCGCCCATCCGGCTTTCCGCCGGCTTTTCGGCGAGATCGGCACCGTCGATGCCGTCGGTGTCGAGGAACGCGTCGCCAAGTACACCACCCGCAGCATCAAGAAGCGGGCCAAGGTGTTCGGCCTGAAGCTCGCGGTCTCGATGGTCGACCTCACCACGCTCGAGGGCAAGGACACGCCGGGCAAGATCGCGTCGCTCTGCCGCAAGGCGGTGCGCCCGCACGAGGACCCGGAGATCCCGCCGGTGGCCGCGGTGTGCGTCTACCCGGCGATGGTGCGGGCGGCCCGCCGCGCGCTCGGCGCCGACACCCCGGTGCGGATCGCCTCCGTCGTGACCGCGTTCCCCTCCGGCCAGATGCCGCTGAAGACGCGCCTGACCGAGGTGCGCACGGCCGTGGCCGACGGCGCCGACGAGGTCGACATGGTGATCAACCGCGGCGCCTTCCTCGCCGGCGAGTTCGCGCGGGTGCAGGACGAGATCGCGGCCGTGGTCGAGGCCAGCGGCGACGCGGCCCTCAAGGTGATCCTCGAGACCAGCGAGCTCGAGACCTACGACCACATTCGCGCCGCCTCCTTTTTGGCGATGCGGGTGCTGCGGGCCGGCGACTTCATCAAGACGAGCACGGGCAAGACCTCCGCCAACGCCACCCTCGGCAACAATCAGGTGATGCTCGAGGCCATTCGCGACCACTACCTCGCCACCGGGATCCCCATCGGGATGAAACCAGCGGGCGGCATCCGCGCCGCCAAGCAGGCCCTGCAGTTCCTCATCGCGGTGAAGGAGACCCTGGGCGACGCCTGGCTGACCAACGAGCGCTACCGGTTCGGCGCCAGCGCGCTGCTCAACGACCTGCTCCGCCAGCTCGAACGCGAGAAGACCGGCGCCTATCAGGCACCGTACTATTTCAGCGAGGCCACCGAAAGCTACTGATCCGCCGCCATGCCCACCCTGACCGCCCCGAAAAATCCCGCCGTGCCGCGCCGCGGCCGTCCCGCGGCTGAACTCATCTTCGGCGACTTCTGGGAGTACGATCCCGCGCCGGAGACGGCTGACCCGAAGCTCAAGCCCCGGTACGAGCTGTTCATCAACGGCGAGTTCGTGCCGGCGCGCTCAGGCAAATACTTCGACTCGATCAACCCGGCCAACGAGCAGAAGCTGACCGAGCTGGCGCTGGGCGGCGCGGCCGACGTCGACGCGGCGTTCGCCGCCGCCACCCGCGCCTTCGAGGGCTGGGGCCGGCTGCCGGGCCGGGAGCGCGGCAAGTTCCTCTTCCGCATCGCCCGGCTGCTCCAGGACCGCGCCCGGGAATTCGCCGTCGCCGAGACGATGGACAACGGCAAGCCGATCCGGGAGACGCGCGACTTCGACGTGCCGATGGCCGCGGCGCACTTCTTCTACCACGGCGGCTGGGCCGACAAGCTCGAGTACGTGGCGCCGGGCCGCCGGCTCGCCCCATTGGGCGTGGTCGGCCAGGTGATCCCGTGGAATTTCCCGCTGCTCATGCTCTCGTGGAAGATCGCGCCGGCGCTGGCGGCGGGCAACTGCGTCGTGATCAAGCCGGCGACGAACACCCCGGTCACCGCCGTGAAACTGGCGGAGATTTTCCAGGACGCCGGCCTGCCGCCCGGCGTGGTCAACGTCCTCACCGGCCCGGGCTCCACCGGCGGCCTGATCATGGCGCACCCGGCCGCGGCCAAGATCGCCTTCACCGGCTCGACCGAGGTCGGCAAGGTCATCATGCGCTCGGTCGCCGGCACCGACCGGCGGATGACGATGGAGCTCGGCGGCAAGGCGGCCAACATCGTCTTCGACGACGCGCCGCTCGACCAGGCCGTCGAGGGCATCGTCAACGGCATCTTCTTCAACCAGGGGCAGGTCTGCTGCGCCGGCTCGCGCCTGCTCGTGCAGGAGACCGTGGCCGACCTGGTCGTGGCCAAGCTCAAGCAGCGCCTGCGCGTGCTCCGGGTGGGCGACCCGCTGGACAAGAACACCGACGTCGGCGCGATCGTCTCCCGCGCCCAGCTCGACACCATCCGGCATTACCTCGACGTCGGGCAGAAGGAGGGCGCCACGATGTGGCAGCCGCCGTGCCGCCTGCCGGCGAAGGGCTTCTTCCTGCCGCCGACGATCTTCACCGGGGTCACCCAGAGCCACTGCATCGCCCGCGAGGAGATCTTCGGACCGGTGCTCAGCATCCTCACCTTCCGCACGCTCGAGGAGGCGGTGGAGAAGGCCAACAACACCGCCTACGGGCTCAGCGCCGGCGTCTGGACCGACAAGGGCTCGCGCATCCTCAAGATGTCCACCGAGCTCAAGGCCGGCGTGGTCTGGGCCAACACCTTCAACAAGTTCGATCCCACCTCGCCGTTCGGCGGCTACAAGGAGTCGGGCTTCGGCCGCGAAGGCGGCCGCCAGGGGCTGCTCGACTATGCGAGGCTCGTGTAAGGTTTAAGGTGTAACGTGTAAGCCACTCTCCGATCCTTACCCCTTAAGCCTTACCCCTTACACTCGGCGTCACCTCAGCCAACAATGAACAGACTTCCCATCACGAAGACGCCGAAGATCTACGCCGGCGGCGCGTTCATCCGCTCCGAGAGCGGACGCACCTATCCGCTCAAGGACGCGGCGGGAAATTTCTTCGCCAACATCCCGCAGTGCACGCGCAAGGACCTGCGCAACGCCGTCGAGGCCGCGGCCAAGGCCGGGCCCGGCTGGGCGAGGCGCACGCCGTACAACCGCGGCCAGATCCTCTACCGCCTCGGCGAGATGCTC
>DATJUU010000092.1:0-2461 GCA_035502155.1 Opitutaceae bacterium
AAGGTACCTTGGATTAACCACCTCATGGGCGTCAACGAAAAATTCAATCCGATCCGCAAGGGGCTGCTCGAGTTCCTCGTGCTGAAGATCATCGCCGCCGACAAGGTCTACGCCGCCGACATCCTCAAGCAGCTGCGCGAAACCGAATTCGCGACCCAGGAGGGCACGCTCTATCCGCTGCTGAGCAAGATGCGCCGCGAGAAGCTGCTCGACTACGAGTGGAAGGAGTCGGAGGCCGGCCCGCCCCGCAAATATTACGAGCTCACCGCCAAGGGCCGCGAACAGCTCCGCGAAACCACCGAGTACTGGCAGAAGATCAGCGGCACGGTGAAGGACCTCGGCCGCGCCCCGGCCGGCTGAATTCCCAACCCCCTCCCCCATGAACAAAGTCGTCACCATCCATCTCCGCGGCGCCGCCTTCCAGCTCGAGGAGGCCGGCTACGACGCCCTGCGCGCCTACCTCGACGGCGCGGCCCGCCGCCTCGAGGGCAACCCCGACAAGGACGAGATCATCGCCGACATCGAGCAGGCCATCGCGGACAAGTGCCGCGCCGTGCTCGGCGCCTACAAGAACGTCGTCGTCGCCGCCGAGATCACGCAGATCATCGGGGAGATGGGCCCGGTGCAGGACGCCGCCGCCGAGGGTGAGGAGCGCCCCGCGGGCGACACGGCCGGCGCGGCCGGGGCGGGTCCCGCCGCCGGCGCCGCCGGCTCCGGCGCCACCGGGGCCGAGGCCGGGACGCCGCCGCGCGTCCGCCGGCTGTACAAGATCCGCGAGGGCGCGATGGCGGCCGGCGTCTGCAACGGCCTCGGCGTCTACTTCGGCATCGATCCCACGCTGGTGCGGATCCTGTTCGTGCTGCTCACGTTCTTCTGGGGCCTGGCCATCCTGCTGTACATCGTCCTGATGATCATCCTGCCGTCGCCCGAAACCCCGGCGGAGAAGGCCGCGGCCTACGGCATCCCGGCGACGGCGCAGGAATTCATCCGCCGCGCCCGGGAGGGCTATTACGAGGGCATGCGGACCTGGGGCGACCGCCGCGCCCACCGCGAATGGCGGCGGCGGTTCAAGCACGAGATGAAGGGCTGGGGCCACCGGTTGAAGCGGGAGGTGCAGGAAACCGCCGATCGCGCGCAGCAGCAGTGGCACCAGCACTGGCAGCCGCCGGCCTGCACCCCGCCGGCGTGGGCCCCGCCGCCCGGGCCCCCGTTCCTGCTGCTGATCACCCTGCCGTTCGTCGCGCTGGCGCGCGGCCTGCTGGCCGTGTTCGCCTTTTTTGCCGTGATCTCGCTGCTGGCCACGCACTCCGTCTTCGGCGTCGCCCCGCCGGCTGGCATGCCGCTGTGGGCCGCGCTGATCCTGCTCCTCGTCGTCATCAGCATCATCGCCTGGCCGCTGAAGGTGCTGCGCCATGCCGGGTACTGGCACGCCGGGCACGGGGCCTATTTCGTGCCGCCCATCTTCTGGTTCGTCGACACCGTGGTCGCGATCGGCTGCGCCGTGCTGGCCATCTGGTGCATCAACCGGTACGTGCCGCACGCCCACGAGGCCCTGCAGGCCGTGCCCGCGATCCTCCACAACATGGTCGACACGCTGAAGCAGTGGTGGGCGGGGCATTAGCCGGCCGGCGGCGCCCCGGGGGCGGGCCCCGCGGACCCACTTGCCTCGTCGCGCCGCCGCGCCTACGCTGAGGGCCAGCTCGGATCCACCGCTCAACCCCCGCCGGGGCCCCGACCCGGCGCCACCCAATGAACAGACTTCTGTTTCTGATCGCCGCCGCCGCGATCCTCGGACCGGCCGCCGCCACTACCAGCCGCGCGCAGGACGACCAGCTCGTGGTCGTCCAGGACGAAAGCTCCATGGAACGGACCATCGAGCGCTACCTGAACGCCAGCCACCAGCTGGCGATCAACGAAAAACGCGACGGCGACGACCTCTGGCTGGAGCTGCCGATGAAGGGCGAACCGATGCCCGGCTACCGCATCACCATCGACACCCAGTCGCTGAACAAGGACAAGGCGGGCCGGATCATCGAGCGCGGCGTCCGCATCCAGGCGCTGACCGGGATCAAGGTGCCGGAGGAGCGCCGCGCGGCGGTGCTGCGGGTGCTGAACGATTTCAACCGCGACAAGGTGTTCTCCGCGGTCTACATCGACAACGACGAGGAGATCATCCTCGACTGGACGCTCAATGTGATGGCGCAGGGGCTGGCGACGGAGTACGTCTACGACGCGATCGTCCGCGAGGACAAACTGTGGCGGGACCTGTACCCGCTGGTCGCGGCCGCCCTGCGCTAGCGACCGGCACCTGACGCCCGCTGCGCCCGCCGGCGATTCGAGACTGGCGTCGGGCGCCGAAACGGAATCTGATCCCGGAAAGATTCCGAGCCATGAAGTCCGCCCGCCTTTGCTGCCTGATCGCCGCCGCCGTTCTGCTGACGGCCGTCGGGCGCGCGGCCGA
>DATJUU010000093.1:0-10355 GCA_035502155.1 Opitutaceae bacterium
CCGCGGAGCTGGCGGCGTCTCGGCATGCGCGGCTAGTCGATCACGCGACCCGGGCTCCGCGGGCGGGGTTCATGCGCGGCGCCACTCGACCTTGTCCTTCGGCTTCGGCAGCGGCAGCTCGTCGAGCCGGCCCGCCGCGGCGACCACCTCGTAGGCGGTGCGAAAGTGCAGCTTGGCAAAGTCGCGCAGCGCCGGCGCGCCAAACCGGGCGATGATGGCGGCGGCCTGCTCCTTCACCTTCGGGCCGGCGCCCTTCTGCAGGGGCCCGCCGAAACGGTGCGACAGGTGCTTGATCGCCTGCACGTACTCGGCGCGCGCCACGACCGACGCGGCAGCCACGACGGGATCCTCCTCGGCCCGGACCCGCATCTTCAGGTCGAAATTCTTCACGCCCTTCTTGGCCAGCTCGCGCTGGGTCAGCGGCTGCCTGGAGAACTGGTCGAGCAGGCCCCTCGGGACCCATTTCACGTTCAACGCCTGCTCCAGCGCGGTGGCGTGCTGCCAGGCCAGCAGGCGGTTGAGATTGGCGCGCGGCTTCAGCATCAGCTCGTTGTATTTGGGCATGCCGCAAAGGCAGGTCTTCACCACCGTGCCGGGGGTCTTCCGGATCAGACCGTCGAGCTTGAGGATCTGCGAGTCGGCCAGCCGCTTGCTGTCCTTCACGCCGGCGGCGAGCCAGGCCTCGACGGCCTCCTTGCCGGCGATGACCGTCGCCGCCACCACCGGCCCGAAGAAGTCGCCCTTGCCGCTCTCGTCGAGCCCGGCGTGCGCCTCGAACCAGTCCGGGTGGTGCACCGCGTCGTATCCCAGCCGCGGGGTCTGCGTCACCTCGGTCTCGAGGGTGTTGAGGACGAACTCCTCGGTGCCCTTGCCGGCGATCACCACCACCTTCCGCTTGTCGTAGGCGGTGACGTTCACGTCCGGGCCGCGGAAGGCGAACCGCGCGTAGGGCACCTCCGCCGGCTCCCAGCCGCGGGCGGCGCAGGCCGCGCGCAGCCGCTCCAGCTGGTCGTCGTCCAGCTTGATCGTGTAGGTGGAAAGCTTCGGCGGTGCCTCGTCCTCGTCGGTCGGCTTTCTGGGCATGCCCCAAGATGGCCAGAAACCGGCGCAAAAACACACAAAAATTTCAACCCCGGCTTTTGTCCGCCGGGTTTTTGTGCTTCTTCATGACTCGTCGTGGCCCCCTCCCCCCTCCCGCGTCCGCCGGCCCGCCCGGCCGCCTTCCGCCGCGCCCTGCACGCCTGGTATCGCGTCCATCACCGCCGGCTGCCGTGGCGCGAGGCGCCGTCGCTCTACGGCACCGTGGTGTCCGAGTTCATGCTGCAGCAGACGCAGGTGGCGACCGTGCTCCCCTACTACGAGCGCTGGCGGCGCGCGCTGCCCGATTTCGCCGCCCTCGCCGCCGCCCCGGAGGCCCGGGTGCTCAAGCTCTGGGAGGGCCTGGGGTACTACTCGCGCGCCCGCAACCTGCACCGCCTCGCCCGCGCGCTCGCCACCCGGCCGGCGCCGCCGCGGACGCCCGCGGAGTGGCGGGAGCTGCCCGGCGTCGGCCCGTACACCGCGGCCGCCATCACCAGCCTCGCCTTTGGCGCGCCGGCGGCCTGCGTCGACGGCAATGTCGTGCGCGTCCTCGCCCGCCTCACGGCCGACGGCACGGCGTTCCGCGACGGCGCGGCCGCCGTCCGCCATTTCACCCCCGCCGCCCAAGCCCTGGTGCCGCGCGCCGCCCCCGGCCTCCACAACCAGGCAATGATGGAACTCGGAGCGCTGGTCTGCCGGCCGCGCCAGCCGCGCTGCGGCGACTGTCCGGTGCGGTGCTTCTGCGCCGCCGCCCGCGACGGGAATCCCGAGGCGTACCCGCGCCTCGCGGCAAAAAAAGTCGAGCCGCGCGAGACGCTGCGCGTCTGGTGCGAGCACCGCGGCCGCCTCTTGCTCCACCGCGCCGCCGACGACGCCCGCCGGCTCGCCGCCCTGCACGAACTGCCCACCCCGGCCGACCTCGGCCTGCCCGAGGCCGCTGTCGCCGCGGCGCCGCGGCTGGCGCGCCACACCCGCAGCATCACCCGGCACCGGATCACCGAGTCCATCCACGCCGTCACCCTCACCGCCGCCCAGCGCCGCCGCGCGGCGCGCCGCCCCGGTCTTCGCTGGGTGCCAAGCGTGCACCTGCACCGCCTGGCGCTCTCCGGCCCGCACCGCCGCTGGGTGGACGCCATCCTCCGCGCCCGCCGCTGACCGCCGGCCGGCTGTTTCCGCGGCGCCCGGCGCCTCACTCCGCGCGCAGGGCGGAGAGCGGGTCGGTGTGCGCGGCGCGGCGGGACGGCAGCAGGCAGGCCAGGAGGACGACCGCGCCGAGCAGCAGCGCGGTTCCGCCCAGGACCCAGGGATTGGCCGGCGCCACCCCGAACAGCAGGCTGTGCATCGCCCGGCCGACGAGCCAGGCGCCGGCAATGCCGAGCCCGGTGCCGACCAGCAGCAGGCGGACGCCAAGGAAGAGGAATTGCCGGCGGATCTGCGCCGGCACCGCGCCGAGCGCCATCCGCACGCCGATCTCCCGCCGGCGCTGCGCCACGGCGTAGGCCAGCACGCCGTAGATGCCCACCGCCGCCAGCACCAGCGCCGCCCCGGCGAAGATCGCGACGAGCAGCAGCGGCGAGCGACGCGTGACCAGGCTGCCGTCGATCCGCAGGGTCATGGGCTTCAGGTCGGCCAGCGGGAGTTCCGGGTCGATCCGCTGCACCGCCCGCCGCAGCTCCGGCCCGGCCGCCTCCGGCGCCTGCACGGTGCGCACGACGACCCATTGCCCGGACGGCGCCGCGTTGGTCGCGAAGGGGAAATAGACCGCGCCGGTCGCGCGCTGGTCCGACAGATCCGCCTGTTTCACGCTGCCGACCACCCCGACGATCGTGAACCGGTGCGCGTCGGGGGCCTCCCGCGGGCCGTCCCACAACGCATGGCCGACCGCGCTGGCGCCGCGCCAATACCGCCGGGCGAAATCCTCGTCAACCACGCAGACCGTGCCCTTGTCCAGCGAGTCCGCGGCCGTCAGCAGGCGCCCCTCGTGGAGCGGGATGCCGAGGGCCGCGAAATAGTCTCCGAGCACGAGATAGGTGTAGTGCGCCTGCACCGAGTCACCGGGCGCCGGCGTGTAGCCCTCGACGACGATGGCGTTGTCGCTGACGTCGCCGCTGAACGGCAGCGTCGTGCACAGCCCCGCTGCCTTCACGCCCGGCAGGGCGCGCAGCTCGGCGAGCAGGCGGTTGGCGAACGAGAGCCGCGGCGCATCCTCCTTGTAGTTTTTCCACGGCAGCGGCACCTGGCCGGTGAGCAGGTGCTCCGGCTGGAAGCCGGGCTGCACCGCCAGCACGCGCTGGAAGCTGAGGCCGAGCAGGCCCGCGCCGGCGAGCAGCGTGAACGCGAGCCCGATCTGGGCCACGATCAACGCGTGCCGCAGCCGGTGGGTGGCCCGCGTGGTGGTGCCGCCGCGCGACTCGGTGTTGAGCACCGGCGCCAGGCTGCCGTGGGCGTTGAACCAGACGACGGGCAGCGCCAGCAGCAGGCCGAAGACGATCGCGCCAGCCAGAGCCGTCACCGCCACCGGACCATCAAACGCGATCGACGCCCCGAGCGGCAGGTGGTCGGTGCCCAGCAGGCTCAGCCCGCGCACGGCGGCCGCGCCCACGCCGAGGCCGAGCAGCGCGCCGGCCAGCGTGAGCACGAGCGTCTCGGCCACCACCTGCGCCGCCACCTGGCCGCGGCTCGCGCCCAGCGCCTGGCGGATCGCGAGTTCGCGGGAGCGGGCGCTGGCCCGGATGAGCAGCAGGTTGGCGAGGTTCACGCCGCCGATCAGCAGCAGGAAAAGCACCCCGGCCTGGAGCAGGAGCAGCGTCGGCCGGACCGAGGCCACGTGGTCGGCATGGAGGTCGGCCACCTTGGTGTCGAAGCCGGCCTCGAGGACCAGCTTGGCGAAGGGATCATCCTTGATCAGCCGGGCGTTCAGGGCGTCGATCTGCGCCTGGGCCTGCGCGATGGTCGCCCCCGGTTGCAGGCGGGCGATCATGTTCTGGTTGTTGGCGTGACGGTTCCCCGGGAGTCGGTCCTCCTTGGACGACGGCAGCGGCTGCCACATGCGGGCGGTGGACGACAGATATTGAAAGTCCGGCGGGAGCACGCCGATCACCGTCGTCGGGATGTCGTTGATCCGCATCGAGGTTCCGATCACGCCGGGGTCGGCATGGAACCGCGACCGCCAGAACGCGTCGCTCAGCACCACGACGTCGCTGTGGCCGTATTCGTTCTCCTCCTCGGTGTAGAAGCGCCCGAGCTCCGGCTGCACGCCGAGCACGCGGAAGAACGAGGGCGACGCCTGCCACGACACCAAGCGCTCGGGCGAGCCCCCGTCGCCGACGGTGACCTCGTTGCGCCGGACGATGGCGATGTCGGTGAACGCGGCGATGGCGCCCCGGCGATCGTAGTAATTCGGAATCGAGGCCCCGGCGTGCTCGACGCCGGCCTTGGGATAGCGGTTGTAGACGACCACGAGCCGGTCGGCGTCCGCAAACGGCAGCGGCCGGAGCAGCACGGAGCGCACGACGGTGAAGATGACCACGTTGGCCCCAAGGCAGAGGGCCAGCGTGAGCAAAACCGTGGTGGTGAATCCGACGTCGCGTCGCAGGCTCCGGACGGCCTGCCGCAGATCCCGGGAGAAAGCGCCAAGAATGGCCATGCGAGTACTACCCCACAGACCGGCCGGAAGTTACAGAAAATCAGGCATTCCGCCGGGTACCGAGATCGTCGGCGGCCACAGCCCGGGCGGGCATCAGTTCTCCAATGCACTCCTCGCGTGGAGGTACTGATTCACGCCGCCGGGCCGGCGGGCTTGTCCCCGCCTGTTGGCGTCGCTAGGCTGCGTGCCACGCCGAAGGAGGCCCCATGATCCAGCGATTGCTTCCGCGTCACCTTCTCTCCGTTGCCCTTCTGGCGGTGGCCTGCCTGGCTGGCGTTGGGCGCGCCCCGGCGGCCGGAGCCGCCGGCCTGAGAATCCGCGAACCGGCCGTGGCCGGCCAGTTCTATCCGGCGGACCCGGCCGAGCTCGGCCGGATGATCGACGCCTGCCTGGCCGCCGCCAAGCCCGAGCCGCCGCCGGGTGAACTCAAGGCCCTGATCTGCCCGCACGCGGGTTATCCCTTCTCCGGGCCGGTCGCCGCCTTCGCCTACCGCCTGCTGGTCGGGCGCCGCTATGAGACGGTCGTGGTGATGGGGCCGAGCCATTATGTCGAGCTGCAGACGGCGGCGATTTGCGGCGCCGGCGCCTTCCGCACTCCATTCGGCGACGTGCCGATCTCCGCCAAGGCCCGGCAGCTCGGCGCCCTGCGCCCGTTCGCGATCGACGCCGCCGGCGCGACCGACACGCGCGAGCACTCGGTCGAGGTCGAGGTGCCGTTCCTCCAGCGGACGCTCCAGGATTTCCAGCTCGTCCCGGTGGTCTGCGGCGAATTCGACGAGGCGCGGGCCGCCCGGGCGCTGGCCCAGGTCCTGGACGACCGCACGCTGGTCATCGCCAGCTCGGACCTCAGCCACTACTACTCCTACGCCACCGCCCGCTCGCTGGACGCCCACACCATCGCCGCCATCCTCCGGCTCGACCCCGACGGGGTGACCGATGAGGGCGCCTGCGGCCACACGCCGATCCGCGTCCTGCTCCATCTCGCCCGGCTGCAGGGCTGGAAGGCCCGGCTGCTCGATGCCCGCAACAGCGGCGACACGACCGGCGACAAATCGCAGGGGGTGGTCGGCTACGCGGCGATCGCGTTCTACGCGCCGCCGCCAGCGGCGCCCGCCCCGGCGGCTGGTCCGCCCGCGCCGACCCCGGCCGCGGCCCCCGCGGCGCCGGTTGCCCGATTCAACCCCGAGGAGCGGAAATTCCTGCTCGACCTCGCCCGGCGCACCCTGCGCGCGGCGGCGGCCGGCGGCGAGTTGCCCGACGCGCCCGCCGCGAGCCTGACCCCGAAGTTCACCCGACCCGCGGGTTGCTTCGTCACGCTGACCCGGCGCGGCGAACTGCGCGGCTGCATCGGCTACATCATCGCCCAGGGACCGCTTTACCGGGCCGTGATCGAGAACGCGGCCAACGCCGCGCTGCGCGACCCGCGCTTCCCGCCGGTCCGGCCCGCCGAGGTGAGCGCGCTCGAGATCGAGATCAGCGTTTTGACCGAGCCCCAGCCGCTGGCCTTCAGCTCGCCGGAGGATCTGCTGCGCAAGCTGCATCCGGGCGTCGACGGCGTCGTGCTGCAGATCGGCCGCCGCGGTGCCACCTACCTGCCGCAGGTGTGGGAACAGATCCCCGACAAGGCGGAGTTCCTCAACAACCTCGCGGAAAAGGCCGGCTGCGATCCCGCCGACTGGCGCGGGTCGGACACCTCCGTGTTCATCTACCACGTCGAGGCCTTCAAGGAATCGGATCAAGCCACCACGAATTGACACGAATCCACACGAATAGACGGTCCGCAGACCGAACGGCTTCGTCCCGCTGACGATCACGTTTGTGTCCATTCGTGTGCATTCGTGGTCGTCCCAGAAACCGATGGCAGCCCCTGAATCACCGCCCCCGGATCGCACCCGCCGGTTCGTGGTCCTGGCCATCGGCGGGCTGGGCGTGTCGGCGGTGATGACGCAGCTGGCGCTGCTGCGCGAACTGCTCGGTGCTTTCAGCGGCAATGAGCTGGTGCTGGGCATCTGCCTCGGCAACTGGCTGCTGCTCACCGGCGCGGGCGCCTGGCTCGGACGCAATCTCGTCCGCCGCGACGGCGCCGGCCGCCTCTTCATTACCGGCCAGATCGCCGTCGCCCTGCTGCCGCTCGTCCAGGTCGTCGCGGTGCGCGTGCTGCGCGACGTCGTGTTCGTGCGCGGCGCGGCGGTGGGCGTCACCGGCACGGTACTGGGGAGCCTGGCGCTGCTGGCGCCCTTCTGCCTGGTGTCCGGCGCGCTCCTCACCCTCGCCTGCGGTTGGCTGGCACGCGCGGGCGACCGCGAGGGGCTCGGGCGCGTCTATCTCGCCGACACGGCCGGCGGCATCGCCGGCGGGGCGCTGTTCAGTTTCGTGCTCGTGCCGTGGTTCGACCACTTCGCGCTGCTGTGTTTCCCGGCGTTCCTCAACCTCGCGCTCGCCGGCCTGCTGGCCTGGCACCGGCGCGTCTGGCTGCTGCTGCAGGCGGCGGTCATCCTGGCCGCGGGCCTGGCCGTCCACGTGGCGCTGATTGACGCGGATTTCGTCACGACCGTCCTGCAGCATCGCGGCGAAACGCCGGTGTTCCGCGCCAACTCGCCCTACGGTCGGCTCGTGGTCGGCGACCGCGACGGCCTGCTCACCTTCTACGAGAACGGCGTTCCGGTGGCCGCGACCGAGAACATCGCCCAGGTCGAGGAAGTGGTGTGGTACGCGCTGAGCCAGCGGCCGGAGGCGCACCGCGTCCTGCTGATCGGCGGCGGCGTGGCCGGCGACGCCCGCGAGATCCTGCGCGCCCCGGGCATGACCGGGGTGACGTACGTGGAGCTCGACCCGGCGATCATCGCCGCCGGGCGGCGCCTGCTGCCGGAGAACCTCGACGATCCGCGCCTCCGGATCGAGGCGACCGACGGCCGGCGCTTCGTGCAAAACACCCGGGAACGCTTCGACGCCATCATCCTCGATCTCCCCGACCCCGCCACCGCCCAGCTCAACCGCTTCTACACCGTCGAGTTCCTCGCCGCGGTGCGCCGGGCGCTGAACCCCGGCGGCGTGCTCGCCTTCGGGCTGGGGCGTTACGAGAACTACGTGAGTCCGGAGCTGGCGCGGCTGCTCTCCTCCGCCCGGCGCACGGCGGCGGCGGAGTTCGCCCACGTGCTCCTCGTCCCCGGCGGCCGGGTGTTCTTCCTCGCCTCGGACGGCCCGCTCGGCCTCGACATCGCCGCCCGGCTGGAGGCGCGCGGCCTGCGCCTGCGGCTGGTAAACCGGCATTATCTGGACGCGATGCTCGCGCCCGACCGGCTGGCCGATCTCGATCGCGCCATCGCCGCGCCGGCCGCGCCGAACACCGACTTCAGCCCGGCGTTGTATTATTACTTCCTGCGGCACTGGCTGAGCCAGTTCGCCGTGCACAGCAGCGCGCTCGGAGGCGCGCTGGCGTTGCTGCTGGTCGCGTATCTGGTGGGGCTGCGCGCCGCCCCGCGGGTGATCTTCGCCGCGGGCTTCGCGGCCTCCGGGCTGGAGGTCGTGCTGCTGCTGGCCTTCCAGGTGCTTTACGGCTCGCTCTACCGCCAGGTGGGGGTGGTCGTGACGGTGTTCATGGCCGGGCTGGCGGCCGGGGCGTGGTGGGCGCAGCGGCATCCGCCCGCCGCCCGCGCCGGCCGGCTGCTGGTGCGGCTCGCCCTGGCGATCGCCGGGCTGGCGGCGGTCCTGCCGTTGATGTTGCGCGCGCTCGGGCCGCTGGACGCCGCGGCCGGCACCGCACTGGCCGGCCAGGGCGTGATCCTGCTCCTGACCGCGGGACTGGCGGCGCTGGTCGGGGCGCAGTTTCCGCTTGCCGGGCGGATCGGCGCCGCCGATCCGGCAACCGCGGCTGCCACGCTCTACGGGGCCGACCTGGCCGGCGCCGCGCTCGGCGCGCTGCTGGTGAGCGCCCTGCTCATTCCGCTGCTGGGCGTGACGGCCGTCTGCCTGCTCACCGCGGGATTGAACGCCGCCGCCGCGGCCTTAGCATGGAGGTCGACCGCCGCATGAACACCCTGAGCTTCCTCTGCCTGAAGATCGTCCGCTGGACCGGCTGGCTGCTGCTGCCGGTGGTGCTCGCGTTCCTCGCCACCGGCTACGCGATGAGCGGCCGCTACGGGATGAGCGTGCTGGCGGACGAGAAGACGGCGCTGACCCTGCACAAGCTCATGCACCTGCCGCTGGCCGTGCTGGTGGTGGTGCACGTCCTGCCCTCGGTCTACCTCGCCCTGCTCCGATGGGGATGGATCAAACAGCACCAACCGTCGGCATGACCCGCCGCCGCGCGCTGGCCTGCGGCGCCGCGGCCTTCGCCGGCCTCAGCCTCCCGTGCCGCGCCGGGTGGCTCGATGGCCTGCTGAGTTTCGGCGGCGACGAGGCGCCGGCGGACGTGTTCAAGGGCGACGCGCCCAGCGACGCCGTCTGGGCGCTCTGGCAGCAGCGCGGCTGGGTCCGGGAGGCCGGGCACTACCTCAAGCTCGACCGCAACGTGCAGTGCAAGACCTGCCCGAACAACTGCCTGCTCGCGCCGGGCGACCGCAGCCATTGCCGCAACAAGGTCAACCGCGACGGCACGCTCTACACGATGGCCTACGGCAACCCCTGCACGTTCCACATCGACCCGGTGGAGAAGAAGCCGCTGTTCCATTTCCTGCCCGGCACGCCCACGTTCTCGCTCGCCACCTCGGGGTGCGTCTTCCGCTGCCTCAACTGCCAGAACTGGGAGATCTCCCAGAAAAAGCCCGAGGAGACCAAGAACCCGCGCGGGCCGCCGCTGCGCCTGCACCCGCCGCTCCCGACTTTCCTCGACAGCGACGACCTCGCGCGCCTGAGCCTGTTCCCCGAGGACGTGGTCGCGGTGACGAAGGCGCTCGGCTGCCCGTCGATCGCCTACACCTACTCGGAGCCCACCGCCTACTATGAGTACGCGTTCGACACCTGCCAGGCGGCGCGCGCGGCGGGCCTGAAGAACATCATCGTCACCTGCGGCTCGATCGAGCAGCGCGCCCTGCGCGACCTCCTGCCGCACGTCGACGCGGCGCACGTCGACCTCAAGGGCTTCAGCGACGAGACCTACCACCGCCTCAACTCCGGCAAGCTCCAGCCCGTCCTCGACACGCTCAAGACCTACCACGAGTCCGGCGTGTGGTTCGAGGTCATCAACCTGGTTGTGCCGACCTACACCGACGACCTGGCGATGATCCGGCGGATGTGCGACTGGATCGTGGCCAACCTCGGGCCCGACCGCCCGCTGCACTTCTCCCGCTTCAACCCCGAGCACAAGCTCGACCACCTGCCGCCGACCCCGGTCGACACGCTGGTGCGGGCCCGCGCGGCGGCGCGCGCCGCCGGGCTGCGCTACGTGTACCTTGGCAACGTGCGCGAGGTGGACGACGCCGGCACGACCTTCTGCCCGGGCTGCAAGCGCGCGGTCATCGAGCGCGACGTGTTTTCGGTGACGGCCTACCGCATCGCCGGCGGCAAGTGCCGCTACTGCGGCACGCCGATCGCCGGCGTGTGGCCGGCGTGAGCGACGGCCGAATCGCGGAAGCACTTTTCATTCAGAAGCCATGAAGCCAGGAGAGCATTCTCCTCAGGCTTTCTCATG
>DATJUU010000094.1:0-4566 GCA_035502155.1 Opitutaceae bacterium
GCCGAGCCGGGCGCGGGCGTGGGCGGCGAGCGCATGGCATTGGGCGCGCACCCGCGGCCAGTCGTGCGCGGCGCAAAAGCGCAGGGCCTCCGGCACGGCGAGAAACGCGGAGATGTCGCGCGTCCCGGGCCATTGCTGCTCATCGATGAACGCCCGGCCGTCCGGGTCCGGCGACTTGCCGCCCCAGCTGATCACGAGCGGCTCGACGAGGGACTGCACCGCGGGCCGGACATAAAGGAACCCGGAGGCCTTCGGCGCGCAGAGCCACTTGTGCGCGTTGGAGGTGTAGAAGTCCGCGCCGAGGTCCTCGAGGTCCAGCGGGATCTGGCCGAGGGCGTGGGCGCCGTCGACGATGCTGAGCAGGCCGGCCGCCCGCGCGCGGTGGCAGAGTTCGCGGGCCGGAAAGATCAGGGCCGTGGGCGACGTGATATGGCTGAAGAACAGGATGCGCGTCCGTGGCGTCACGCCGGCCCAGATCCGGTCGGCCAGTTCGCCGGGCGTGGTCACGGGCAGGGGGACGGGCACGGGGCGGTAGGTGGCGCCGGTCTTGCGGCAGAGGGTCTGCCACATACGGTCCATGGCGCCGTATTCGTGGTCGGTGGTCAGGATCTCGTCGCCGGGGCCCAGGCGCAGGCTGTGCGCGACGATGTTCAGCGCCGTGGTCGCGTTGGTGAGGTAGAAGAGGTCCCCGGGCGCGGCGTGCACCTCGGCCGCGAGGGCGGTCCGCGCCTCCCGCAGGAGGCCGGCGAAGCGCCGGGCGTAGAACTCCACCGGCTGCCGTTCCATCTCGCGCTGCCACGCCTGGTATTTCTCGAACACCGGGCGCGGCGTGGCGCCCCAGGAGCCGTGGTTGAGGAACGCCACGGTGGGATCGAGCAGGAACAGGTCCTTGGGCAGGGGGGCGGGAAAGGCGGTCGGCATGCGGGCGGCCGCGGCGCTGATTCGGCCCGGCCGCGCGCATGCTCGGCCAAACGGAAGCCGGAGGGAAGCGGGAACCGCCGTCCGATCGGTACACCATCAGCGTCCGATCACGCCCGAACTGTCGGGCCCGATCTTGCTTCCTGGTCCCTGGACCTGGTTACCCGCCCTTACGCGCTTTTCTGCCAGCGCGCCGGATTGGCGGCCACCGCGGCGGATGCCATCCCTTTCAGGGCGGTCCGCGCCTGTTCCATTTCAACGAGAATGCGATGGGCGTGCTCCAGCAACTGCTGCCCGGCGGGTGTCAGCCGTACCTGGCGGCCGAGACGGTCGAACAGGCGGCAGTCCAGCTCCTGTTCCAGCCCCTTGATCGCATGGCTCACCGCCGACTGCGTGAGGAACAGCTCCCGCGCCGTCTGCGTGAAGCTGGCGCATCGCGCGAGCGTCGCGAAGGCGAGCAGCTTGCGGCTGTCGAGGATCGGTTTCATGAGGACTTCTGGCCGGGCGCATAAGTAGAGCACATCCCGAGCCACAACCGCCCGTGGGCAAAACTGCGCAGCAGGCGGCGGGTCGGGCGCCGTCCCGCCCCGCGTTACTACCCGTTCCCCGGCATCGAGATGCGCCGGCCGGCCGCTAGGCGTACCGCTCTTCCTTCCAAGGATCCGCCGCGTTGCTGTAGCCGCGGACCTCCCAAAAACCGAGCTTGTCCTCGGCGAGGAAGGTCACGCTGCGGACAAATTTCGCGCCCTTCCAGGCGTAGAGCCTGGGAATGATCACCCGCGCCGGGCCGCCGTGCTCGCGGGCCAGCGGCTGGTCCTCGAAACGGGTCGCCACCAGCACGTCGTCCTCGAGGCAGCGCTCGAGCGGCACGTTGGTCGAATAGCCGTCGTAGCTGGTGAAGTAGACGAACCGGGCGTCGGGCTTCGGCCGCGCCAGTTCGTAGAGGGTGGTGAATGCCACGCCGCCCCAGCGGCAGTCGTACTTGCTCCAGCTGGTGACACAGTGGAAGTCGCTCACGTCCTCCACCTGCGGCAGCGCGTTGAACTGCGCCCAGTCCAGCACGACCGGCTGCCCGACCCGCCCGTCAATGGTCAGGGTCCATTGCTCCAGCGGGACCTCGGGCTTCACCCCGAGGTCGAGCACCGGGAAACCGGCGGTGAGGGTCTGCCCGGGCGGCAGCCGGCCGGCCGCGGGCGTGGCGCGCGGGACGGCGCCGGCGGCCTTCTGTTTCTCGGCCCACCGCTGCTTGGCGGCGATGAACTTCTCCCGGAGCATGGCGCGGACGGTAGCGGCGGAGCCGCCGTTTTCAATGCAAAGGCGCGGACCGCGTTTCCTAGGAGGGGCGGGCGTCCTGCTCCTGCCGGAGCTGGGCCACGCGCAGCCGGATGTAGAAAGCCTGGGCCCGCGCGTCGTTGGCCCCCGCCTCGGCGAGGGCGCGCGCCCACAGGCCGGGCTGGAGATCCTGCCGCGCCAGCTCCGCCGCCACCTGGTCGTAGTAGCGCTGGTCGGCGGCCGGGAATTCCGGCGCGGCGGGCGCGGCGGCGGCGACGGGGGGCGGGGCGCGGAGCGCGGCCTCCACCGCCGCGGTGCGGTGCCGGTAGAAAAGCGCGAGTCCGCCCTGGTAGATCAGGGTCGCGAGCATGACCGTGCTATAGAGGACCACGAAGGCGAGATGGACCATGGGCACGATCTGTTTCTGGTCCAGCCCGACCTCCTGCAGCACCTCGTCCAGGTTCATGCCGGCGGCGGCCAGGTTGTCCCGCAGGCCCGGAATCACCTGGTCCTGCAGATAGGCGGCGTCGAAGCTGAGCAGCCGGGGCACGGCGTAGACCCAGATCACGCCCAGGACGAAGAGCTGGCTGCGCACGAGCAGGCGCATGCCGTCCGGATCACGCCGTCGCAGCTGGTGGTTGCCGCGGATCTCCATGATGCCGCCGACGGTGACGAGGGCGCCGACGGCGAAGCTGACGAGATCGCCGAACGGGAGGGCGCCGAGGGCGCACACCCCGGCGAACAGCGCCACGCTCCAGCCGTTGAGGCGCGACACCGCGAGGACGCGACGGAGGACCTGGTCGGGCGGGCGGGGCGGTTTCACGGGCGCCACCATACCAGAGAAGGCGGGGCGGCGCCAACCGGGAGTGCGGGGGTCCGCCGCGCGGTTGCCCTTGTCAGGCCGGGCCGCGCGGGGGAAGCTGCCGGCCCGCGCCATGAACCGCCGCGCCCCGCGCCTGCGTCTCGACTTCCCGCCCGAGCTGCCGATCAGCGCGCGGGCGGAGGAGATCACCGCGGCCATCCAGCGGCACCCGGTGCTGGTGGTGGCGGGCGAGACCGGCTCGGGCAAGACCACCCAGCTGCCCAAGATGTGCCTGGCGGCCGGGCGCGGCACCGCCGGACGCATCGCCTGCACCCAGCCGCGCCGCGTGGCCGCGCTGTCCATCTCGCGCCGGGTCGCCGCCGAGCTGGGCGTCGACTGGGGGCGGGAGGTCGGTTGCCGGATCCGGTTCACCGACCAGACGTCGCCGGCGACGGTGATCAAGTTCCTGACCGACGGCATGCTGCTGGCCGAGTTGCAGGGCGATCCCGGGCTGCGCGAGTACGACACGATCATCCTCGACGAGGCGCACGAGCGGTCGCTCAACATCGACTTCCTCCTCGGGCACCTGCGCCAGCTGCGCTTCCGCCGCCCCGAGCTGCGGGTGATCATCACCTCGGCCACGATCGACACCGAGGCGTTCGCCCGCGCGTTCGACGGCGCGCCGATCATCGAGGTCTCCGGCCGGCTCTACCCGGTGGAGGTGATCTACGCGCCGCTCGACGAACTCGGGGCTGAAACGGTGCCGGGAGAAGAGAAGGCCGAAGCGCTGCACTACGTCGACGGCGCGGTCGAGGCGGTCGAGCGCATCCTGCGCGAGGGCCCGGTGGGCGACATCCTGGTGTTCCTGCCGGCCGAGCGGGACATCCGCGAGGTCTGTGACCTCCTCGAGGGACGCCGGTTGGCGCGGATCGAGGTGATCCCGTTGTACGGCCGGCTGACGAACGCCGAGCAGCAGCGGGTCTTCGCCCCGACCCCGGAACGCAAGATCGTCGTCGCCACCAACATCGCCGAGACCTCGCTCACCATCCCGGGCATCCGCTTCGTGGTCGACACCGGGCTGGCGCGCATCAGCCGCTATGCGCCGCAGGCGCGCACCCGCCGCCTGCCGATCGAGCCCATCGCCCAGAGCAGCGCCGACCAGCGCAAGGGCCGGTGCGGCCGCGTGGCCGACGGGGTCTGCATCCGGCTGTTTTCGGAGGCGGACTTCCGCGCGCGGCCCCGCTTCAGCCAGCCGGAGATCCAGCGCTGCAACCTCGCGGACGTCATCCTGCGCCTGAAGGTCTTCGGGCTGGGCGACATCGAACGCTTCCCGTTCCTCAACGCCCCGCCGGCCCGCGCGGTCCGCGCCGGCTACCAGTTGCTCGAGGAGCTCGGCGCGCTGGAAGAAAAAGGGGAAAATGCGGGAAAGCGGGAAATTGGAAAAGCGGAGGGGCGGGAAATTGAAAAAGTGGGAACGGCGGAGGAGCCGCCAAGGGACCGGGCGGAGACGGAGGCGGGGTGGGACCTGACCCCGGTTGGCCGCGAGCTGGCGCGCCTGCCGGTCGACCCCACGG
>DATJUU010000095.1:0-2587 GCA_035502155.1 Opitutaceae bacterium
CACGTCGGCGCTCAGGAGGCGCGTCTCGAGCTCCTCCAGGATCGCCGCGTCGATGCGGCGGCCGGCGACGAGGTCGCCGAGATCGCGCGTCAGCCAGGAGTCGCCGCGATTGAGGCGCTGGCGCAGGCGCGCGAGGAACCCGGTGCGCGAGGGCTGGGTGCTGTCTTTGGAGGCGCGGCCGAGCATTGCGCCCATTGTAGCGGGCGAGGCGCGGGCGCGGCCGCCGCGCGCGGATCGCGCCCGCTCGCCTGGTTCACGCTTCCACGGCGCGAACTACTGCACGACCGTCGGGTTGGCGATCAGCAGGAAGGATCCCGGGGTGTTGGCCGGAATGTTCGCCGGAGGCCCAAGCGCGGCGCCCGTGAAGCTCACGGCCTCGAGCTGCATTTCCTCGGTCACGGCGAGGCTCGCCGCGGGACTGAGGAAAGAGGAGTGCACGCCTGCCGTGAACCTGACCACTTCGTGAAGAGGCGGGGAGCCGGGGGCGGGACTTCCCGCTCCGGGCGCATGCGCCTGCGCGAATCCCCCGGCAGCGACCAGGCGGTCGGTTGCATCGTTGGGGACCACCTGGTCCGGGCAGCCAGCCGCCGGTTGCTGTGGGTTGCACACGGCGGGCGGCGGCGTGGTGCCCACTATCTCGATCATATGGATCGGGTGCTGCGCGGCGGCCAGGGCGATGTAGTTCCACGGATCGCCGGAGTCGATCACCGTCTGCGCATCGCGCGCGAAGGTGGCGAACGGTGTCGTGCCCGGGGTCAGCAGGCCGCCGCTGGCCTCCTCGAGACCCGGAATGAAGATCGGGCCGAAGGTCGGGGACTCGAGTCCGAGGTAGATGTACTCGCCGCCCGGATTGGCGAGCGTGGCGCTGACTACGGCCGCGGGAGGCATGACCGCGAGAAAGGCCGTTCCGACGATGGCACCCTGGGAGTGTCCCATGTAGTGGACCTTGGTCGGGTCGACGTACGGCGCCGCGGCCGGCGCGGGCAGGGCGATCGTGCCGACCGACTCCGCGAGCGTCACCAGATCGACCGAGGATTCGCGCAGGTTGTCGCGAAACACGAGGAGATTCGCCAGATTCACGTAATGCGAGCCGCTCGAGTCGATCGCCGCACCGCCGCTCAGGGTGGTCAGATCGAAGGTGCGCTCGATCGAGCTCCCGGCAGGGAGCCCTAGGCCGGCATAGAGCGGATTGGTGCCGATGGCGTAGAGATAAGTGGTGGGGTCTGCGGCGTTGAACGGGGTGGTGAGCCCGTGCAGCGGCAAGTCGATCGCAATCCCGATGAATCCCCCTTGCGCGAGCGAATCCGCTATGCCGATGAGATTGGTGCGGTTCGCCGTGATGCCGTGCTCGAAGACCACGATCGGCCAGCCGCCGGCGGGCTTCGTCTGACCGGAGTTCGCGTTGGGCACGGTCATCAGCACCGGTACCTGGAGCGCTTTCACCGTGGCGACCGGGAACGGATTGAAGCGCGTCGTGAACGTGCTCATCTTGTCCGGCGCGCTGGCCGCCGAAGCATTCCATGAGGCGGTGTCCGGCGAGGTCTTGCTCAGGTAGTAAGGCAGGGTCATCACGCCGACGTACACGTCGGCGAGCCCGAGGGCGCCAAAAGCCGCGGTGGTTTGCCCGGTGGGATTCACCTTGATCGGCTGCGGCGTGGCTAACGAGGCCGCGGCCGCCAGCGTGTCGAGCGTCGACTGGGTGGAGAAGCTGAAGGACGCCACCACGTTTGCGGGGTTGATGCCGAGAGCCTGCCCCAGCGCCAGATGCGCTCCAGTCAGCTGGCAGACGGCATTCAGCGTCGGGTCGGTAATGCTGGGGCAACTCGCCCCGCCCGAGGCCAGCGCCGCCTGGAAACTCGCATAGGTCGTGTCGGGAGCCGTCGGCGCTCCACCGACCGTGATGGCGTTGGTCAGCAGCACCAGGTAGCCCTCGCCGTTCCCGCCGTTGGCAGCCGCGCAGGGCGAGGTCATCGCCGGGGGCTTCGGCAGGCAGGTGCTGGCGGCGAGCGGCCGCAGGGGCGTGATCTCCAGGATCAGCGGGCTCTCCGACGCGCGCCCGACCGCGTAGTCGTAGTTGGCTGCGGTGCAGCCGGCAGCACCCTTCACGCACCCGGCGAGCGGGGTGAACGTCCCGCCCTGCAGCGGCGACACGGGCGCCTTGGTGAGATTGTTGGTGCTGATGTGCACGACGACCACGGCCCCGGGCGCACCGAGCGAGCCGGCGTCGAGCGGCCCGTTGAAAGTCTCGCGGATCGGTGCGGTGGTCGAGAAGCCGTCGAGACCGTTGAGGGCGGCCTGCGCGGGCCACAACTGATTCGGCGGTTGGATATTCAGAGTGCCATCGGTTGAGCCTGCGAAGTACACGTCGAACGGATAGGGAAGCTGTCCGGTGGCAAGGTTGAAGAGGGCGGCAGTGGCGCCTGGCTGTGCCGGGGGCGTCGACCCGCCGGGGTTGCCGTTCCCGGCGAAGGTGTCGGTCGGGCTGATGGGATCGTTATGACCCGAGCAGGCGCCAAGCAGCAGCGCACCCGCAAGAATCCCGGCCGCAGTGAGATTTCGCATATCCCTAGAGCTCCTAAACTCTCAA
>DATJUU010000096.1:0-8552 GCA_035502155.1 Opitutaceae bacterium
GGACGGCAAGCCGGTGGCGCCGATCGGCGACGGCGACAGCGTGGTGTTCTTCAACTTCCGCGGCGACCGCCCCCGCGAGCTCTGCCGCGCCTTCTGCGAGGAGGGCTTCAAGGAATTCGACCGCGGGCGGAAGCTCGACCTCTATTTCGCCGGCCTGACGGAGTACAAGAAGGGCCTGCCGGTCGAAACGATCCTGCTGAAGCCGCCGAAGATGAAAAACATTCTCGGCGACTACTTGGCGGCGCGCGGCCTCAAACAGTTCCGCTCGGCGGAAACCGAGAAGTACCCGCACGTGACGTTTTTCTTCAACGACTACCGGGAGGAGCCGTTCCCGGGCGAGGACCGGGCGGTGATCGCCAGCCCGAAGGTGACGACCTACGACCTCGCGCCGGACATGTCGTCGATGGGCGTGACGGTGGCGGCCCGCGACGCGATCTTCTCCGGCAAGTACGACCTGCTGGTGGTGAACTACGCGAACCCCGACATGGTCGGCCACACCGGCTCGCTGCCGGCGGCGATCCGCGCGGTGGAGGCGACCGATCTCGGCACCGGCGTGCTGCTCGAGGCGGTGCTGAAGATGGGCGGCGCGGCGGTGGTCTGCGCCGATCACGGCAATTGCGAGCAGATGTGGGATCCCGTGCACAACGCGCCGCACACCTCGCACACGCTCAACCTGGTGGAGGTCTTCGTCGTCGGCGCCGGATACTCGGCGGCGAAGACGAAACTCCGCGCCGGCGGGCGCCTGGCCGACCTGGCGCCGACGCTGCTGCAGCTGATGGGCCTGCCCCAGCCGCCCGAGATGACGGGCGTGAGCCTGCTCGCGGCCGGTTGAGCGGCTCGGCCGGCCGCCACTCAGTGGAAGAGGCCGGGCACGAAGGTCGTGAGCGGCGGGAAATAGGTGATAAGCAGGACGCCGATGCCCAGCACGAGGAGCATCGGGATGACCGCCCGCATGACCTCGGTCATGGGCTTGTTGAACCGGTAGGAGGCGAGGAGGAGGTTCAGGCCCACCGGCGGGAACAGGAACCCGAGCTGCATGTTGGCGAGGAAGATGATGCCGAGGTGCACCGGATCGATGCCGAAGGCGAGGCCGACCGGCACGAGCAGCGGCACCACCACGACGATCGCGGCGTAGATCTCGATCAAGCCGCCGACCACGAGCAGCACCGCGTTCAGTCCGAGCAGGAAGAGCCATTTCGACTTCACGGTGCGGGTGGTCCAGTCGACCAGCCAGTCGGGGATCTGCGCGAGCACGAGGTAGTGGGTGAAGCCCAGCGCGACCCCGAGGATCACGAGCACCCCGCCGACAAGCAGGCCGCACTCGACCATCACCCGGGGCAGGTCGCGCAGGGGATGGAGGTCGCGGTGGACCACGGTGGTGATGAGGAGGGCGTAGGCGGCGGTGATCGCGGAGGCCTCGATCGGCGTGGCCCAGCCGCTGAAAAGGGCCAGCAGGGCGACGACCGGCAGGAGCAGCTCCCATTTCGCGGCCCACAACGCCCGGCCCGCCTCCGCGCCGTCGAACGGCCGCTGGGCCCCGGCGGCGCGCGGCTGCCGGAGCACCGCCCACCAGGCGGCGAGCGCGATCATGAGCAGCCCCGGCAGCAGGCCGCCGAGGAACATTTTTTCCATCGTGATGCTGCTGGCGCCGACGTTGGCCACGTTGAGATTCGCCACCGCGGTGCCGGCGATGATCGCGTAGAGGATCACCGGCAGGCAGGGCGGAAACAGGAGCCCGAGGGAGCCCGCGCCGGTGAGCAGCCCCAGCGCGTCGCGCTCCGAGTAGCGGGCGGACCGCAGCACGGGCATGAGCAGGCCGCCGAGCGCGAGGATGGTCACGCCCGAGGCGCCGGTGAACGTGGTGAAGAAGGCGCACACCAGGGTGGCGGCGATGCCCGGGCCGCCGCGGAAGGAGCCGACGAGGGCCTGGAACACACGGATGAGCCGGGCGGAGGCGCCGCTCTCAGCGAGGAAATAGCCGGCGAGGGTGAACAGCGGGATGGTGGGCAGCGAGGAGCTGGTGACGAGCGAGTGGTGCTTGAGCGGGATCGTGGCGAGCGGCGAGCCATCGCCCCAGAAGAGGATCAGCGCCGCGCCGCCGATCGCCGTGAAGACGGGGGCGCCCAGGATGGTCGCGGCAAGGAGCGCCACGAGGCCCGGCAGCACGCAGCGCGCCGGGTCCACCGGCGAGAACATCCCGAAGGCGATGATCGCCGCCGCCAGCGCCAGGGTGGCGAGCCGCCGCGGCCAGCGGTCACCCGCGTGCCAGACGAGGCGCACGGCGATGAGTCCGAAGCCGAGGGGCAGGACCAGCTCCACGACCCAGTCGGGGAGGCCCTGGACCAGCGCGCCCCCGCCCTGCTTTTCGCTGAGCATGAACTGCCAGCTCGCCGCGCAGAGCACGGCGCTGATGGCGGCGGCCGTGCCGCTGCTCACGACCAGCGCGGCGGCCCGGGCGCGGCCGTGGACGAAGCTGGAGAGGGTGGAGAACGACAGCAGCCGGTTTTCGCGCGCGGCGATCGCGGCGCCGGCCATCCCGATGATGAGGGTGAGGTTCTGGACGAGGTTGATGGAGCCGGTGATGCCGGTGTGGAACCGCCGGAGGATGACCTCCAGCACCGGCAGCAGGATCGACAGCGTCAGCGGCACGATGACCAGGAGGTCCTCCGCGAGCCGCAGGCCGCGCCGCCAGGGGGCGGGCGGGGCCGGGGAAGGGGCGGGCAGATCCGGATTCATGGGCGGCGCCGGCCGGGGAGGGAATGGCGGCGCCCGACCGGGAGGATGGCGTGCTGGCAGGGCAGGCCAGCAGGCGGCCGGGCGGACCGCAAGCCCAACCGGTTGCGGCCGAAGGGCCGCGCGCAATTTCGGGTTTGCCCTCCGGCGGGGGCACCCGCTTAGTTGGCCGTCTTTTCCCTCCCGGCATGAAGCGCACGCATCACTGTGGGCAACTCACCGCGGCCGACCTCGGCCGGACCGCGTCGCTCGTCGGCTGGGTCGATTCGATCCGCGACCAGGGCGGCATCATCTTCATCGATCTGCGCGACCGCCGGGGGATCACCCAGGTCAAGCTCGAGCCGAACTCCAACGCGGACGCGGGGGCGCGCGCCGCCCACCTGAAGCCCGAGTCCGTGATCGGCGTGACCGGCACGGTCGTGCGGCGGCCGGAAGGCACGGCCAACCCGAACCTGCCCACCGGCGAGGTCGAGGTCGACGCCACCGCGATCGAGATCCACAACCTCGCCGAGACGCCGCCGTTCCCGCTCGACGACGCCGGCGGCGACAAGGTCAACGAGGACCTGCGGCTGACCTACCGCTACCTCGACCTGCGCCGGCCGCACATGCTCCGGAACCTCGAGGTGCGCCACCGGACCGTCAAGGCGGTGCGCGACTACTTCGACGCCGAGGGCTTCATCGACGTCGAGACGCCGATTCTGTTCAAGAGCACGCCGGAGGGCGCCCGCGAGTACCTCGTGCCGTCACGCATCCACCCGGGGCAGTTCTACGCGCTCTCCCAATCGCCCCAGCAGTTCAAGCAGATCCTGATGGTCGCCGGGGTGGAGCGCTATTACCAGATCGCGCGCTGCTTCCGCGACGAGGACCTGCGGGCCGACCGCCAGATGGAGTTCACCCAGATCGATGTCGAGGTCTCCTTCATCGACCGCGAGGGCGTCTACGCCCTGTTCGAGGGGATGCTGAAGAAGATCTGGCGCGACATCCTCGGCGCCGACCTGCCGACCCCCTTCCCGCGGCTGACCTTCCGCGACGCGATGAACCGCTTCGGCGTCGACAAACCCGACACGCGTTTCGCCCTCGAGCTGGCCGATCTCACCGAGCTGTTCCGGACCTCGGCGTTCAAGCTCTTCGCCTCGACCGCGGCCGGCGGCGGCGCGGTGAAGGCGCTCAACGCCAAGGGGCTCGCCGACATCACCCAGGGCGAGCTCACCGGCCTGGAGGAGGCGGCGAAGTCGCTCGGGGCAAAGGGCCTCGCGTTCATCAAGGTCGAGGGCGGCGAATGGAAGTCGCCGATCGTGAAATTCTTCAGCGCCGCCGAGAAGGCGGAGCTCACGCAGCGCCTCGGCATCGCGGACGGCGACATCATCTTCTTCGCCGCGGCGCCGTGGGAGAAGGCGTGCGCCATCCTCGGCCGCATCCGGCTGGAGTGCGCGGCACTGCTGCAGAAGCGCGGCAGGCTGACGATTCCCGCCGACCGCTGGGACTTCCTCTGGGTGGTCGACTTTCCGCTGATGACGTTCAACGAGGAGGAAAAGCGCTTCGCGGCCACGCATCATCCGTTCACCGCGCCCGTGCCGGAGGACATCGCGCTGCTCGACTCCGATCCGCAGAAGGTGCGCGGGCAACATTATGACGTCGTGTTGAACGGCATGGAGCTCGGCGGCGGCTCGATCCGGATCCACCAGCCGGCGCTGCAGGAGAAAGTGTTCACGGACGTGCTCAAAATTCCCGCCGACGTGGTGGAGAGCCGCTTCGGCTATCTGCTGCGGGCGTTCAAGTACGGGGCGCCGCCGCACGGCGGCATCGCCTTCGGCCTGGACCGGATCGTCGCGCTGCTGTGCGGCACAACGAGCATCCGCGACGTGATCGCCTTTCCCAAGACGCAGAAAGCGCAGGACCTGATGACGCAGAGCCCGACGCCGGTCACGGCGAAGCAGCTCCGCGACCTCCATATCCAGACCGTGAAGCCGGCCTGACCGCGGCCGGCGAGGGACGGGGCAGACGGCGTGATGCCCTTCTTCCGGGCCGGGTTAGTACGCCGATTGCAGCAGCGGCCGGGCGCATCCCAATGTTGACAACTTCCTTCCCTCCAACCTTCTAACCTGCTAGCTTTTCACGCAATGAAGCTGATCATCGCCATCATCAAGCCCTTCAAGCTGGAGGAAGTTAAGGACGCCTTGTCCGGCATCGGCATCGAGGGCATGACCGTCACCGAGGTCAAGGGCTTCGGCCGCCAGAAGGGCCACACCGAAATCTACCGCGGCAGCGAGTACACCGTCGACTTCCTGCCCAAGGTGAAGATCGAAATCGCGCTGGGCGACGAACTCGTGCCCAAGACCGTCGAGACCATCATCAAGGCGGCCAAGACCGGCAAGATCGGCGACGGCAAGGTCTTCGTCGTGCCGCTCGACGAAGTGGTGCGCATCCGGACCGACGAGCGCGGCGAGGCCGCCATCTAGGCGGTCGGGCGGGAGCGGCGGGTTTGCCGCCTGTTTCTTTTTGCTCATCAGCAAAAAGGCCGGCCGTCTGGGCCGGCCTTTTTCGTCGGCGGACCCGGCGTCAGCAGACAGGCCGGGCGGGACCGCTGCCCAGTTTTGCGCAACTTCGCATTAAAACCGCTCATGGCATCAATTCTGCTCATGCATGGGTTTCCTCTCATGAAGCTCCAGATGCCCCTCCTCCTGCGTGTCGCGCCGGCTGCCTTGGCGCTGGCGTTGTGTCCGCTGCCGCTGCGTGCCCAGCCGGCGGCGCCTGCCCCGACCCTTGACCAGCGCGTCGCAGCGCTGGAGGCCTACGTGACGAACGGCGACCCGGGACACGCCCTGACCGGCGTGCCGGGACCGGGTCACAATGCGTGGATGATGACCAGCTCCGCGCTGGTGCTATTCATGACCCTGCCCGGCTTGGCGTTGTTCTACGGCGGCCTGGTGCGCCGCAAGAACGTGCTCTCCGTGCTGGCCCAGTGCCTCGGCATCGCCGGACTCGTCACGATCCTCTGGTGGGCCGTCGGCTACTCGCTGGTCTTCGGCACCAGCTTCGGGAGCAGGTTTCTCGGAGGGGCGGAGTACTTTTTCCTCCGGGGCGTGACGTCGGCGCCGAACACGAACTACGCCTTCTGGGTGTCACAGAACGTCTTCGCGATGTACCAGCTGATGTTCGCGATCATCACCCCGGCCCTGATCATCGGCGCGATTGCCGAACGCATGAAATTCTCGGCCATCCTGCTGTTCATGACCCTGTGGATGCTGATGGTCTACTTCCCGCTCGCCCACATGGTGTGGGGCGCGAGCGGCCTGATGAACGGCGTCTGGAACGCAAGCGCGCCGATCCGGGCGATCGACTTCGCCGGCGGGACCGTGGTGCACATGTCCTCCGGCTGGTCGGCCCTCATCCTCGCGATGCTGGTCGGCCCGCGCCTCGGCTTCGGCAAGGAGAAGATGGCGCCGCACAGCATGGTGCTCTGCATGGTCGGCACCGGCATGCTCTGGGTCGGCTGGTACGGCTTCAACGCCGGGAGCGCCGTCGCCGCCGACAGCATCGCGGCCAACGCGTTCACGACCACCACGATTGCCACCGCCGTCGCCGCCTTCACCTGGGGCATGATTGAGAAGGTGCTCCGCGGCCAGCCCTCGATCCTCGGCTTCTGCTCGGGGGCCGTCGCCGGCCTCGTCGTGATCACCCCGGCCACCGGCTTCGTCAACACGACCGGGGCGGTCATCATCGGCGTGCTGGCGGCCGCCGTGCCGTACTTCTTCGTCACCAAGGTGAAGGCCCGGTTCGGCTATGACGACGCCCTCGACACCTTCGGCGTCCACGCCGTCGGCGGCACCCTCGGCGCGTTTCTCACCGGGGTGCTGGCGACCGGGACGGTCAACGGCAACCTCACCAGCGGTGCCGCGGTGACCAACGGCCTCGCGGCGTTGGTCACTGGGGGCGGACTCTGGCACGAGCAGGTCAAGGCGATCGCCATCACGCTCCTCCTCTCGGTTATTGCCACCGCGGTCATCGGGGTCATTGTGAAGGCGCTGATCGGCCTGCGGCCCGCGCCCGAAGTCGAACGCCAGGGGCTCGACCTCGCGGAGCACGGCGAAGAAGGCTACATCGAATAAGACTCCCTCCCTGCAACTCCGACTCGCATGAAACTGATCATCGCCATCATCAAACCCTTCAAGCTGGAGGAGGCAAAGGAGGCCCTCTCGCAGCTCGGCATCCAGGGTATGACCGTCACCGAGGTCAAGGGCTTCGGCCGCCAGAAGGGCCACACCGAAATCTACCGCGGCAGCGAATACACCGTGGACTTCCTGCCCAAGGTGAAGATCGAGGTCGTCGTCGCCGACGAGGTGGTGCCCCAGGTTGTCGCCGCGGTGGTCAAGGCGGCCAAGACCGGCAAGATCGGCGACGGCAAGGTGTTCGTGGTGCCGCTCGATGAAGCCGTCCGCATCCGCACGGACGAGCGCGGCGAGGCCGCCCTCTGAGCGCCGACCTTCGCGACGCACGACCGTGACTCCGGCCGGTCCCTGGCGGGACCGGCCTTTTTCATTTTGGCCGGGCCGGGCCGGCGGCTTACGAAACTGTAAGCTGGGGGCAAGGACCCCGTCAGCAGCCGGGTGTAGGGTGGGGACGTTCGATTCCCGACTAATCCCTGACCATCGCCCTCCCATCATGAATGTTCATTCCCTTTCTCCCCGCACGCCGCGCTGGCTGCTCCCCGCCGTGTGCGCCATGCTCCTCGGCGGCGCCACCTGGGTGGTGGCCGAGTCGAAGAGCGACGCGCCGGCCGCCCACCGGTCGGTCGACGTCAAGGTCGACACCACGCCGCTGCCGCGCGAGGGCGACTCGGCGTTCTCCTACAGCCCGATCGTCAAGCGCGTGATCCCGAGCGTCGTCAAGGTCGTCACCCGCGAGCGCGCCAAGGAAATGGAGGTCGACGGCGGCTCGCCGTTCGACGACCCCGCCTTCCGCCAGTTCTTCGGACCGTTCTTTGGCGCGCCCAACAACGGACGGCGCATCATCCGCCAGCCGCCCCAGATCGGCCTCGGCTCCGGGGTCATCGTGAGCGCGGACGGCTACATCCTCACCAACAACCACGTCGTCGACGGCGCCGACAAGGTGCAGGTCACGCTGGCCGACAAGCGGGTGCTCACCGCCAAGGTGGTCGGCACGGACAAGAAGACCGACGTGGCGGTGATCAAGGTCGACGCGCAGGACCTCCCGGCGCTGACCTTTGCCGACAGCGCGGGCGTCCAGGTGGGCGACCGGGTGCTGGCCGTCGGCAATCCGTTCGGCCTCGGTGAGACCGTCACGAGCGGCATCGTCAGCGGCTTGGGCCGGGTGATGCCCAGCGACGAAGCTTCCTACAACTACCAGGATTACATTCAGACGGACGCGGCCATCAACCCCGGCAACTCGGGCGGGGCGCTGGTCGACATGCAGGGCCGCCTCATCGGACTTAACACGGCGATCTTCAGCCGGGACGGGGGCTTCCAGGGCATCGGCTTTGCCATCCCGTCCAACCTCGCCCGCTCCATCATGGACAGCCTGGTCCGCACCGGGCACGTGGTGCGCGGCTTCCTCGGCGTCACCATCCAGGATCTGTCCCCCGACGTGGCGGACCAATTCCATCTCAAGGCGACCCGCGGGGCCATCATCACCGACATCACCCCGGACGGCCCGGCGGCAACGGCGGGGCTGAAGGGCGATGACGTGATCCTCGACTTCAACGGCAAGCCGGTGGCCGACAGCCGGAGCCTGGGGTTTGCGGTCGCGGCCGCCGAGCCCGGGACCGAGGCCACGGTGCGCCTCCTGCGCGACGGCAAGGA
>DATJUU010000097.1:0-27481 GCA_035502155.1 Opitutaceae bacterium
TGGAGGGCGAAAAGGAGTTTCACCCATTCCAGAAGGCGGGAGCATTGCCCAGCAAAAAAGGCGGCCGGGCGCGGAATTCCGCGGCCGGCGGACCGTTTCAGCGCGCCCCGGCGGCCGGCGCCCGGAAGAAGCGGTGGTTCACCGGGCGCCGCTGATCCGCCGTCAGGGGCGGCAGCTCCGGCAGGGCGTCGGCCTTGGTCGCGCCGAGTTGGGCGCGGCAGCGGGCGCGGAATTCCTCCCAGCGCTCCGCCAGTGCGGCCAACCCGTTGGCGCCGGCGGGCCCGCCCGCCGCTCCGGCCGGCGGGGCGCGCAGCGCCGGCGCCCCCGCCACCTGCCGCAGCAGGCTGCGCCATTCGGTGAGCAGGCGGTCGATGTCGCCCCGACCGGCGGATTCCTGCGCGGCGGCCAGCGCCCCGCGGCGGGTCTTCTGCTCCACCCGCGCGCGCACCACCTCCGCGGCGCCGCAGCCGTACTGGGGCGGCACGCCGCGCTCGAGCCAGCCCTCGATGGTGAGCCGCCGGTAGGCGGACTCGCAGCTGCGCGCCAGGCGCCCGAGAAAGCGCGGATTGGTGCCGGCAAACCGGTCGCCCGCGAACAGGTTGGCGCAATCGAACACGAGGTCGTCCAGCGGATACCGGCGGTCTTCCACCGCCGCCGCCAGCGCGAGTCCCTCCGGCCCGAGGAAAATGGAGACGATCTCGCCCCGCGGGGTCAGGCGCAGCCCGCGATCGAGCAGGCCGAGCTTCTGCCACTGCCAGAGCAGCGTCGGCTGCGGATCGAGCGCGCGGCACTCCGCGTTCAGCGGGCACGCGCCGCAGGCGGGATGCGGGTGCCGCTCGCGCCGCACCAGGCGGGCGCGCCCCGTGTCGGTGCGCTCGCCGCACGGCAGCTCGGCCGGGTCGCGCGCGGCGGTCGCCTCGACGCCCACCGCCAGCGGCGCGGCCGCGAAGAACCGGTCGGCGGCGGCACGCGCCACCTCCGGGGCGCCGCGGCCGGTCCGCAGCGGCCGCAGCAGGAACGCCCAGGGCAGCGGGGCGGCGCGCTTCAACCGCAGCGGCTGCGCCCGCCGCAGCCGCGGGACGCTGCCGCTGGACAGGATGAAGCCCGTTTCGTCGAGCCCGCGGCGGCCGGCGCGTCCGACCATTTGCAGCAGCTCGTGCGGCTCGATCTCGTGCTCGGCCTGGTTGAACCGGTAGCTCCCCGCCGTGATCAGCACCGAGCGGAGCGAAAAGTTGATGCCCGCGCTCAGCCCGAGGGTGGCGACCACCACGCGCAGCTGACCCGCCTTCGCGAGCGGCTCGATCACGCCGGCGCGCTGGGCGTAGGTCAGGCCGCTGTGGTGAAAGGCCACGCGCTGCCGCACCAGCCGGGTCAGCGCCGGACCGAGCAGGTTTTCCTGCTCCGGCGTCAGGTTGAGCGGCTCGGCGAGCGGCAGTTCCCGCGCGCACTGGCGGGCGAGGCGCTCGGCATCCTGCCGGTGCGGCGCGAACATGAGCACCGGACCCAGCCCCTCGCGCAGCGCGCCCGCCACGCGCCGGCTCCAGAAGCCCTCGATCCCACGGGGCAGGCCGTGGATCAGCTCGTCGGCGTCCACCTCCTCGAGCGGCACCGGCCGCTCGCGATGCTGCACGAGCTCGACGCGGCGGCCGAGCCGGCGCAGCCAGGCGACCACCTCCTCCGGATTCGCCACCGCGCCGCTCAACAGCAGCAGCTGCACCGCGGGCGGCAGCGACAGCATCACACCCTCATAGTGGTTGCCGCGTTCGGGATCCGCCAGCCAGTGGTACTCATCCACCACGACCAGCCGGAAGGGCTCGGTGGCGGCGGCCTGCATCCAAGCCTCGCCGCCCGATGGGCTCGAATTCATGTCCGGCGAAAAACATCCCTGCACCGCCTCCAGCGTTGCCACCACCACCGGCGAATCCGGAGCAATGGTCACGTCGCCGGTGACAATTCCAGCCTTCCAACCGCGCGCCCGCCATTCGGCGTATTTGTCGTTGGCCAGCGCGCGTGTCGGAACCGTGAACAGAGCCCGGCTCGAGAAATTGGTTTGTTCCGCCCAGCGCTCAAAGACATAGGTCTTCCCCGCCCCAGTCGGGGCATCGAGCACGACGTCGCTGCCCGCCTTAAGCCATTGGATGGCCTGCGCTTGCCAACGGTCCGGCAGCACCAATTTCTGCAGACCCTCGAGCATTTCCACGCGCACGAATGGCACGTTAGACTCCGCCGTCGCACCGTCAATCATCCCCTTCGAGCGGACGAAAACGGCGTTGACCGAATATATTTAAATGATTGTTTTAAACATTTGTTTACCATCAAGAAGGAAGCTGCTACCACTCCTGATCGCATTCTCGACGCTGCCGAGCGCGTGTTCGGCCAGCACGGGTTTCCGCGGACTTCGCTCCGGCAGATCACGCAGCAGGCGCGGGTGAACCTGGCCGCGGTGAACTACCATTTCGGATCGAAGGAGGAGTTGTACCGGCAGGTGGTGGTGCGCCACGTCCGCCCTTTGAACGAGGAGCGTGCCGCGCTGCTGGCGCAGGCCGAGCAGCTGGCCGGCGACCAGCCGGTCCCGCTGCGCGCCGTGCTCGACACGTTCCTCCGGCCCGTCCTGCGGCGCGCGGCGGATGGCGCGACCGGCGGACGTGCCTTCCTGCGCCTGCTCGCCCGCGACCTCCTCGACCCCCCGCCCTTCCTTCAGGCCGTGATGGCGGCAGAGTTCGCGCCGCTGATGAAGCGATACGACGAGATTCTGCGGCCGACCCTGCCGGACGTTCCGCCCGCCGAATTGTTCTGGCGGATGCAGTTCACTGTCGGCGCGATGCTTTTTGTCGCAGCCCACCAGCACGATCTGGTGCCACCCCCCGAAGGTCATGGAGCCGGCGGCGACTGGGATGGCTGCATTCGCCGCCTGATTGATTTCTGTACCGCCGGATTTGGCGCGTCCGTGCCGCCCGGCGCAGCGTAGGCATCTGCCGCTCCACGGCTTCCGCCTCCGGGACCCGGTTGCCTTTCGGCGACCCGGAGGTGCCCGTGGGTCCGGACTTGCCGATTGCGGGAACAACCCCACTGTCGCCGCCTCTCATCCACTGTACCCACCAAGCCATGATCGCAACCGTCCTTGTCCTTGTCTTGCTCACCGCCCTGGTGGCGACGGAGCCCGATCATGATCGGGAATCGAAATAGGGGTGATCCCGACGTCCGTCGTCTCGCCCCCGCCTCACCAGCAAGCCGCAACAGAAAAACATCAAGGCCGCCCCCCCGCGAGGGAGGCGGCCTTGTTATTTCCGGCGGCGCCGCGGCCTACGGGCCCACGACCACCACCGGCAGCTCGACCTTCATCGGCACCGGGGTGCCGTTTGGCCGCGCCGGGGCGAACCGCCACAGCTTCACCGCCTCGCGCACCGACCGGGCGAAATCCGGATCGGTGGTGGACAGCACCCGCACGTCCCGCGGCCGGCCCCCGGCATCGACCAGGAACTCGACCTGGACGTGGGTCCCGACCAGCGAAGCGTCGGCCTCCGGCGCGACGATTTTCACCGGCGCCGGCACGTCCGTCCGGCCGCGGTAGGATTCGATGTAGGCTTGCGACGTCGTCAGCCCGAGGGCCCGCGGCGCGGTGGCGCCGAGGGCGAGCAGGCTGGCGATGCTTGCGATCTTACTGATGGTTTTCATGGCTTCATAAACTCCGCCCGAGGACGGAGAGTTTGGTTTTCGTTTCAGGTTAAGCGTCCGGCGGACCCCCGGTCTCGCGACCGGGGATCACGGACGTTTTTGACGCCGGCGGCCGGAGCGGCCGACGGTGGCAAATTTGGACGGCGCGCGGGTTGCGGCCGGGCCGACCAACGGCCGGCCGCTCCCGCGAGCGCATTTTCCCCTCCCGCCCCGACAAAGAACTCCGGGGTTCCTTGAGAAAGCCGCGGCACGATAACCGCGACGGGTGAAGAGCAGGCGTCGTGCCCGTGACAGGCGGGTGAAATCCTTTCATCGCCGCGCCGGCGCGCGGTCCCTCACGCCGCCGCAAACCGGCGCAAATACTTCAGGGCCACCTCGAGATCGTGAGGCAGCGGGGCGCGCAGCGTGACGGGTTCGCCCGACACCGGGTGCCGCACCGTGAGCTCGGTTGCATGCAGCGCGAGGCGGCTGATGAGCGGCCGCTCCTGCGCCCGCCCCTTGTAGCCGCGCTTGAGTTCGGAGAGGAGCAGGCGCGTGTCGTTGCCATAGAACGCGTCGTTCAGGATCGGCAGCCCCGCCGCCGCGAGGTGCACGCGGATCTGGTGCGTGCGGCCGGTGCGCGGCCGGCATTCCATCCAGGTGAAGCCGCGGAAGCGCTCAAGCGCCCGGACTTCCGTCGCGCTCGGCTTGCCGCCCTTCCGCACCGCGCGCATCCGGCCCGGCCGGCCCTCGTCCTCGTGCAGCGCCAGGTCGACTGTGAACGGCGCCGGCGGCGCCGCGCCCACCACCAGGGCGAGGTACACCTTGTCCGTGGTCTTGGCTTGGAACTGGCCGCTGAGCGCGTCGCGCGCCGCCTTCGTCTTCGCGCACAGCAGCACGCCGCTCGTGTCCGCGTCGAGCCGAAGAACGTTGGCCACCTCCGGGCCGAAGCGGGCGTGGACGAGCGCCATCAGGTGCTCCGGCGTCTGGTCCCCGCGGTCGGGCGCCACCAGCATCCCGCTGGGCTTGTCGAACGCCAGCAGCGCCTCGTCCTCGAAGATCACCGGCGGCAGCCGCATCCCCCGATGCTGACGGGAAACGGCGGGGAAAGTCACGGGAAAGTTTCCCCGCGGTTAATTTTCGGCAACGCCGCCGCTTTCCCTTTGCCTCCGCCGCGGCGTCCCGTGAAGCGTGATCGCGCCGCCATGCCGCTGCCTGATTTTCTCCCCGGCCTCGAGCTCATGCTGCGCGCCACCGGCCGCCGGCTCCGCCCGCCGCGACCCGCGCCGTTCACGCCGATCCTCCGCCGCCGCCAGGATACGGTGCTGGCCGGCGGCGCCGCCGGACCCCACCAGCGCGGCGCGTGGTGGCAGGAGGCGCGGCCGGGTCCGCTGCCCACGATCGTGCTCGGCGGCTTCGTGCCCGATGCCACCGAGGCCGTGTGGCTGCTGCGCGACTCCCTGCTGCGCCACGGCAGCCTCTACTGCTGCAACTATCCCCGCCGCGGCTTCTCGACCGACCTGCTGCTGGCCGAGCTTTCGGATCTCGTCGAGGAACTCCAGCTCGTGCACCGGCGGCCGCCGGTCATCCTCGCCATCAGCTTCGGCGCCGGCCTGCTGCTCGAGTGGCTGCGCCGCGAGCGCGCGGCCGCCGTGTCGTCGGCCGTCCGCGGCCTCGTCCTCGTGAGCCCGGTGACGTGCGTCGAGGACCTCCTGCCGGCCGACGAACCCCGGCCGGGTTCGTTGCTCGGCCGCGCCCTCAAGCCGTACGTCGACGCCGGGTTCGCGATCGACGCCGGCCTGATCGAGCGCTCGCGGGCCATCTTCCACAAGATGTTCGAGGCCGGCGCTCAGAACCGCGCGGCGCTGCAGGCGCTGCTCGGTCCCGGCGAACTCGCCGGCCTGCGCGCGGCGGTGCTGCAATCCATCCGGGAGATCGACTTCCGCGGCGCGTGCGAGCGCATCCGCGCCCTGCGCGCGCTGGCGCCGCCGGCCGCCGGCCCGGGCGGGGCGCCGCTCGCCGCGGCCCCCACTCTCATCCTCTACGCCGAAAAGGAGAGTGCGGTGCTCGCCGCGCGCGCGCCCAGCCGCGCCGTGCTCGAGCGCGCGCCGCGCGCCTGGTTCCCGCGGGCGGAGAGCCGGCTCGTGACGCACGCCGGCCCGGGCGGTCCGGTGCAGCACGCTTCACTCATTTTTCATTGCGCCGACTATCGCGCGCCGATCGCGGATTTCTACGCGCGGTTAAAATCGAGTAAGGTCAAACAGGCGGCGTGAATTCGCTTGCGGCTCGGTGGCCCTCTGGCTTCGTCTGGCGTCAAGGGTCCGCCATGATTGTGCCGCCGAGAGGCTTGGTGAATTTCGCCGCAGGCGTGCTGTCCGCCCGGATGGTCCGCCGTCTCCGGCGTCCCGATTCCGGACACGCGGCCCAGCGGCGCACCCTGGCGGCGCTCACCGGCCGCCTGGCCGCCACGGCGTACGGACGCGAGCACGGCCTCGCCGCCGGCCTGGCCTACGACACGTTCCGCAGCCGCGTGCCCCTCGCCACCTACGAGGCGCTGAGTCCCTACGTCGAGCGGGCGAAGCGCGGCGAGCCCGGCGTGCTCTGGCCGGGCCGCTGCTCCTTCTTCGCGCTCTCCTCCGGCACGACCGCGGGGAGTTCCAAGTACCTGCCGGTCACGGAGGACCTGCTGGCGCATTTCCGCCGGGCCGGGCTCGAGTCCCTGCTCTACTACACCGCGCGCGTCGGACACACCGGCGTGTTCCTCGGACGGCATCTCTTCCTCGGCGGCTCCACGCAGCTCACCCGGCTGGACGGCGCCGAGTCCCACGTTGCCTACGCCGGCGACCTCAGCGGCATCGCGGCGCTGAATCTGCCGGGGTGGGCGGAAAGGCACCTGTACGAGCCGGGCACCGCGATCGCCCGGATGGACGACTGGCCGGCCAAGCTCCAGGCCATCGCGCACCGCACCCTGCGCCGCGACATCACGCTGCTGGCCGGCATCCCGAGCTGGGTGCTGATCCTGGGCGCGGTGCTCCGGGCCCACGCGGCCGGCGGGAAACTCGCCGCGCCCCATCTCAAGGCGCTCTGGCCGAACCTCGAATGCCTCATGCACGGCGGCGTGCCCATCGCGCCGTTCACGGACGAGCTGCACGCCCTCCTCGGGCCGGGCGTGAACTTCCACGAGGTCTACCCCGCTTCCGAGGGTTTCATCGCCGCGCAGGACGCGGACGCGGCCCGGGGCCTGCGCCTGCTGACGAACGCCGGCCTGTTCTTCGAATTCCTGCCCATGCCGGCGTTCGACCAGGCCAACCTGGCCAACCTCGGGACGCGCGCCGTGCCCCTCGAGGCCGTGCTCCCCGGCGTCGACTACGCCCTGATCCTCACCACGCCGGGCGGCTTCTGCCGCTACGTCATCGGCGACGTCGTGCGTTTCCTCTCCACCGACGTGCCCCGCCTGATCTACGTCGGCCGCACCGGCCTGCAGCTCAGCGCGTTCGGCGAGCACGTGATCGAGAAGGAGCTCACCGATTCGCTGCTCGCCGTCTGCCGGCGCCACGGCTGGACGGTCGTCAACTTCCACGTCGCGCCGGTGTTCGCCAACACGCTCACCGGCCAGACCCGCGGCTGCCATGAATGGTGGATCGAACTGCGCGTGCCGACGGTGGAGACGCCCACCGCGAACGTCCTCGGTCCGGAACTCGACGCCGAGCTCAAGCAGCGCAACGACGATTACCTGGGCAAGCGCAAGGGCGGCGGCATGGAGGCGCCCATGGTCCGGCTCGTGATGCCCGGGGTGTTCGAGCAGTGGATGAAGAAGAACGGCCGCTGGGGCGGGCAGAACAAGATGCCCCGCTGCCGCTCCGACCGGGTGGTGGCCGACCAGCTCGCGGAGTTGTCGCGCTTCTACGTCGAGTCCCCGCCGACCCATCTCGTGCGGCGCCGCTAGACCGGGCGGCACCCGCCGCTCAGGGTTCGCGCAGGATCTTCTCCAGCACGGCGGCGAACTCCGCCGCCGGCAGCGCCCCGACTTTCCGGTAGCGGATGACGCCGTGGCGGTCGATGATGAAGGTGGTCGGAATCGCGTCCACGCCGCCGAACGCGTCGATCACCTTGTCGTCCGCCATCACCACCGGGTAGTTCATCCCGTGCTCGGCGATGAACCGGCTCACCACCGGCGGGCCGGCCTGGTCAACCGAGACGCCGACGATGGCCAGGCCGTCCTTCCGGTACTTCTGCTCCAGCTGGACGTACCCCGGAATCTCGCCGCGGCACGGCGCGCACCACGTCGCCCAGAAATCCACCACCACCACCCGGCCCTTGAACTGGTCGGAGCTGACGGGGTGGCCGTTGACGTCCGGCAGCCGCCACGCCGGGGCGGGGACGGACTCGTATGCCCCGGCCGCGCGGACCGCGGGCAGGAGGAGCAGCACGGCAAGGATCAGGAACAGCGGGCGCATGGGACGGGAGCCAAAGGGTGGCCAACATGTCCGAGCCCCGGACCCGCGCAACTATTCCCGGCTGATTACGCCCGGGTCCGCGCGCGGGGATCAGATCTGCGGCTCCCCCATCACGTCCGTGCCCAGCGTCTCGATGAATTTCTTCATCGCCGGCGTGAGCACGCGGCCCTTGCGGTGCAGGATCGCCAGCGGCCGGGTGAACTCCCGGCCCTTGAAGTGGATCGACGTCAGCGTGCCCTGCTTCACCTCCTGCAGCACGGTGGCCTGGGGCACGATGGCCACCCCCGCGTCGATCTCGACCGCCCGCTTCACCGTCTCGATGTTGTCGAACTCCATCACCGGCTCGATCTCGATCTTGTTTTCGCGGAAAATCTGGTCGATCGCCTTGCGGGTGGGGATGTCGGGATCGAAGCCGATGAACTTCTGGCCGGCGAGCGTCGAGAGCTGCACCTCGCCGCCCTTGGCCAGCGCATGGCTCGGATGGGTGATGAGCACCAGGTGGTCGTTGCGGAAGGGGATCATCTCGATCTGGCGCATCTTGATCGGGAACGCCACCAGGCCGAAATCCACCGAGTTGTGGAGGATGTCCTCGTACACCAGGTTCGACCGCCGGTACTCCACCCGCACGTTCACCGAAGGGTAGTCATGCAGGAACTTCTTGATGTAGGGCGGCAGCTCGTGCAGGCCGATCGAATAGATGGTGGAGATGCGGATCGTTCCGCTGATGACCTTCTTCATCTCCTGCAGCTCGCTCAGCAGCTTCTCGTACTGGTGCAGAACCTCCTTGGCGGCGTCGTACACCCGCATGCCCTCGCGGGTGAGCTGAAACTGCTTCTGGCTCCGGTCGATGAGCAGCGTCTTGAAATGCCGCTCCATCGCACGGGCCTGTTGACTGACCGCCGACTGTGTGATGCCGTTCAGTTTGGCCGATTTTGAGAAGCTCTTCGTCTCGACCAGGTCGGCAAATATTTTGAAGTTCTCCACTTGCATGGTTAGCGATTTTTCCGCGCCCATTATTTGGGGCACTAATTGGCGCGCAATCTTTTAAGTAGGCTGCTTAATGTTCGTCTCCTACGAAACTTTTAGGGAGCGGGCAGATGCGGTTCGAGCACAAATCGCCTCGGTCTGTGCGCAGGTGGGCCGGGAGCCCCGCGGCGTGACGCTGCTGGCCGTGACGAAGACCCATCCGCCGGCGGCGGCCGAATACGCGGCCCGCTACGGCCTGCCCGCCGTGGGCGAGAGCCGCGTGCAGGAGGGCGTGGAGAAAAAAGCGCGCTGTCCCGCCGCCATCCGCTGGGAGCTCATCGGCCACCTGCAGTCGAACAAGGCCCGCCTCGCCGCGACTCATTTCGACCGCATCCAGAGCGTCGACTCGCCCAAGCTGGCGGAGCTGCTCGACCGCGCCGCCGGCGAGCTGGGCCGGCGCCTGCCGGTGCTCCTCCAGGTCAACGCCGGCGAGGATCCGGGGAAGTTCGGCGCCGCGCCCGCCGACGCCCCCCGCCTGCTGGAGGCCGCGCTCGGCCGGGCGCACCTGCAGGTCGACGGCCTGATGACCATCGCCCCGCTCGCGGACGACCCGGACGTGGCCCGCCGCTGCTTCGCCCGGCTGCGCACGGAACGCGACCGCCTCGCGGCGCAGTTCGGCGTGCCGCTGCCCGAGCTGTCCATGGGCATGACGGCCGACCTCGAGCCGGCGGTCGCCGAGGGCAGCACGCTGGTGCGCGTCGGCACCGCGCTGTTCGGCCCCCGGGAGTGAGCCGCCGGTTTGCAGATTGCCACCCGGACGCATCCGCATACCAGTAGGGCCATGGACCCGGAGTCGCTCGAGCCGACGCTGCAGCAGGCTTTTCTCGCCCTGCTGGACGACGACAGCCCGGCGGTGCGCACGGCGCTCGCCGGCGCGTTCGCGCGCCGCGGCCGTCCGGCGGTCGAGTTCCTGCGCACCGTCGCGCACGGCGCGGACCCGTGGCGGGCGCGGCACGCGACCTGGTTCCTCCAGCAGCTGAAATGCGGCGATCCCGTCGCCGAGTTCACCGCCTACATCCGCGCGCTCGACTACGACCTGGAGACCGGCGCGCTGCTGCTCAGCCGCACGGTTTCGCCGGCGCTCGACGCGGCGGCCTGCCGCGCCCGGCTCGACGAGCTGGCGCAGCGGTGCCGCGAGTTGGTCGTGGAACCGGCGACCGCGCGCGACCAGTGCCGCATCGTCAGCCGGGTGCTGTTCCACGAGCACGGTTTCCGCGGCAACGTCGAGTGCTACACCGATCCCCGCAACAGCCTCCTCGACCAGGTGCTGGCGCGCCGGCAGGGCCTGCCGCTCACCCTCGGGCTGGTCTATCTGCTCGTGGCGCAGCGGATCGGCCTGACGCTGGAACCCGTGGGGCTGCCGGGACATTTCGTGGTCGGCTGCTTTCTCGAGGACACCCCGTTCTTCATCGACGCCTTCGCCCGGGGCGTCTTTCGCACCCCCGGGGAGCTCTTCCAGCTGCTCCGGCGGCACCAGGTCGACCCGCGGGTCGACGACCTCGCGCCCACGCCCGTGCGCGAGGTGCTGTGCCGGTGCTGCCGCAATCTCGCCAGCCACTACGCGGCGGGCGGCGATCCCGAGCGGGCGCGGCTATTCGCCGGTTTTGTCGGGGAATTCGAGGCCACGCGCCGGCGTCACGCGACGCCGTGACCGCCACAGGCGGGCGGCCGATTTTGGATTTGGCGCGCGCGGCCTGGTGATCTCCAATCGCGCCACCGATTTCCTCCGGCTCCCGTCGTGCGCACCCCCGATCCAGTGCTCTCGCCCGCCGACCTCGACCGCTGGTCGTTTCGCGGCACGGCCCTGGCCGTCCTCGGCCAGCCCATCGCCCACTCCCTCAGCCCGGCGATGCACAACGCCGCGCTGGCCGAGCTGGCGCGGACGGAGCCCCGCTTCGCCTCCTGGCGCTATTTCAGATTCGAGGTGGCGCCGGCCGCGCTGCCCGCCGCCCTCGAGCGCCTCCATGCGCGCGGCTTTTTCGGCCTGAACCTGACCGTGCCGCACAAGGTGATCGCGTGGCCGCACGTCACCCCGGCCCCCGGCCTCGAGGCGATCGGGGCGGTCAACACCCTCGTCCGGCGCGAGGAGCCCGGCGGCTGGGCCGGCCACAACACCGATGGCTACGGCCTCGCCACGGCGCTGCCGGAGGACGTCGGCGTCGAGCTCGCGGGCGCGCCGGTGATCCTGCTCGGCGCCGGCGGCGCGGCGCGCGGCGCGGCGGTCGAGTGCCTGCGGCGCGGCTGCGCCGCGCTCTGGATCGGCAACCGGACGCGCGCCCGGCTCGACGAGCTGCTGGCGCTGCTGCGGCCGCTCGCCGCCGCGGTGCCGCTGCACGGGTTTGCGCCCGGGGCGCCGCCGGCCGGGCTCCCCGCCGGCGCGCTCGTCATCAACGCCACGTCGCTCGGCCTGCGCGCCGGCGACCCGGCGCCGCTCGACCTCGCGCGGCTGCCCCGTCCCGCCGCGGTCTACGACCTGATCTACAATCCGGCGGAAACGCCGCTGCTGCGCCAGGCGGCCGCCCTCGGCCTCCCGCACGCCCACGGCCTCTCGATGCTGGTGCACCAAGGCGCGAAGGCCCTGGAGATCTGGACCGGCGTCCCGGCGGCGCGCACCGCGCCCGTGATGCGCCGCGCGGCGCAGGCGGCGCGCCCGTAGCGGCGGTTTGACTTTCGCGGGCCCGCGGGCCGCAATCCCTCCTGCCGCATGCCCCCACTCCACGCGTTCGACCTCGCCTTTCCGTGGTTCTGGCCGCTGATCGTCTTCGTCTTCGGCGCCTGCATCGGCAGTTTCCTCAATGTGTGCATCCACCGCATCCCGGCGGGCGAGTCGGTGGTGACGCCCGGTTCGCACTGCGCCTGCGGCGCGCCGATCCGGTGGTACGACAATATTCCCATCCTGAGCTGGTTCCTGCTCCGGGGGCGGGCGCGCTGCTGCGGCCGGCCGTTCAGCTTCCGCTATCCCTTCGTCGAGGCGCTCACCGCCGCGCTCTTCCTCGCCTGCTGGCTGCTCTTCCCCCCCGCCAAGGCGGCCTGCGGCATGGTGCTGTGCGCCGCCCTGATCGCCGCGACCTTCATCGACCTCGACCACATGATCATTCCCGAGGCCTTCACCCTCGGGCTGGGCGTCGTCGGCCTGCTCCTCTCCCTCGCCGTGCCGGCCCTGCACGGCCAGCGGCACGACCTGTTCGTGGTCGCCAGCCTCCGCTCCACGGTCGAGGGCCTGACCGGCCTGCTGATCGGCTCGGGCCTGGTGCTGTGGATCGCGCTGCTCGCCGAGGCGGTGCTGAAGAAGGAGGCCATGGGCTTCGGCGACGTGAAGTTCGTCGGCGCCATCGGCGCGTTCACCGGCTGGCACGGGGCGGTCGCCGCGGTCTTCGGCGGCGCCGTGCTCGGCACCCTGTGGTTCGCGCTCGCCCTGCTCTGGCAGGGCCTCTTCCGCCGCCCCACCCCGGCGCCGGAGGCCGGCGGCCCGGCCCCCGCCCGGCCCATCGGCTTCGGGGTGCACGTGCCGTTCGGGCCGATGCTGGCCGCGGGCGCGCTGCTCTACTTCCTCGTCGTCCACACCTGGGTGGACGCGTATTTCGCGGCCATCGCCGAGCTGCTGTGAGCCGGGGGCGCCCGGCGCACGTCAGTCGCCGAGGCAAGTGCCGACCCGCCGCGCCGCCTCGATCCACTGGTGGTCGCGCGGCACGATCTTGAGTTTGCCGGCGACGTCCTCGAGCGGCACCGCCCGCACGCCGTCGCCGCGCGCCGCGACCATCACGCCGAAGGTCCCCTTCTGGATCAGCCCGGCGCAGGCCGTGCCCAGCCGCGTGGCCAGGAGCCGGTCGGCCACCGAGGGCGTGCCGCCGCGCTGCACATAGCCGAGGATGGTGACGCGCGCCTCCAGGTTGGTGAGGTCCTCCAGCTGTTTGGCCAGCCGCAGGGTGTTCCCCTCGTGGCGCGACTCGAGCGCCGCCAGCTCGGCCTTGGCGTGCATGCGTTCCGCGTCGGTCCGGGCGTTCTTGCGGTGCCGCTCCGCCATCGCGAACGCCGCCGCGTCGATCTTCGACATCGCGCCCTCCGCCACGGCCACGATGCTGAAATTGGTCGCGCTGCGCTGGCGGCGGCGGATGGCCGCGGCGACGTGCCCGACATCATACGGGATCTCGGGGATCAGGATCACGTCGGCGCCGCCGGCCATGCCGGCGCCCAGCGCAAGCCAGCCGGCGCGGTGGCCCATGATCTCGGCGATGACGATGCGGTGGTGGCTGTGCGCGGTGCTGTGCAGGCGGTCGAGCGCCTCGGTCGCGATGCCCAGCGCCGTGTCGAAGCCGATCGTGGCGTCGGTCAGCGCGACGTCGTTGTCGATCGTCTTCGGCAGCGTGATGATGTGCAGGCCCTTTTCGACCAGCCGCAGGGCGTTCTTGTGCGTGCCGCCCCCGCCGATGCACACGAGCGCGTCGAGCTTGAGGCGCCGGTAGTTGGCGGCGATCACACTGGTCATGTCGCGCACCCGGCCGTCGACCTCCATCCGGTGGGGCTTCTCGCGGCTGGTGCCCAGCACGGTGCCGCCGACGGTGAGGATGCCGGCGAGCAGGCGCTTGTCGAAACGGGTCCACCGGTTTTCCGCCAGGCCGACGAAGCCGTCGCGGAAGCCGATGATTTCCCAGCCGTATTCGCCGATGGCCGCCTTGCCCACGGCACGGATCGCCGCGTTCAGCCCGGGGCTGTCGCCGCCGGCGGTCAGGATGCCGATGCGCTTGACAGGTTGCTTTTTCATGGCGCCGCGAAGCTGTCTCCTCCGCCCCCGAGCGAACGCGGAATTTCCCGCGTCGTCGACCCTTTTCCCGCCGCAGACGGCGTCACGAGTGCGCCGCCCAGAGGCCGACGGCGGTGGCCGCCATGGCGATCAGCGCCTTGATGATCGACTCCCCGGCGATCAGGCCCGAGGCCAGCGGCACGCCGTAGGCGTCGGCCGTGCGGGTGTGAACCCGGCCCCAGAGCCAGATGATCACGGCGCCGATGGCGAATGACTGGCAGTTGCTGTAGGTCATGATCCACGCCAGCCCCAGGCCCATGGCCGAGGGCAGGTAGGGCGCGGCCCGCGGCAGGAGCCAGGCCAGCAGCGGCAGCAGCATGCCGACCAGCGCGCCGGCGACGATCGCGGCCTTGGCGCTGGGCGGCAGCTGGTCGAGGCCGCCGCCGGCCAGCAGCTGCGCCACCGCCCGCCACATGTTCGTCGCCGGCGGGTTGAACGCCTCCAGCTTGGCCTTGGTCGGCACCATCAGGAACCACGCCGGGACCACGGCCAGCGTGCCGAAAAAGATGCCGACGAACTGGGCGAGGAACTGCTTGCGCGGGTTGGCGCCCAGGAGATAGCCGCTCTTGAGGTCGGTGAGCAGGTCGGAGCTCGCCGACGCCGAGTTGGCGCCGGCCCCGGCGGCCATGAGATTGTGCTCGAGCGACAGGTGTACGCTGGACGCCGCCGGCGGCGACAGCACCGCGAAGAGCAGCTGCATGACCTTGCCCATCGGCCCGGTCGGCGTGGTGTCGGTCTCGCCCGTGGACCGCGACGCCACCAGGCTCAGGACGAACGACATGCTGACGGCCACCAGCCCCAGCCAGATGCTGATGTGGAAGGCGAGGTACTGCAGGGCGACCAGGGCGATGGTGATCGGCACGAGCCCCGCGATCAGCCAGCGCACCGGCACCTCGACTTCGGCCATGCGCCGTTCGAGCTCCGTGGCGGCCGACTGCCGTCCGCGCCGGAGGCCGCGGAAGGAGCGGGAGACCGTACGCCACTGCAGGGCCAGCGCGGTCAGGCTGGAGAACACCATGACGGCGGTGCCACCCCAGAGCGCCCAGCGCGGCAGCTGGTAGATCGAGCCGCCACCGACCAGGGGGATCGAAATCTTGTAGGCCGTGTCGCCGACATGGGCGGCATCCAAGGCGATGAGCGCCGGCCCGACCCAGAGGTAGAGCAGCAGGCCGCCTGCCAGCATCGACAGCGCCACGCGCAGCCCCACCAGCATGCCGGCCCCGATGAGCAGCACGCTCGGTTCGAAGCCGAAGCCGATGAGCTGCCGGTTGTTGATCAGCGTATAACCGCCGGCCGGAATGAGGTCGGGCAGGTGCAGGCGGGTCTTGCGGAACAGCCGGTCGAGCACACCCAAGGTACCTTCATCCGTGTTGAACACCCCGACCAGCAGACCGGCGACGAGCGCCCCGACCAGCACGTAGGCCTTGCGCACCGCCTCGACGCCGCGGCTGTGCAGGCTCCGGAGCGTCACCGCCGCGGCCGTCCCCGACGGGAACGCCAGCTTCTCCTGGTTGATCATCTGCCGCTTCAGCGGCACGGCGAGAAACACGCCGAGCGCGCCAGTGAGAAACGTGAAGCTGGCCACGATCCAGACCGGCTGGTGGTAACCCTCCAGCAGCAGCAGCGCGCCGAAGGCCGTGGCGATGGTCGAGCCGGTCGAATAGCCGGCCGCCGAGGCCGTGGACTGCATGCAGTTGTTCTCGAGAATGGACATCGCCGACAGCCGCCCGCGGGAGACCAGGCGAAGCGAATTCCAGATGACGTAGGACAGGACGCAGGACGTGATCGCCACCCCGAAGGACCATCCGATCTTGAGCGTGGTGTAGAGATTGGCCGCGCTCATCAACATGCCGAGCGCGGCGCCCATCAGCACCGCCCGCAGCGTGAGCTGAGGCATCTGGTCGCCCTGGTAAACATGCCGAAACCAGTCGGCCTCGGATCGGGCCGGATCGTTGGCGATCACGAACGGATCCACCGGTACCTGGGTCCCGGCCGGCGGCGGCAGGTCGGGGGCGGCGACGGGTGGCGGGGTCATGGACGGCGAAGGGGAGACGGCGGGTCGCGGCGCGCGGCTACAGCGCCAGCAGCTCCGCGCCCTGGTCGGTCTGGCAGTGGAGCACGTCGGGTGCCGTCCCGAACCGGCGGCCATAGGCCGTGGTCACGCGGGAGGCGTCGGCCGCGGCAAACGCCCCGTCGGTCAGCGCCATCACCGCGCCGCCGAACCCGCCCCCGGTGAGCCGCGCCCCGTAGACATGCGGCGTCTGCGTGAGCGTGTCGACCAGCCAGTCGAGCTCCGCCGTGCTGTTCTCGAACTGCGTCCGGGAACTGGCGTGGGAGGCGGTGAGCAGCCGGCCGACCGCCGTCAGATCGCCGCGGGCCAGTGCGGCGCGCACCTGCGCGACCCGGTCGATCTCCTCGACCACGTGCCGGGCGCGCCGGGCGAGCGGCCCAGCCAGGCGCGGCTCCGCCTCGGCCAGCATGGCCGGCGTGGCGTCGGCCAGCAGCGGCACGCCGAGCGCCCGCGCCGCCTCCTGGCATTCGCGATGACGCGCGGCATAGAGGCCGTCGATCAGCGCGTGCTTGGCGTGGGTGTTGAACACCCAGAAATGGGCGCCGGGCGGCAGCGGCACGGTTTCGACGTGCGGGCCGCGGCAGTCGATGAACACGAGGTGGTCCCGCCGCCCGAAGCCCGAGACGCTCTGGTCGAGGATGCCGCAGGGCACGCCGACGAACTGATTTTCCGCGCGCCGCCCGAGCTGCACGACGGTCTCCCGCGGCGCGTTTTCACCCGCGAGCCCGAGGTACGCCAAGGCCGACGCCAGCTCGATGGCCGCGCTGCTGCTCAGGCCCGCGCCCACGGGGAGGTTGGACACCACGAAATAGTCCAGTCCGTCCGGCGCCCTCAGGCCGAACTCGCGGAAGGTCGTCCAGACGCCGAGCGGATAGTTGGCCCAGCGCTGCACCCCGCGCAGCGGGCGCGGCGCCGCCGCGGGCACGGCCACCTGCTCCGGCTGCGCGTCCGAGGCGAACCGCAGGCGGCCCGCCGGCGCGGACCCGGCGGCGACCCACACGCCGCGGTCGATGGCCGCGCCGAGCACCGTGCCGCCGTTATAGTCGGTGTGGTTGCCGATGACCTCGATCCGCCCCGGCGCCCGCGCCACGACGTCCGGCGGCCGCCCATAGAGCCGGGTGAAGTGATCAATGGCCTGCTGCTTCATGCGAACCGCGGAAACGCGCGCGAGCCTTCCCGGGATTGCGCCCGCTGGCGAGCCCGAATCCGGCCCGCCGGATAGGTCCGGCGCCCTGCCCGGCCGAAAAAAAATGCAGCCTTATCTGACAGTATGACCCCGCCTGTTATCTTGCCCATGATCAGGGCCATACCGAAGAATGCGGCTGGGGAAGGCGAACTTTGATTTGACGATCCGGGAACCTTGCTGCTTGTTCTAGGGTCAACATTTTCCACTTCTCCCGCCTAGCGGGAGTTTTGGGGTAACTAAGAAAGCAATAGCGGGCCGGTTAGGGGTAGCCGGCCCGCTTTATTTTTCGACTTCGAAATCGCGCCGCCGGCCCGCGCACCCGGCCCCAGCGCGAGCTTGCCTGCCGGCGGGCGCACCCGCAATTTGCCCCCTCCGTGCGCAAGACCTCTGACATCAATGTCGTCGCGACGCGCCCCTTGCCGACGCCGCGCCGACTGCTGCACCGCCTGCCGAAGACCTCGGCCCAGGCCGAGTTCGTGGCCCGGGCCCGCGGGCAGATTCACGATATCATCTTTGGCGACGACCGCCGGCTCCTGCTCATCGTCGGCCCCTGCTCGATCCACGATCTGGCCGCCGGGCGCGACTACGGCCGGCGCCTCGCCGCCCTGGCGCACGAGGTGTCCGACCGGCTCCTGGTCGCTATGCGCGTCTATTTCGAGAAGCCGCGCACCACGGTCGGCTGGAAGGGGCTGATCATGGATCCGCGCCTCGACGGTTCCCACGAGATCGCCGAGGGCCTCCGGCTCGCGCGGCGCTTCCTGCGCGACGTGCTCGATCTCGGGCTGCCCACCGCGACCGAGATGCTGGACCCCATCACGCCGCAGTACATCGCCGACCTGGTGTGCTGGTGCGCCATCGGCGCCCGCACCGCCGAGTCGCAGACCCACCGCCAGATGGCCTCCGGCCTGTCGATGCCCCTCGGCTTCAAGAACAGCACCGACGGCAACATCCAGACGGCGGTCAACGCCATCCGTGCCGCCGCCCAGCCGCAGACCTTCCTGGGCATCAACCTGGCCGGGACCGCCGCCGCCATCGTCACGCGCGGCAACGCAAACTGCCATCTGGTGCTGCGCGGCGGCTCGACGGGGCCCAACTATGGTCCCGCCTCCATCCGCCGCGCCGAGCGCCTGCTGGAAAAAACCGGCCGGCGTCCGGCGATCCTTGTCGACTGCAGCCACGACAATTCCTCCAAGCGACCCGAGCGCCAGCCCGCGGTGCTGCGCGCCTTGCTGGCCCAGGTGGCGGCCGGCAACCGCTCCATCATCGGCGCCATGCTTGAGAGCAACCTGCACGCGGGCAACCAGGTGTTTCCCCAGCCGCGGAGCCGGCTGCGGTACGGCGTCTCCATCACCGACCCGTGCATCGACTGGCCGGCGACCGAGCGGGCCATCCGCGAGGCGCACGCCGCGCTCGCGCCGCGCTTCCGCCCTTGAGATGCCCGCGCCCGCCCTGAAGCCGCCCGTTCGGGTCGCCGTCACCGGGGCGGCCGGCCAGATCGGCTATGCGCTGCTGTTTCGGATCGCCTCCGGCGCCATGTTCGGGCCGGACCAGCCGGTCATCCTCCATCTGATCGAGATCGAGCGGGCCCTGCCCGCGCTGCAAGGTGTGATGATGGAACTCCAGGACTGCGCGTTTCCCCTGCTGCGGGGCGTCGTGCCGACCGCCTCGCTGGACGAGGGTTTTGCCGGCGTCAACTGGGCGCTGCTCGTCGGCTCGGTGCCGCGCAAGGCCGGGATGGAGCGCCGCGACCTGCTCGCCATCAACGGCCGCGTGTTCACCGGCCAGGGCAAGGCGATCGCGCGCAACGCCGCCGCGGACGTCCGCGTCCTCGTCGTCGGCAACCCCTGCAACACCAACTGTCTCATCGCCATGAGCCACGCCCGGGCGGTGCCGCCGGAGCGCTGGTTCGCGATGACCATGCTCGACCAGCACCGCGCCGCCGCGCTGCTGGCCCGGAAGGCGGGGACCGACGTCGCCGCCGTCACCCGCCTCGCCGTCTGGGGCAACCACAGCCCGACGATGTATCCGGATTTCCACCAGGCGCTGATCGGCGGCCGGCCCGCGCCGGCGGTCATCCCCGACCCCGCCTGGTTCACGAACGAGTTCCTGCCCGCGGTGCAGCAGCGCGGCGCCGCCGTCCTCGCGGCGCGGGGGGCCAGTTCCGCCGCCTCCGCCGCGAACGCCGTCATCGACACGGTGCGGGCCCTGACCACGCCGACGCCCGCCGGCGGCTGCTTCAGCGTCGCGGTCTGCTCCGACGGCGCCCACGGCATCGCGCCGGGCCTGATCTATTCCTTCCCGGTGCGCAGCGACGGCCGCGCGTGGTCGGTGGTGCGGGACTGGCCGGTCAACGCCTTCGCCCGGGATCGCCTCGCCGCCAGCGCGCGGGAATTGCTGGAGGAACGGACGATGATCACCGGGTTGCTGCCGGCGGACGCCGGCTAGCCGGCGCGGCCCGCGGCCTGGGGCGCCGCTCCCGTCGCCGGCAGGGGGAACGGCGGCGTGGACTCAAGGCCGGCGAGCCGGTCGCACAGGCTGCTCACGATGATGCGCGCGGTCGTCTTCGGCGTGATCCGGTCGGTGTTGATGACGAGATCGTAGAGATGGGGATCCTCCGGATCCTTGCCGAAACGGGCCTTCAGATAGCGCTCCCGCCCGCGATCGGTGCGCTGGATGTGATCCTTGGCGGCCGCCTCGTCGCAGTTGAGCAGCGCCATCGTGCGCCGGATGCGCACCTCGGGGGACGCGATCAGCCGCACGTGGAATCCGGCCGGCAGTGACTTTGTCACCATGAAGGAGGCCCGGCCCACGAAGATTGCGCGGCCCACCTGGGCCAGGTGCAGGATCGCCTCGAGCACCTGATGTTCCAGCTCCCACAACGGCGGATGCATCCCCATGAACTCGCCGATGACTCCCTTGATCTCGGAGACCCGGTCCTCGGGCAGGTGTTGGGCGAGGCGCTCGGGGAGGTTGAGCTGCACCAGGGCGTGGGCGAGCAGGTTCTTGTCCAGGAAGACCCACGGTTGCCCTTTCTCGCCGAGCGCCTCGTCGAGCATGGGCACCAGCAGCTGGCCGACCGTGGTCGCGCCCGCGCTGGTCTCGCGGGTCAGGGTGATGAACGGCCGGGCGGCGGCGGTCGCCAGCTGGGCCGGGGCGCCCTTGAAACGGGCTTCCAGCAGGGTGAGCCCCTGCTCGAGATAGGTGTGTTGCGGCATGGCGTGGCAGTGCAGGTCGGCCGCGCAGGCGGCGGACCAACCCCTTGCACGGCGTCAAAAACAATGGCGGTAGAGTGCGGCGGCCGGGCGCAGCCGGCGGGTGATCGGGTTGAGGACGTGAAGAAACCAGACCTTCCTTTAGCTAATCCGATTGGACCGGGTTTTCCAGCAGGAATCACACCCGGACCCTTCCGGATCCGGCCGCCCCGGGGCCGCCTTGGTGCCGGCCGGCGGCGAGCGCGAGGGCGCCGATCCGCTTGCGGGTGCCCGGGATGACCGGGCGCGCCGGCACGCGCGGCCCGAGGTCCGGCGGCGCCGCGGGTTTGGCGGGCGGCGCCAGGACCGGCAGACGCGGGCGGGGCGGGTGCCGGGAACTCATGGCGCGCATCCCAGTGCCGGCGCGGGACGGGCGCAAGCCCGCGCGGGATCCGGCGCGGGCCCTCGCCGCAGGCCAGAAGAGCTTTGAGTCCTCCGCCGGCCGTGTTTCCTTGGTCCCATGGGTTCCTCCCTGCCCCTGGCCGTGGTCTGCGCGGTGATCGAGCGCGGCGGACGCGTGCTGCTCGCCCGGCGGCCCGCCCATAAGCATCTGGCGCACCGCTGGGAGTTTCCCGGCGGCAAGGTCGACCCGGGCGAGACCCCGGCGGCGGCGCTGGGGCGAGAGATCCGGGAGGAGCTGGCGTGCGCGGTGAAAATCGTCGGCCGCCTGCCGCGTTCCCGGCACACCTACGGCCGCGTGACGATCGAGATGATCCCGTTTGTCTGCCGGCTGGCCGCGGGTTCGACCGAGCCGCGGGCCGTCGAGCACACCGCCCTCGCCTGGGTGGCGCCCGCGCGGCTGCGCACCTACGCGCTCGCGGCGGCCGATGAGCCCGTGGTCGACGCCCTGCTCCGCCGCCGGCGCGGCGCTCAGCGGTCCGCCCGCGGCGCGGGGGGCGGTCCGGCGCCGGCGCCCAGGACCCAGGCGGTGACCAGCGCGCATTCCAAGCCGAAGGTCAGGTAGCCGCTGTAGCCGAGCAGCGGCATCTCGAACACCGGCCAGCGCTGGACGAAGGGCACGGTGTAGATCCACTTCGCGAGGCTGTGCACGTTCCACAGCTCCCACCAGAACCCGCAGCCCAGCGCGGCCAGCGCCCACGAGCCGGCCTCGCGCCAGTCGCCCGCCGCCACGCCCCGCCACCATCCGTCCGCCCGTCCCGCCACGGCGGTGCCCACGCCCAGCAGCAGCGGCGCCGCCCACAACGCCGGGTAGCAGTAGAGTGGTTGCGCGCCGGTGAACACCAGGCCGCCCGCCCCCGCCGCGACCAGCGCCGCGCTGGTGCCGGGGCGCGTCAGCCCGGGCCACGCCGGGCCCGCGGCCAGCCGCGCCTGCAGGCGCGGAAAGGTCGCCAGCCATTCACGGACCCCGAGCACCGCCGGCAGCACGGTGGAAAAACAAACGCTCGAATGGATCGCGTATTCCCACGGGCCGACGCCCTCCACCCCCAGGTAATGCCAGTTGTGCACGAACCGGTTGAGCCATTCGAAGACCCACCAGAAGCCGGCGCTGGCGCCGAACAGCACCAGCCAGCGGCGCGGCGCGCGCCGCATCAACCGGTCGCCGCTCCGCGCCGCCGTGAGCGCGTTTAGCGTCGCGATCAGCCCCAGCCAGAGCGGCGTGAAGGTATAACGCTGGCCCCACGCGAACCACGGCTGGCGGGTCCAGGCGAGCCACCACCAGAGCAGGGTCCAGCCCGCCGCCGCCCAGCCCCAGCCGGGAAAATGAAATCCGCCGGACGCGCCCGCGGGCGCAGGCCGGAAATCCGCCGGCCGGCGCCGCAGCCAAGGCGCCGCCACCAGTCCGGCCACGGCCAGCACGAGGGCGGCCGCCAGCCAAGAGAAACGGGGATACCCGGTCGGGATGCCCAAGGGCGGTGGAAACCGCGCCAGCGGCGCGAGGTCGCGGCCGGCCAGCCACGCCCCGAGCAGCGGCAGGCCCAGACAGGCCGCCAGCACGGCGGCCGCCGCGGAGGTCCGCACCAGGCGCACGGCCGCAACCTAGCACGGAGTCACCCGCGCCGGCCAGTGCGATTGGCCGCGCGTCAGGCTGGCTCCGGGAAAACGGTCCCGCGCGCCGTGAACTCCTCGACGTGCGCGAGAACGTTCGGCGCGTCCACGCGGTCGAACCGGCAGTCGGTCAGCTCCACCCGGCGCACGGGCCGGGCCGGCAGACCCTCGATCCAGACCGCCCGGCCGCTCTGCGCGCAGCGCAGCCGCTCGATCCGCACGTCGCGCACCACGGGCGGCCGCTCGCCCTGCTCCTCCGCCGCGTCATAACGCAGATCCAGCCGCACCGCGGCCTCGCGCACGCGGCCCACCTCGACGTCGCGCACGCGGATCTGTTCGACCGTCCCGCCCCGGGCCGAATTGCCCTTGATGCGCAGCGCCTGGTCGAGGGGCGCACTGTTCATGGCGCACCGGTCGATGAACACCCGGCGCACATCGCCCGAAATCTCGCTCCCGATCGCCACGCCGCTGTGCCCCTCGCCCATCCGGCAGCCGCGGATCACGATGTCCTCGGCCGCCAGACCGACGCGCCGGCCGTCGCGGTTGCGGCCGGACTTGATCGCGACGCAGTCGTCCCCCGTGTCGAAGCGGCAATCCTCGATCAGCACGTCGCGGCTGGAATCCGGGACGCAGCCGTCGTTGTTCGGCCCGCGGCTGATCACGCGCACCCCGCGCACCGCGATCGCCCGCGACCGCACCGGATGCACTCCCCACATCGGGAGGTTGCGCAGGGTCACGCCCGCCACCAGGACGTCATGGCAGCAATGGAACTGGACGCACATCGGGCGGATCAGATCCGCGGCGGCGAAAACGCGTTCCGCCACGGGCGTGTCCGCCTCCCCCCACGCCTGCATCCGGCGGCGCGCCGGCCGCTGGTCCGGCCGCCCCGGCGCCCAGCCGGTGGGCTCCCCGCCGTCCCACGGGCCGGCCCAGTCCCACCACCGCCCCGGCCCGGCCCCGCCGTCGATCGTCCCCTCCCCCGTGAGGGCGAGGTGGTGTTGGTCCCGGGCATAAAGGAAGGGGGCGGTCGCCAGGCACTCGACGCCTTCCCAGCGGGTCAGCACCGCCGGGAAATAACGACACGAATCCGCCACGAACCGAAGCGTGGCCCCGGCGGCGAGGTGGAGGTTGACGTGGCTGGCCAGGGTTAGCGGCCCCGTCAGGTAGTCGCCCGGCGGCACCACCACCCGCCCCCCGCCCTGTTGGCTGCAGGTCGTGATCGCGCGCATCAGGCCCGCCTGGGCGTCGGTCCGCCCGTCGCCGACCGCACCAAAGTCCGTGGCCGGGAAGTCGCGTGCCGGGAACACAAGTTCCGGGATACGAGCGAGAATCGCCGGCACCTCCGCCCAGGGATCCTCCGTTTCGCCGGCCGCCGCGCGATCGCGCCGCGGCGCCGCCCGGGCTTCGCGGACGCGAAGCCCGTCGTCACTCGCCAGATCGATCTTGGGCGGGGGCATGGCGGCAGGCCGGGCGGCGGAGGCTGGGGTACGACCGCCCGCGGCTGCCACGCACCATTTGCGGACAGGTGTCCGCGTCAAGCGTTAAACCGCGCCCGGCGCGGGCCCGGCGGGTTTGACACCACCGCGCCGGCGGGCCAAAGATCGGGGTTCCCCCGTCGTGAGCCACCCCGATCTGAGAAAAGCGCCACCGCGGATCACCTCGACGGCCGAGTTCGCCCGGTACATCGGGCTGGCGCGCACCACGGTGTCGCGGGTGCTGAACCGCCAGCCCGGCCTGAAGCCCTCGACCATCGACCGCGTGCAGCGGGCGCTGACCGAGACCGGCTTCACGCCCAACGCCTACGCCACGCTGCTCAAGGGCAAGGGCACCTCGAGCATCGGCATCTGCATGGAGACCCTGCTCACGCCGCCGATCCTGCTCAAGCTGGCGACCCTCCAGCGCCAGCTGCGCAGCCTCGGCTACACCTCGCTGATCGAGGTCTACGCCCGCGGCGAGAGCCGCACGCTCATCCGGCACTTCCTCTCCATGCGGGTCGAGGGCGTGGTGTTCATCGGCCACTTCGACGGCGCCGAGCTGGAGGCCCGCATCCGCGAGCTCACCGCCCACAAGACCCCGCACCTCGTGATCGACCACCACGGCATCCCGCACGCCAACACCGTGACGCTCGACCGCGCCGCGGCGATGCGGGAGCTCATCGATCACCTGGCCGCCCTCGGGCACCGCTCGTTCGGGCTGCTCGGCATCCCGCTCGATTCCCCCAGCCGGCTCGAGCGCATCCACGGCATCCGCGCGGCGCTGGCCGCGCACGGCCTCGATTTCCAGACCTGCGCCCGCACCTTCGACGCCCACGTCGCGCGGATCCGCGATTTCGACTTCGGCCATGAGCTCGCCCGCCGCTTCCTCGAACTCAAGGAGCCGCCGACCGCCTACCTGGCCCTCAACGACGAGATCGCCATCGGCGCGATGCGCGCCCTGCAGGAGGCGGGCCTGGTCATCCCGCGCGACGCCTCGGTGACCGGGTTCAACAACCAGGACTTCTGCGTCATGATGGCGCCGCCGCTCACCACGGTGGACCAGCAGATCGAGCCGACGATCAAGACCGCGATGCAGGTGCTGCAGTCGCATCTGCGCAACGGCATGCCGGCCCGGCCGGTCCTGCGCACGATCAAGCCCCAGCTGGTCATCCGGCAGTCGACCGGCCCCGCGATCCGCTAGCGCCCGGCACGCCCCGCCCCCGACCGGACGGCGGCGCTCCGCCCCGCCGGAGAATTCCCGCCGGCGGTTGCCACGTCCGCCAAAGCGCCTACCCGTTTACCAACCCCATGATCATGCCCGCGCTCCGTCTCCGCCCGGCCCTGCTCCTCCTCGCCGCGATTGGCGCCGGCGGTCTTCTCCGCGCCGCCGATCAACCGGCCGGCCCGGCCCCGGCGCCCGCGCGACCCGCCCCGCTCAAGGACTCCCACGGCAACACCCTGCGGCGCGCGCCGACCGGCCACATCACCAACTACGACGAGGACAAGGTCCCGCCCTACACCCTGCCCGATCCGCTGCTGCTGGCCGATGGCCAGCCCGTGCGCGATGCCGCCACGTGGTTCGCCCGGCGCCGGCCCGAGATCCTCAAGCTCTACGAGGAGGACATCTACGGCCGCGTTCCGGCCAATGCGCCCAGGGTGCGCTTCGAAGTGGCGCAGACCATTCCCGATGCGCTCGACGGGCAGGCGGTGTTCAAGCTGGTGCTGATCCACTTCGGCGACAAGCCGGACGGACCGACCGTGCACCTGCATATGTATCTGCCGGCCAAGGCGGCCGGCCCGGTGCCGCTGCTGCTCCACATGGTTTTCTTCAACAACGCCCCGATCCCGGGTGAAGCGCCGCCGGCGCCGATGCCCGGGCGGCCCGCGTTCCACGAGGCCGGGCCGATCGCCGATTTTCTCGCCCACGGCTACGGCTACGCCACCTTCCGCTACTCCGAAGTCCAGCCCGACAAGCCCAACACGTTTGACCTGGGGGTCATCGGCCTCGCGCTGGCGCCGGGCCAGGCGAAACCGGCCGCGGACGAATGGGGCACGATCAGCGCCTGGGCCTGGGGCGCGAGCCGCGTCCTCGACTACCTCCAGACCGATCCGGCGGTGGACGCCACGCGGGTCGCGCTGATCGGCCACTCGCGCCTCGGCAAGACCGTGCTCTGGGCCAGCGCCGAGGACCCGCGCTTCGCGCTCATCTATTCCAGCTGCGCCGGCGAGTTGGGCTCCTCGCTCGCCCGCCGGGACTACGGCGAGACGGTCGACGACATGGCGGCCAACTACGGGTACCAGTTCGCCGGCAACCTCCAGAAATACCCGGGCCACTGGAACGACATGCCGGTGGACACGCATTTCCTGATCGCGCTGAGCGCGCCGCGCACGCTGTTCATCACCGGCGGCACGGGCGACCAGTGGTCCGACCCGAAGGGTGAATTCCTCGGCGAGGTCGCGGCCGGCCCGGTCTACCGCCTCGTGGGCGCGCACGACCTCGGCGTCACCGAACTGCCGGCCTTCGACCATCCGGTGATCAGCGGCGACCTCGGCTTCCTCTACCACACCGGCCCGCACGCCATCCTGCCGGGCGACTGGCAGGCGTTCCTCGAATTCGCCGACCGGTACTGGAAGCCAAAATCGTGACCCCGGCCGCGGGCCCTGAGCCCGGCGTCAGACCTGCGCGAGTTTCGCCGCGTAGCCGCGGGTGAGCGCGGACAGCGCTGCGACCACCGCGGCGTGCGCCGGGTCGCCGGCCAGGTTCGTCATCTCGAGCGGATCAGCCCTGGGGTCGAACAGCATCGCGCCGTTGCGGCCGTCGGGACCGAACTCGGCGTAGCGCCAGTCCGGCGTGCGCACGGCCACGCCGTGCAGCGTCGCGCCATCCTCGCTCCAGACGCTGTAGGCCGGCCGGTCCCACGGCGCCTGCGGGTCGTGCAGCAGCGGCACGAGGCTGCGGCCCTCGAGCTCCGCCGGCGCGGGCAGCCCGCAGAGCTCGGCGAGCGTCGGATACAGGTCCAGCGACTCCACGATGCGGTAGCAGGGCCGCCCGTTGCCCGCCGTGCCGGGCACGACCAGCAGCAGCGGCACGCGCGTGCCCATCTCGAACAGCGAGCCGGCCTTCGACCACTTGCCCTTCTCGCCGAGCTGATAGCCGTGGTCGACGGCGAAGACGATGATCGTGTTGTCGCGCAGACCGAGGCGGTCCACCTCCGCCATCACCCGGCCGAGATTCCAGTCCGCCCACGAGATCGAGGCGATGTAAGCGCGGATCACCTGTTTCGCCTCGGCGACGCCGGCCCCGCGACCGATGAACAGGTCGGCGTTGCGCTTGCGGATCGCCGCGCTGGGAAAGCCCGGCGGCACCGTGGGCCAGGGCGCAAAATCCGGCGTGAGCCGGATCTGGTCCGGGTCGTACAGGTCGAGGAAATGCTGCGGGGCGCACGGAGGGCTGTGCGGTTTGACGAAGCCGCATCCGAGGAAGAACGGCCGGTCGCGGTATTGGCGCAGGTACTCGATCGCGACGTCGGCGGTGTGGTAGTCGGGATGCCCC
>DATJUU010000098.1:0-16881 GCA_035502155.1 Opitutaceae bacterium
CGATGCCACGCCGGTTGTTGTAGGTCTTGAGCGAGGGCTTCCCGAACTCCAGGAAGGTCACCAGGCTCGCGACGGTCAGTTCAGCGACGGCCTTGCCCCGAAAGTGGTCCTGCAGTCGCCTCAAATCCCAGCGGATCCGCGCGATCTGCGGGAGCGAGATGTGTTTTTGCTCGAATTCGTGGGTCTTGGTCGAAACGTACTCCGAAATGGCTGCCGACAGTGGCTTTTGGCGCTCCGGCTCGCGGTAACTGGACAAGGCGAAATCCACGTAGAACGAGAGGGGGTGCGGCTTCCCGGAAAGGCGGCGAAATACCGCCTCCGCCTCGCGGACCTGGTCGTCCGTCAGTACGGTTGCGACCGCGCGCAGGCCGGCCGCTGCTTGCAGCGCCTTGATCTCCAGCACCGACTTCTCCGCCGCTGCCTCCTCACGCGTCTTGTAGTTGCGGCGAATACGGAGGCCATGGAGCCAACCGGTAACCCGCCACGAGATCGCGCCGTTCCGATTCTCAAACCGGCTGACGGCAAACTCTGTCTGATTCATGCTTAGGTTGCCACGTCAACTGGCAACCTAGCTTCGCGAAAAACTTAAGTCTCGCGGGACAAGAACTTAAGCTGGCGTCCCCACGGGGATTCGAACCCCGGTTCTCACCGTGAAAGGGTGGTGTCCTGGACCGGGCTAGACGATGGGGACCCGAGCGCGGAGGCGGGCACCCTAGAACCCGGGTTTGCTCGCGCAAGGCTATTTTGCCCCGCGCCCGCGCGCCGGTTCCGGCCCGCCGCCACCCACCGAATTGGGCTTTTCCCCGCCCGCGCGGCGACCTAGCTTGCCGGCGCCCCTCGAGCTTCCCATGGCGAGTATCCCCGAATCGAACCCCTGGCGCCGGCTGCTCGGCGCGCTCCTTTCCTGCGCCGTCCTCGTCGGCCTCGCCATCGTCTTCGTCGACCGGCCGGCCGCCACCTGGTCGCATGCTACGCTGCACCGGTTCGCCCTGTTCCCGTGGCTCACCCACCTCGCCGACCCCACCCTGCCGGTCGCCGCCGTCGTGCTGGCCGGCGCCGGAATCGCCGTCCTGCTCGGCCGGCCGCTCCCTTCCTGGTTCCGGACCCTGCTCGCCTGCAGCCTCGCCACCGTCATCGCCTTCGTGATCAAGGACCAGCTGAAGTTCGTCTGCGGCCGGCTCTGGCCGGAAACCTGGACCAATGGCAATCCTTCTTGGATCGGCAACGGCGCCTACGGGTTCTTCCCCTTCCACGGCGGCGACGGCTGGGAGTCGTTCCCCTCGGGCCACACCACCCGGATCACCGCCTTCATGGCCGTCCTGTGGCTGCGCGTGCCGCGCCTGCGCTGGCTCTGGAGCTCGCTGGTCGGCCTCGTCGCCCTCGGCCTTTTCGGGGCCGACTTCCATTTCGTCGGCGACATCATCGCCGGCGCGTACCTCGGGGCCGCCTGCGCCGCCGGCGTCGTCGCCTGGATGTTTCCCCGGCGCTGAGGCGCCGCCCGCGGAATCCTCCGCCGGACTCGCCGCCATTCCCCTCACCGCCGTCAGCAGGCAGGCGTTCAGGCCCGGCGCCGAACCGGCTGGAGCGGATTAAGGAATCAGACGCCGGACAGGGTCATGGCCCGAGCTCCCGCGGTGGGGGGGAAGACGAAGCATTCCGGCCCTTCGACAAGCCCGGGGCCCCGGGTGACGCCGCGGGGTTGGGTCGCCACGGCACGCTTCGCGCACCTCGCGATGACCAAGGCGGGGGAATGCGGCCACCCCGCAATTCAAACTGCTCTAGTAACGCCGGTCCCGGCCCCCGCCAAAGTCGCGCCGGCCGCCACCACCAAAGGAACCGCCGCCACCCTCCGTCTTCGGCCGGGCCTCGTTGACCGTCAAATCGCGCCCGCCGACGTTCTTGCCGCTGACTCCGGCAATGGCCGCCTTGGCCTCGGCATCCGACCCCATCGTGACAAACGCAAAGCCGCGCGAGCGGCCGGTGATCTTGTCCATGGCGACGAATACATCGGTGACGTTGCCGTGCGGAGAGAAGAGACTGCGCAATTCGCTCTCCGTCGTGCTGAACGCCAGATTACCCACATACAATTTGGAACCCATAACTATGATCCCGTGATCAACCGATAGCTCACGGACTGTTCCCGACCACCGGGTTTCAAATCATCACCGGGCACCAAACCCGCCTGACAATCCACCAAATCACGTAACCTAACAATCTATCTCGGAAGCGGCGCGGAGCAGAGCGTTTCCCCGGGCAATGGCAATCCAATTCGCTCGGCGCCCGGGGCGGGCGCGCGGCCGTGGGCGCCCGGATCCGGCACCAGGGGCGATTTCGTCCCCCTCCGGCCCGAAAAACCCTCGCGGCGCGAGTGATACCAGCCGCGGCCAAATTCTGCGTGAATTTCTTTACAGACGGCCCGCCTTTTGGGCAGATTCTGACCGACCTCTGAGCCAACAGGCCCGGAATCAATCCGCCACTCACCCTTTGGCGCCGGGCTCCGTCACCTCGGGTCATCGCACTCATGACCTACGCCGACATCGCCGCCTCCATCCCCCGCACCGCCGTCACCCGCATCGACGACCTCCCCTTCCCCAGACTCGGCTCGGGCAAGGTCCGCGAAATCTTCGACCTGGGCGACGCCCTGCTCATCACCGCCACCGACCGCCTCTCCGCCTTCGACGTCGTCCTGCCCGACGGCATCCCCGGCAAGGGCATCGTGCTCACCCAGATGAGCCTGTGGTGGTTCGCGCAGACCCAGGCGATCGTCGCCAACCACCTCCTGCCCGACCAGCACGGGCTGCTGGCCAAGAACCACCACCTGTCGCACGACCTGCAGCTGCGCAGCATGATCGTGAAGAAACTCACGCCGCTCCCCATCGAGTGCGTCGTGCGCGGCTACCTGATCGGCAGCGGCTGGAGCTCCTACCAGAAAACCGGCGCCGTCTGCGGCCTCCGGCTCCCCGCCGGTCTGCGCCAGGCCGAGCGCCTGGCCGAACCCATCTTCACGCCCACGACCAAGGCGCCGAAGGGACAGCACGACGAGCCGATCGACGACGCCCAGGGCGCCGCCCTCGTCGGCCCCAAGCTCTACGACCAGGCCAAGGCCGCCAGCCTCGCCCTCTACCATTTCGGCCACGACCGCGCCGCCCGCGCCGGGATGATCCTCGCCGACACCAAGTTCGAATTCGGCACCGACGCCGCCGGCCGGCTGTTCCTGATCGACGAAATCCTGACACCCGACTCCTCGCGCTACTGGCCGACCGAAAGCTACGGCGTCAACCAGTCGCCCCCCAGCTTCGACAAGCAGTTCGTGCGCGACTACCTGCTGGGCCTGAAGTGGGACCAGAAGCCGCCGGCGCCGCGCCTGCCCGCCGAAGTCGTCGCCCGCACGCAGGAGAAGTATCTGGCGGCGCTCAGGACTCTGTTGGGATAAAGGCGGTCGGCTTGCGACGGCGCGGCGGCGACAAGCGGCAAGCTTTAAGCGACAAGCTCGGGGCCAAGGGGTAAGGGCCGGCGCAGCGAAGCTCAAAGCTGGGGCGCCCTGCGCGCCCCCTACCCGATCATCGTCGCCCGGCGGGTCGGCGTGACCGCCCCGCTGGCCACCCGCGCCAGCTCGCGGCGCAGCCAGTCGACCGCCACCGTCACCGCGCGCTCCTTCACCGTCGTCCGCGCCGCGGTGAAGTTCAGCTTCTTCGACCACACGCCGTGCGGCGAGTGCAAGCCGAGGTGGATCGTGCCCACCGGATCGTCCTTCGTGCCGCCGGTCGGGCCGGCGAAGCCGGTGATGGCCAGGCCGTAGTCGGCCTCCAGCGTCTCCGCCACGCTCGTGGCGAGCGCCACGGCGCACTCCTCGCTCACCGCCCCGTGCTGCTCGAGCAGACAGTCGGGCACGCTCAGCAGCTGGGTCTTGAGGTCGTTGCTGTAGCAGACGATCGCGCCGCGGAAAAATTTCGAGGCCCCGCAGATGTCGGTGAACGCGTTGGCCAGCATCCCGCCGGTGCACGACTCGGCGATGGCGAGGGTTTTCTCCTGCGCGCGCAGGAGGTCGGCCGCAACCTTGGCGAGCGAATCGTGGCCATAGTTCACGAAGTCCTCGCCCAGCAGCGCCGCGCACTCGTCGGCCACCGCCTGCAGCGCGGGGGGCGCGAGCCGGCCGTCGGGCGAGCTCAGGCGCACGTCGACGCGCCACTGGTGCGCGCAGTAGGCCACGCTGAGGGCGTCGCCCACGCGGTCGAAGATCGGCTGCAGCTTCGTCTCGAGCCCCGACTCGCCCACCCCGGCCGTGCGCAGCTGCACGTAGGCCTCGCGGTCGCTGACCAGGCCGAGGTTCGCCAGCCGCGGCAGCACCTGCTCGGTGAAGAGAGGTTGCAGCTCGTTGGGCGGGCCGGGGAGCATGACGAGCACCCGGCCGTCCTGCTCGACCCAGAGGCCGGGGGCGGTGCCGTTGGCGTTGGGCAGAACCTCGCCGCGTTCGAAGCGGTAGGCCTGCTTGAGGTTGTTGGGCGTCATCTTGCGCCCGAAGCCCTTGAAGCGCTCCGTGATCGCGTGCTCGATCGCCGGGTCGAACACGAGCTTCTGCCCCAGCACCCCGGCCACGGCCTCGCGCGTGCGGTCGTCGCACGTCGGCCCGAGCCCGCCGGTGGTGATGACGACGTCGGCGCGCGCCCAGCTCGCCCGCACCTCGGCGGCGATGGCCGCGGCCTCGTCGGTCACCGTGACATTGCGCGCGAGCTGCACGCCGCGGCGGCCGAGCTGCTGGCCGATCCAGGTGAGGTGGCTGTTGGCGGTGAGCCCGAGCAGGAGCTCGTCGCCGAGCGTGAGGAGCTCAAAGCGACGCGCGGCCCGGGGTCCGGCCGGGCCCGGGGTCGAAGCCGGGGCGGAATGGTCTGGCGGCGCCATAGATGCTTTGCCGAGCGAGGGCACGCTAGTGTATTTTGCTCAAAATGCCAGCATCCGCCCGCAATCCGCCCGAGGGGGAGCCGCGGCCGGCGACGTTGAAGGAAAAGGTGCGCCGCCTGCCCGACGGGCCGGGCGTTTACCTGATGAAGGACCGGCTGGGCCGCATCCTCTACGTCGGCAAGGCCAAGAGCCTGAAGCGGCGGGTGAGCTCGTACTTCCAGCCGGCGCGCTCGTTCCTTTCCCAGCCGAAGATCCGCGCGCTGGTCGAGCTGGTGACGGACTTCGACATCCTCGAGGTGCGCTCGGAGCCGGAGGCGCTGCTGCTCGAGGGGCGGCTGATCAAGCAGTACAAGCCGCGCTACAACACCAGCTTCACCGACGACAAGCGCTTCCTGCTCGTGCGCGTCGACCTCGCCGCCGCGCTCCCGCGCTTCGCGCTCACCCGCCTGCGCAAGGACGACGGCGCGCGCTACTTCGGGCCGTTCGCCCACAGCGCGCTGCTGCGCCGCACGCTGCTGGAGATGCGCCGCCAGTTCGGCATCCTGCTCGCCGACGCCCGGCCGGAGCGCGCCGGCGGGGACGCCTGGCGGCTGTACGACGACGTGCGCGCCGAGATCTACGGCCACCCCAACGAGGTGACCGCGGCGGACTACCGGGCGCGGGTCGACGCGGCGTGCGAGTTCCTCGAGGGGCGCAGCCGCGAGTGGCTGGCTGCGCTGCGTACGGAGATGCAGGCGGCGGCGGAGCGCCAGCAGTTCGAGCAGGCCGCCGGGCTGCGCGACATCGTGCAGGCGCTGGAGGAGACGCTTGCGAAGACGCGGCGGTTCGAGCGGGAGCGGGCGCTGCCGCGGCCCGACGAGGTGGCGCTGCGCCTGCTGGGCGAGGCGCTGGCGCTGCCGGCCCCGCCCGCGCACCTCGAGTGCTTCGACATCTCGCACATCTCCGGCACCTTCGTCGTCGCCTCGATGGTCCACTTCACCGCCGGCCGGCCGGACAAGGACCAGTACCGGCGCTTCCAGATCAAGAGCTTCGTGGGCAACGACGACTTCCGGGCGATGACCGAGGTGGTGGGCCGGCGCTACCGGCGCCTGGCACAGGAAAACAAACCCTTCCCCGACCTCGTGGTGATCGACGGCGGGCGCGGCCAGGTGGCCGCGGCGCTCAAGGCGTTCCTCGCGCTCGAGCTCCGGCCGCCGCCGCTCGTCGGCCTCGCCAAGGAGCACGAGACGATCGTGTTTCCCGACGAGCGCCCGCCGCTCAACCTGCCGCCCAGCCATCCCGGGCTGCAGCTGCTCCAGCGCCTGCGCGACGAGGCCCACCGGTTCGCCAACACCTACAACGCCGACCTGCGCTCGAAAAAGATCCGCGAGTCGATCCTCGACGAATTCGCCGGCCTCGGCCCGGTGCGCCGGCGCGCGCTGCTGGACCACTTCGGGTCGATCGACCGCCTGCGCGCCGCATCCGCCGCCGAAATCCAGGACGTGCCCGGCTTCGGGCCCAAGCTGGCGGTGGAGCTGCGGCAGTTCCTGCAGGGGCGGTGACCGAATTCAGAGAGGGCGCAGCAATCACGCTTTCCGCGCGCGGACCAAGAAATCGATGAACCGCGCCGGCAGCGCCCACTTCAGAAACAGGAACACCTTGGCGTGGAAGGGGGCCGCGTAGCGCGGCGCGGGTCGGCGCGCCGTCAGCGCCCGCTCCACCAGCCGAGCGATATCGTCGGGCCGGCCGGCCCACCGGAGCCAGCGTTTGTAGTTGTCACGGAACCCGCCGAAATAGGGCGCGTAGGGCCCCGGGTCAGCCGTGACCGGCGTCGACACCTGGTTGGCCGCGTCGACGAACTCGGTGACGATGAATCCCGGGCGGATGAGCACGACCCCGACGCCGAACGGCTTGAGCTCGCCGCGCAGGCCGTCGGTCAGCGCCTCCACCGCGTGCTTGGTGGAGTCGTAGATCGACGAAAACGGCCGGGCGATGCGGCCGGCCACCGAGCCGATGTTGACGATCCGGCCGGCGCCCTGCCTCCGCAGGTGCGGGGCCACGAGCTGGGCGAGCGCGACGAGCGCAATCACGTTCGTCTCGTAATTGCGCCGGATGAGGTCGACCGGCACCAGCTCGACCGGCCCGCGCGTGCCGTAGCCGGCGTTGTTCACCAGCGCGTCGACGCGGCCGAACCGGGCCAGCGCCGTCTCCACCAGCCGCCGGCGGTCGGCGTCCACCGCCACGTCGCCCGGCACGGCCAGCACCCGCCCGCCGGACGGGTCGAGCTCCTTCGCCAGCGCGGCGAGCCGGTCGGCCCGCCGGGCGCCGAGGACCAGCCGCGCCCCGGCGCGCGCCAGGCGCCGCGCGACGGCTTCGCCGATGCCGGCCGAGGCGCCGGTGACGATCACCACCTGATCGGAGAGCGAACGCATGACGCCGGATGCTGTCGAAGACGGGCGCCCCGTTCAAACCAAAGCGCGCGCGGCTTGCGCCAGCCGGCCCACCGCGCCGTAATAACCCTCCGCCATGCCCCGTTGCTCCGTTCTCCTCGTCGCGCTCCTGTCGCTGACCGCCCGCGCCGACGTCACCCTCGCGCCGCTGTTCACCGACCATGCGGTGCTGCAGCAGGACAAGCCCGTGCCGGTCTGGGGCCGCGCGGCGCCGGAGGAGAAGATCACGGTCACGTTCCGTGACCAGACCGTGCACGCCACCGCCGGCAAGGACGGCAGCTGGATCGTCTACCTCGCGGCGCTGAAGCCCGGATCGCCGGCGGACTTGGTCGTCGCCGGCACCAACACCGTCCGGCTGACCGACGTCGTGGTGGGCGAGGTCTGGGTCTGCGCCGGCCAGTCGAACATGGAGTTCCGGGTCTGGGGTCCGCCGGGGGACGTCTACCGCGTGGACGACGCCGACGCGGAGGTGGCCGCGGCGACGCACCCGCTGATCCGCGATTTCAAGGTCGAGCGCGCGGTGGCCGCCAAGCCGGCGGACACGGCGAAGGGCGCCTGGGTGGTGTGCAGCCCACAGACCGCGGGCAGCTTCACCGCCGTCGGCTACTTCTTCGCCCGCGACCTCGCGGCCCGGCTCGACGTCCCGATCGGCATCATCGACTGCACCTGGGGCGGCACGGCGATCGAGTCGTGGCTGAGCGACGCCGCGCTGAAGAGCGACCCGGCGTTCATGGTGGTGGGCGAACGGTGGGCGCAGGCGCTGGCGGAGGCGCCCCGGCTGCGCGCCGAGCGCGAGGCCACGCTCGCGAAGCTGGCGCAGGACGAGGCCGCCGCCAAGGCGGCCGGCCCGGAGAGGCTGGCCGAGTTCCAGAAGCACGTGCCCTGGATGCCGCCGCTGCCGGGGTCGGACAGCCCCGACGTGCCCGGCGGCCTCTTCAACGGCATGGTCAATCCGCTCCTGCCCGGGGCGATCCGCGGCGTGCTCTGGTACCAGGGCGAGTCGAACGTCGGCCGGCCCGGCGAGTACGGCGCGCTGTTCCGGGCGCTGATCACCTTCTGGCGCCAGCACTGGGGCCAGGGCGACTTCCCGTTCCTTTTCGTGCAACTGCCGGACTACCGGGATCCGGGCGATCCCAGCGGCTTCGCGTGGGCGCGGCTGCGCGAGGCGCAGGCCTCGGCGCTGGCGCTGCCGAACACGGGCATGGCGGTGACGATCGACATCGGCGACCCCGCCAACATCCACCCGCGCCACAAACAGGAGGTCGGGCGCCGGCTGGCGCTGATCGCGCGCCACGAGGTCTACAACATCCCGGGCAACTGGTCCGGCCCGCTGTTCAAGGCGGCGGTGCGCGAGGGTGCGGCGTTGCGCGTGACTTTCGACCACTCCGGCAGCGGGCTGCTGGCCCAGGAAAAGCCGCTGGCGGGTTTCGTCATCGCCGGCGCCGACCGGCATTTCTATCCCGCCGCCGCGCAGATCGACAACGGCTCCGTGGTGGTCAGCGCGCCGCAGGTGAAGGAGCCGGTGGCGGTGCGCTACGCGTGGGCGGACGACCCGGACGCAAACCTGTTCGACGGCGCCGGCCTGCCCGCCGCGCCGTTCCGGTCGGACAATTGGTGAAGGGCGCAGCAAGCCTGCGCCCCTACAGATCGAATTGTCTACCATCGTTGGGGCGCAGGCTTACCGCGCCCTTGTCTCATTCGCCGCGCCGCGACGCGCAAAACCCCGGCGCCCGGCTGGCCGGCCGGGCGCCGGGGGTGTGCACTTCCAACACAGTACGGTCGATCTTCCGGTTGCTAGAACCGGAAATTGACGCCCGCGGAGTAGGTCATGTCCGTCTTGTTGTCGCGACCCAGCCCCGCACTCAGGCCCCAGCTGTGCGTGAGCCAGTAGTTGGCCTTGACGCCGTAGTTCCAGCGGTTGTTCACCGGGAACGTGAGCGATGGCGCGTCGACGTAGGCGACCCACGGCGTGAGCGACAGCTCGGTCGTCACCTGGTACTCGACGCCGGTCTCGAGGTGATAGAGGAACGAGTTGTCGTGGACGCCGGCGTCCTTGGTCCAGAGCCAGCCGGCGCCGACCGAGACGTAGGGCCGGCCCCAGTTGGTCTCCGGAATGAACGCGATCGCGTTGGCGTCGAACGACTGCTGCGAGTTGCGCGTGCCGGCGAACTGCGACGTGCGCGCGCCGGTGTAGCCGAGCTTGAGGTCGAAGCCGGTGTTGAGCGGCTGGTTGTACTCGAAGCGCAGGCTCTGCTGGTTCACCGATGTGCCGGCCAGGTCGGTGTAGCCGTAACCGAGACTGGTGTACGTCTGGCCGAGCAGGCCGGTCCCGGTGCCGGGGGCCGACGCCGGCGCGGGCGCGGCGGCGCCGGTGGACTGCGCGGGCGCCGTCGCCGCGAGGCCGAGGGCCGCGACCGCCAGGAGAACGAATTTCAGGTTGGTTTTCTGTGTCATGATGTTCGTGGTTTGCACCCGCGAGAAGTCCGCGGATACGGGGATAGTGACTGCAGCGGCGCGCAAAGTTCCCCGGCCCCGGACCGCCGGCGGTTTTTTTGAAAAATGATGGAACCGGGGAACCCGCCGCGCGCCCCGTGTTCCCGTCTTGAACCGGCGCCGGCCCGGGCTTTCGCTCGGCCCATGCTGACCACCATCGGCTTCGATGCCGACGACACGCTGTGGCACAACGAGTCGATCTTCGAGGCGACGCACGAAAAATACCGCGCGCTGCTCGCCCGCTGGCACGACGCGGCCACGATCGACCGCCGGCTGCTCGCGACCGAGGTGCGCAACCTCGAACTCTACGGCTACGGCATCAAGGCCCACGCACTGTCGTGCATCGAGACCGCCATCGAGCTGAGCGGCGGCGACATCCGCGCCGCCGAGATCCGGGAGATCATCGCCTTCGCGAAGGAAATGCTCGACCATCCCGTCGAACTGCTCCCCGGCGCCGCCGACACCGTGGCGCGGCTGGCGCGGACCCACCCGTTGCTCCTCATCACCAAGGGCGACCTCCGCGACCAGGAGCGCAAGCTCGCGAAATCCGGCCTCGCGCCGCATTTCCGGCACATCGAGATCGTGGCCGAGAAGGACGCCGCCACCTACGCCCGCGTCCTGCGGCGGTGCGACACCCCGCCGGCGCAATTCCTCATGGTCGGCAACTCGCTGAAGTCCGACGTCCTGCCGGCGCTGGAGCTGGGCGCCCGCGCGGTGCTCGTGCCCTACCCGCTGCTCTGGAAGGCGGAGAGCGCCGCCGCGCCGGTGCCGGCGGCCGCCGCGGACCGGTTCTTCCAGCTCAAATCCCTAGCCGGGCTCCCGGAGCTGGTGGCGAAGCTGTAGGACCGTTCGAGCGATCCCTTTTTCACCGAAGGCAACAAAGGGAATGAAGAGCCTGCGCCGTGATTTCCTTCATTAGGTTCTGTAAAACCCGCACAATCCCGGCGATTCCGCCGGGCCCGCTTGCGAAACGGTCCGGCCCGGCTATCCGTGCGCCATGCGCACTTTCCTTGGTCTCGTGACCACGATGGGCTTCCTCTCGATGTTCTCCCTTGCCCGCGGCGAGCCGCTCGACGTCGGCGCGCAGGCGCCGGCCGTCACCGGCGTCACCCAGACCGGCGACAAGCTCGACCTCGGCGACGTCTACAAGAAGGGCTTCACGCTGGTCTATTTCTTCCCCAAGGCCGACACGCCCGGCTGCACCGCCGAGGGTTGCAGCCTGCGCGACGCCTATCAGGACCTCTCGGACAAGGGCGTGACCGTCATCGGCGTCAGCGCCGACGACACCGCCGCGCAGCAGGCCTTCAAGGACAAGTACCACTTCCCGTTCACGCTCATCGCGGACCACGATCACACCGTGATCAACGCCTTCGGCGTGCCGGTGAAGGACGTGCCCACGATGGGGTCGTTCGCGGCCCGCCAGTCCTTCCTCATCAACAAGGACGGCAAGATCGTGTGGCGCGACCTCAAGGCGTCGACCAAGCAGCAGGCCGCCGACGTGCTCAAGGCCCTGAAGAGTCTCGGGGCGTAATGAATGAGGGTGCAGCAAGCCTGCACCCCCTTCGATTGGAAATTGTCCGAACTGTAGGGGCGCAATCTGGTTGCGCCCTTTTTGTTGATCGGGACTTCGCCGTTGTAGCGGCGCAGCCTTGCGGCGCCCAATTCTGAATTCCGGGCGCAACAAGTCTGCGCCCCTACGATTCCAAATTGCGCGCCCTACCCCGCCGCCTTCACTTCCGCCGCGGGCGGCGGCACCGGGCTGACCAGCACCTTGTCCACCCGGTGGCGGTCCATGTCGACGACCTCGAAGCGCCAACCCGCCCAGTCGAAATGGTCGCCTGGCGCGGGGATCCGCCCGAACTGCGTCATCACCAGGCCGCCGAGTGTCTGGTAGTCGGCCTCGGCCTCCTGCGGCAGGTCGTCAAGGTGCAGCGCGGACTTGAGCTCGTTGATCGCGAGGGTGGCGTCGATCAGCCAGGAGCCGTCGGCGCGCTGCTTCGCCTCGGGCTGGTCGCGCTGGCCGAGCGCGGGCAGGTCGCCGACGATCGCCTCGAGCACGTCGATCAGCGTGACCATCCCCTGGATGCTGCCGAACTCGTCGGCCACCAGCGCGGTGTGCCGGCCGGATTTCTTGAACGTCTCCAGCAGCTGCACGCTGTTCATGGTCTCCGGCACCACCAGCGGCGGGGTGAGCAGGTTCTTCAGGCTGGTGGGTATGCCGATGGCCGCATGCGCCCAGAGGGCTTTCACCGCCACCATGCCGAGCACCTGGTCGCGATTGTCCTGGTAGACCGGGAAGTGCGAGTGGCCGCTGGCGACGATCTTGCGCCAGTTGGTCTCCTCCGGGTCGTCGATGTTGATGAAGACGATCTTGGGCCGCGGCGTCATGATCGCGGTGACCGGCAGCTGGTCCAGACCGAGGACGCCCGCGACCATCTCCTTCTCGGCTTTGTGGAAGACGCCGGCCTTGAGGCCCTGCTCGACGAGGAGGTTCACCTCCTCCTCGCTGATCGGCGGCATGCGTCCGCCCCCGAGGCCGAAGGGCTTGAGCACGACGTCGGCCGCGGCCGCCAGGCTCCCGACCACGGGGGCGAGGAATCCGATGATCCCCTCCAGCGGACCGGCCAGGAACCGTGCGACCCGCTCCGGGTTGCGCAGCGCGATGCGCTTGGGGAGGAGCCGGCTGAACACGGCGGCGGCGAGGATGACCAGGCCGACGACGCCGAGGAACGCGAGGTAACCGGCCCACGGGGCGAGCGCCGGGATCCGGCGCAGCGAGGCCGCGGCCTGGCGGGCGAGCGTCGCCCCGCCGACGCCGCCGGCCAGCACGACGCAGGCGAAATGGCAGGCGCGCACGGTGGCGAGAAAGCGGGTGGATTCGGTGCCGAGTTCCAGCGCCGCCTGCGCCCCCTCGTCACCCTCCTCCGCCAGCTGCCGCAGCCGCGCCTTGCGCGCCGACACGATGGCCACCTCGGCCATGCCAAAGAGCCCGCCGGCCAGCAACAGCAGCGCGATGATCAGCAGTTCGATGGAGGTTCCCGGCATGGAAAAGGAGGCCACGGTAGGCCCCGGGCCCGTCGGGAGCAATCCGATTGCGGGCACGCCACGGCCCGAGGGTCCCCCAACCGATTGATGGTCCGCGACCTCGGCAGGTGCCGGCGCGGCCATGCATTCAATTCACGACATTCACCGGCCGGCCGGCGAGAAACGCCTCGATGTTCGCGGCCGTGATCTGCATCAGCCGGCGCCGCGCCGCGAGCGTCGCCCAGGCGATGTGCGGGGTGAGGACGACATTCGGCGCCGTCAGCAGCGGGCTCTCCGGCGCGATCGGCTCCTCCGCCACCACGTCCAGCGCGGCGCCGGCCGGCCGCCCCTGCCGCAACGCCGCGGCGAGGTCGGCCTCATTGAGCAGCGGCCCGCGCGCCGTGTTGATCAGGTACGCGGTCGGCTTCATGCGGCCGAGCAGCGCGCGGTTGACCATCCCGGTGTTCGCCGCCGTCAGGTTGCAGTGCAGCGTGACCGCGTCGCTCTCGGCGAACAGCTCCGGCAGCTCGCGCCAGGCAAAATCGTACGACGGCGGATTGGCGTGCGCCGGGTCGGCTGCGAGCACGCGCATCCTGAAGGCGGCGGCGATCTCGCCCACGCGCCGGCCGATGCGCCCGAAGCCGACGATGCCGAGCGTGAGTCCGGCCAGCTCGGTCAGCGGCGTGCGCCAGAAGGTCCACTCCCCCGCCCGCGTCCATTCGCCGGCGCGCACGAGGTCGGCGTGCGTCTGCGGCTGCCGGTGAAAATTGAGCAGGAGCGCGAAGACGTATTCCGCCACCGAGTCGGTGCCGTAGACCGGCACGTTGGTCACCGTCACGCCCCGGGCGCGCGCCGCAGCCACGTCGACGATGTTGTAGCCGGTGGCGAGCACGCCGATGAACTTCAGGCGCGGCAGCTGCGCCAGCGTCGCCGCGGTCAGCGCGATCTTGTTGATGAGCACGATGTCGGCGTCGCGGGCGCGCTCGACGACCCGCTCCGGCGGCGTGCGGTCGTGGCAGACGAATTCGCCGAGGCGGGCGACCTCATCCCAGGGATTGTCGCCGGGATTGAGCGTCCGGCCGTCGAGGACGACGATCTTCATGCCGGAGATCGGAATTCTTTTTCTCCAGAAGGCAACCCAGAGGACAAGGGGCCCGGGCCCCGGTGCCCTTCGTCACCTTCTGTGAATGCTGCTACGGCTTCGCCGGGGCCGGCGGCGCGGCGGCGTGCAACTCGCGGGCGGTGGCGTCGAGCGAGATGCTGACGTCGAAGTAGAGCGTGAACTTCCGGCCGTCCTCGGTCTGCAGGTCCATCTTGTCGTAGTGGTCCACCAGCGATTGCAGCAGGACCTTGGCCCCGATGTCGCGGATGACGAAGTACTCCTCCGGCACGGCGATCACCTTGAAGGCGGTGGCCGGCGCGAGCCCGTCGCCCCCGGCGGTGATCGACCGCAGCAGCCCGTAGAACAGGCTGATCGACCGGTAGTACCCCGGCAGGTCGCCCTTCTGCCGCTGGCAGATGGCCAGCAGCATGTAGACCTCGGCATCCACCGGGTTCCTGGCCAGCCAGGCCTGGCCGAGGCGGATGACGTCATCCGGGCGGTTCTGGCGCAGCGCGTCGTACACCGCGTGCCGCTCCGGACTGGCCGCCCAGTCGGGCGAGTAGTCCTTGGTCGCGGCAAAATCCATGCGGAGCTTGGTGAGGTGCGCGACATCGATGGCCGGGTCGATGTCGGCGGCGGGCAGGCGCGCGGCGAGGACGAGCGCGGCCGCGAGGAGAAACCGTTTGGGGCTCATGGCGGCCACTGTAGGCCGGCGCGTCCACCCCCGCCACATTTCTCTTTTCGCCACCGGAGGAAACGGAGCGAACCGAGGCTGACACGCCCGGTTGCCTCTGCTGCCTCCTGTGAGAACAGGTCCGTGATTCGGATTCCCTCCTCACCGAGGGCCGCGAAGAAAGCGAAGCGCGTGGTTCTTGGCTGCCTTCGCTCCCTTGGTGTAGGCACCCATCCGCCCTACTCCATCACGCTGAAAACCCACCATCGCTGCTTCGTCCGCGTCTGGCGTTCGCAGTAGATCTTCAGCTCCAGGCCGCCGGTCGTGACCAGGTGCCACCAATGGCGCCGCGCGTAGCGTTCGGCGTCGGGTCCGCGCCGGCCGCCTTCCGCCCGGGTCTCGCGCCACTGCGCCATCACCGTCGCGACCTCGTGGACGCGGCCGTCCCAGGTGAAGCGCCGGGGCAGGCCCGGCGCGCCGGCGGCCATGCCCGCCGGGTCGATCGCGCCCGGATCCGGCACCAGCGGCTCGCTGACGAAACGCTCGGCCATGGGGCGACTCTGCGCGGCGCCGCGCCGGCAGGCAAGAATCCCCCGGCTGGCGGCTCGCCCGCCGGTGCCTCCGGGAATTCGGCTTGACCACGGGGGACCAGCCCGGCATCGACCACCCTTTGCCCATGAGCGCCCCGACCTACATTTCCATTCCGATGTGGAGTCGTCCCGGCGCCATGCAGGCGTGCAAATTCGCGCACCGTCGCGTCGGCCCGGACACCGACCCCACCCGCTGATCGGCAAGCAGGAATCGACCCCTCCATAACCCGCCCTCCCCTTGAACCCTGCCTGCCGATCGGCAAGCAGGGTTTTTTCATGTCCCCGTCACGCCCCAGTCTGATCGCCAGCCTCCGCTCGCTCCCGCGCGCGGCCTGGGTGCTCTTTTTCGGGACGTTCGTGAACAAGGTCGGCACGTTCGTGATCCCGTTTCTGACCCTCTACCTGACCAGCCGGGGCTATTCGCCGGCGGCCGCCGGCTTCGCGCTCGGCGCGTACGGCGCCGGCAACCTGGTCGCGGGCGTGATCGGCGGTCATCTCGCGGACCGCCTCGGGCGGCGCGGGACGATCGCCCTGTCCATGTTCTCCGGCGCCGCGGCGATGCTGCTGTTGTCGCAGGCGCGCGCCTACCCGCTGATCGTCGCCCTCGCCGCGCTGACCGGGCTCACCGGCGAGATGTACCGCCCCGCCAGCAGCGCGCTGCTGGCCGACCTCGTGCCGGCGGGCCAGCGGGTCACGGCCTATTCCGCGCTCCGCGCCTCGTTCAACGCCGGCTGGGCGTTCGGCCCGGCGCTGGCGGGCCTGATCGCCGCGCACGGCTGGTTCTGGCTCTTCGCGGGCGACGCCTTCACGTCGGCGCTCTACGGCCTGGTCGCCCTGCTGGCCCTGCCCGCCGGCGTCGGTGTGATGGTGGGCCGCGGCGGCTGGGGCGAGGTGATCCAGCTCATGCGCAACGACGGCCGGCTGCTCCGGATGCTCGCCGCGGTGTTCGCCGTTTCGCTCATCTTCATGCAGCAGAGTTCGACCTTCGGCCTGCATGTCGTCCAGCTGGGGTTCCCGGCGGCGACCTACGGCCTGATCCTGTCGCTCAACGGCGCCATTGTGGTCTGCTGCGAGCTGCCGCTGACGACGGTCACGCGCCGGTTCCGCGCCCGCCCGGTCATCGCCCTCGGTTATTGCCTCGCGGGGCTGGGGTTCGCGCTGAACGGGCTGGCGCGCACGGTCCCCGCACTGGTGGCGTGCATGGTCGTGTTCACCCTCGGCGAAATGCTCGCCATGCCGATGGCCTCGGCGTACGTCGCCGACCTGGCGCCGGCGACGATGCGCGGGCGGTCCATGGGCATCTACGGCATGACTTGGACCCTGGCCCTGATCCTGGGTCCCGCCGCTGGCATGACGTTGATGAACGCGGCCCCGGCCGCGTTCTGGCTCTGCTCCGCCGGCCTCGGCGCGTTCGCGGCCTTGTTGATCCTGAATCCCGGCCGGCGCATCTGCGCCGGGGAGACAGCGGTGCAGTCGGGCAGCTGAGCCGGATCGCGAGACGCACCCACCGCAAGTTGCCACCCGGCAGAAATCCATGAATCCTCTGCCACTGAGCCAGGCATTTCGGGGGACCCGGCTTGCGGGACGAGGTCCTGCGACTATCGTGCGCGGTCCCCGGGATGGGCTCTGCCAATGGCCGCCCGTTCTTACCCCTCAATAAACTACCCCCAT
>DATJUU010000099.1:0-3998 GCA_035502155.1 Opitutaceae bacterium
CAACTCGCGGGATTCGACCGCGATTGGACGCCGGCCAACGCGAAGACCTTCCGGGAATTCACCTACCTAAGCGAGGGCACCTACACCTTCAAGGTCCGCGCGGCCGACGCCGACGGCCGCTGGAGCGCGCCGGCCGCGTACACCTTTGTCATCCTGCCCCCGTGGTATCGCACGCCGTGGGCCTACTCCCTCTTCGCGCTCACCCTCGCGGGCGGCATCTACGGCGGCTACCGCTTCCGCCTGAACCAGGTCCAGGCGCGCAACCGCCAGCTCGAAGCGCTCGTCCGCCGCCGCACCGAGGAGCTGGCCAAGGCCAACGCCGCCAAGACCGATTTCATCGCCAACATGAGCCACGAGATCCGCAACCCGCTCAACGGCGTCATCGGCCTGGCCGGGCTGCTGCAGGAGTCCGAGCTCAGCGCCAAGCAGCGCGACATGGCGGTCTCGCTGCGCAAATGCGCGGAATACCTCTCCACCCTCGTCGAGGACGTGCTCGACTTCTCCAAGATCGAGGCCGGCCGCATCACGATCGACGCCCAGCCCTTCAACCTCCGCACCGTGCTCGCCGACGTCGGCTCGATCTTCGCCTGGCAGTCGCAGGAGCAGCAGATGATGATCGTCACCCAGATCAGCCCGCGCCTGCCCGAGCTGGTCGTCGGCGACGAGGCGAAGATCAAGCAGATCGTCATCAACTACGTCGCCAACGCCCTGAAGTACGCCGGCAAGGGCGTGATCGAGGTCGGCGTCGAGGCCCGCTCCGAGTTCGGCGGCACGGTGGAGATCGCGGTCGAGGTGCGCGACCACGGCCCCGGCATCCCCTTGGACGAACAGGCCCAGCTCTTCGAGAAATTCAGCCGGGGCAAGCGCGCGCAGAAGGAGAAGATCCGCGGCACCGGCCTCGGCCTCGCCGTCTGCAAGGCCTACGCCGAGAAGATGGGCGGCGCCGTCGGCCTCACCAGCACCCCCGGCCTGGGCGCCACCTTCTGGTTCAAGGTGGCGCTGCCGCTGCCGGCGGCGCCGGTCGACGGCGCGGCCCCGGTGACGCACGCCCACGCCCCGACCACCACCACGCGGGCCCTGATCGTCGAGGACCAGGAGTACAACCTGCTCGTCATCGACAGCATCCTCACCCGCCTCGGCTACCAGACCGACCACGCCACCAACGGCAACGACGCCCTCGCGAAGCTCCAGGCCAACCTCTACGACATCGTCTTCATGGACTGGGACCTCCCCGGCCTCAACGGCGTCGAGGTCACGCGGCGCTTCCGCCAGTGGGAGCCGCCCGAGCGCCACACCCTGGTTGTCGCCACCACCGCCTACTCCACCCCGGAGAAGAAACGCGACTGCCTCGAGGCGGGGATGGACGGCTTTGCCGCCAAGCCCCTCAGCCCGGAGAAGATCAAGGCCACGATCCAGAACCTCAGCGGGCCCCTGCGCGCCGGCTCCTCCATCCAGATCCGCACCGCCGAGGAGCCGCCCCGGAAGACCCTCGACCTGTCGATCTTCCGCTACATGGCCGACCAGCAGCCGGAAAAGGTCCGCCAGCTCGCCGAGGAGTTCATCACCGCCCTCGACAAGGACATCGCCCTGCTCGCCGAGGCCGTGCGCGCCGGCAGCAGCGAGAACACCCGCCGGCAGGCGCACCGCATCCTCTCGCAGACCGCGCTCATCTCCGCCACCTCGGTCGCCGCCGTCGCCACCACCATCCAGGAGGCCGCGCGCAACGGCGACATTGAGAGTCCGCGCGCAACCCTGACCTCCTTCGAGGCCGAGGTCGCCACCCTCAAGGAGAATCTTCGGGGCGCTCTCGAAACGAGCTGAGCTTGGCGAAGCCCTTGTTCACCGCGTAGCGGATCAGGTCGGGCGTGCGGTGCAGGCCGAGCTTGCTCATGATGTTGCGCCGGTGCAGCTGCACCGTGTAGCGGCTGAGGTGCAGCTCGCGCGCCACCTCCTCGTTCGTCAGGCCGCCCCCGAGCAGCGACAGCAGCTCCTGCTCGCGCTCGGTCAGCACCTTGGGAAACGCCTTCGGCTCCGTGCGCAGCTTCTGGCGCACCTGCTGCACCACCTCGGTGAAAAAGACCCGGCCCTTGATCACCTCGTCGATCGCCTGCTTGAGCACCTCGACCGACTGCCGGTTCTTGTCCACGTAGCCGTGCATGCCGGAATTCAGCACCCGGTAGAGCGTATAGTCGTCGCACTCGGTGGACAGCGCGAGGATCCGCACGCGCGGATCCATCGCGATCAGCTCATCGGCCATGGAAACGCCGTCGCGATCCGGCAGGTTGAGATCAAGCAACACGATGTCGGGCTTGAACTTCTGGCACAGGGCCAGGCCCGTGGCGGCGTCCTCCGCCTCCCCCACCACGCTCAGACGGAAATGGTCCCGGCAGATTTTCTTCAGCAAATCCCGGAACATCGCCTGATCTTCGATTAGGACGATCTTCAGCGGCATGCAGGGACAGTGTGTCCCGCGCTCCACGGCGAAACGAGCTCAAATATCTTCTGGAATTTTCCGGCCTTGGCGCCCTCCGCCCCTCCGCCGGCGGCAGTTTCGCTTTGCAACGCCCCCGCTTCTGGACAACTTGGCGCCAACCACACAACGGGGAGTCCGCCGCGCCGGACTGAGATTGGAGGCCGATCGCCTCCTCGACCCTCCGAACCTGATGCGGGTCATGCCGCCGTAGGGAAGCCCTGCCACCGGCCATGGGGCAGTGCGGACACCGCGGCGGTGCGAACCGTCCCACCTCCCTCCGCCATGCCCATCGTTCCCGCCACCTCCGCCGCCCCGCCCGCCGGGGCGAACGGCGCCATCCCCGCCACCGCGCGCCGTGTTTACCTGACCGGGTCGCGCCCCGACCTGCGCGTCCCGATGCGGGAGATCGCGCTCCAGCCTTCGCGCGATCTTGCCGGCCGCCTCGTGGCGAATGAACCCGTCCGCGTCTACGACACCTCCGGCCCGTGGGGCGACCCCGCCTGCCCCCAGGACCCCGCGCGCGGCCTGCCGCCGCTGCGCCTGCCCTGGATCCGCGAGCGCGGCGACGCCGCGGAGTACGACGGCCGCGCCGTCCAGCCGATCGACGACGGTTATCTCAGCGCCTCCCACGCCCGGCAGGCCGCGGACGGCGGCAGGTTCGCGCGCTTTCCCGCGCTGCGGCGGCGGCCCTGGCGCGCGACCGGCGGTCCGGTCACCCAGCTCGCCTACGCCCGCCGCGGGATCATCACGCCGGAGATGGAGTTCGTCGCCCTGCGCGAAAACATGAAGCTCCAGTCCGCCGGCGCCGCCCTCGAGACCTCGGCGACGGCCCCGCGCGACTCCCTGCTCCACCAGCACCCCGGCCAGGCGTTCGGGGCGGCGATTCCGCGCGAGATCACGCCCGAATTCGTGCGCGCCGAGGTGGCCCGCGGCCGCGCCATCATCCCGGCCAACGTCAACCATCCCGAGCTCGAGCCGATGATCATCGGCCGCAACTTCCTCGTGAAGATCAACGCCAACCTCGGCAACAGCGCGGTCGCCTCCTCGATCGACGAGGAGGTCGAGAAGATGCGCTGGTCGGTCAAGTGGGGGGGCGACACCCTCATGGACCTCTCGACGGGCCGCAACATCCACCAGACACGCGAGTGGATTCTGCGCAACTCGCCCGTGCCCATCGGCACCGTGCCCATCTACCAGGCGCTGGAGAAGGTCGGCGGCCGGGCCGAGGAGCTCACCTGGGACCTGTTCCGCGACACGCTGCTCGAGCAGTGCGAGCAGGGCGTCGACTACTTCACGATCCACGCCGGCGTGCGCCTGCGCTCGATCCCGTCGACGGCGCGGCGCATGACCGGGATCGTGAGCCGCGGCGGCTCGATCATGGCCAAGTGGTGCCTCGCCCACCACACCGAGAGCTTCCTGTACACGCACTTCGAGGAGATCTGCGAGATCCTGGCGGCGTACGACGTGTCGTTCTCACTGGGCGACGGGCTGCGGCCAGGCTCAATTGCCGACGCCAACGACGAAG
>DATJUU010000100.1:0-5115 GCA_035502155.1 Opitutaceae bacterium
CGATTTTTTCCGCCTCGCCGGGCCGCTCGTCGCCGTGGAACAGCGCGCGCACCCGGCGCATTTCGTCGGCCCCCGTCGTGTGGATGGCCGCGCTGGTCTTCTGCGCGGCGTGAATCCGGAAGCTGCCGAGGAAATACGGCAGGCGGACCACGCGCAGGCCCGCCCGGGTGAAGCGGGCCAGCAGATCCCAGTCGAGCGCGAACTGGAAGCTGGGGTCGACGCCGCCGACCAGGTCCCAGGCGCGCTTGCGGAAGAAGAACGTCTCCTGCGGCACGTAGTCGATCCACTCCAGGCTGCGCGGATGGTGCCGTGGCAGGATCCACCGGCCGATCTCCCGGTCGTGCCCGTCGATGATGATGCGGTGGCCGTAGACCGCGTCGACCCGCGGGTGGGTGGCGAAATACTCACCGACGAAGCGCAGGGCGCGCGGGTTGATGAAATCGTCGGAATTGAGCCAGGACATCACGTCGGCGGGGCCGAGGCGGCCGGCGAGCCGGTCGAAGCCGCGGCGCACCGCGTCGGACTGCCCGTGGTCCTGCTCCGACACCCACGCGGTGAGGCGCTCGCCGTAGCGGGCGATGATCTGCGGGGTGGGCGGGGGCGAGCCGCCGTCCTGCACGACGTAAAGCAGCTTCGGATAATTCTGGTTGAGCACGCTCAGCATCGTGCTCTCGATGAAATCCGGCTGGTTGTAGGAGGGCGTGACAATCGCGATCTGCGGCAGGGCCGCCGGGGGCACCCGCGGCTTGCGGCGCAGCCGCGGATCCCAGCGGATCGGGCGCGGCGGATACTGCTGGAGCACGCCGATCTGCATCCAGTATTCCTCGACCACCTTGCGGAACAGCCAGGTGTGGAACGGCTGCCACCACTTCAACCGCACGTGGCCGGCGGCGGCGAGCCAGAGCTTGCGGAGCCCGGCCCCGGGGCGGGTCGCGTCGCCGGCCAGTTGCCGGATGAGGGCCTCGCGCTCGACGCAGGCCTGGTGGAGCTGCTGGATCACCGCCTCCTTCTCGGCGAGCAGCCGGAGGTAATGCTTGGCATGCTCGAGCGTGGCATGGCCGGCGGCGTAGTTGGCCAGCGAGTGGCGCGTCTCGGTGACGATCGCCTCGAGATGCTTGATGTGCGCGTCCTTGCCCTGGAGAGTCGCGGCGAAATCCAGGGTGCCGGGCGGCAGCGCGGCGAACAGGCCCTCGAGCCGGGTTTTCTCCGCCTGCGCCGCGGCCAGCTGCGCGTCGCGCTGCGCCAGGGCGGCGCCGAGCTCGGCGATCCGGCCGTCGGCCTGCGCGATCCGCCCGTTCAGCTCGGCCACGATCTGCTGGAAGTTCTTGATGTGCCCGTCCTGGGTGATGATGAGCGCCTCGCGCTCGTTGCAGACCTGCTTGAGTCGTTCGATTTCGGCGTCCTTGGTGTCGGCCTCGGCCTTGAGGTCGGCGATCTCCCGGTCCTTGACGTTGGCGGCCTCCTTGAGCGCGCTGATTTCCACGTCCTTGCCGTCCGTCTCCTGCTTCAGGGAGTCGATTTCCGTGTCCTTGGTGTCGGCCTCGGCCTTGAGGCCGGCGATCTCCCGGTCTTTGTCGGCACATTCCGCCTCGAGCTCGGCCTTGATCGCTTCCATCTCGGTCTTGCGCTCTTCCGCGGCGCGCTTGAGGTCGATGATCTCCGTGTCCTTGATGTCGGACTCGCCCTTGAGCTCCTCGATCTTGTGCTGGCGGTCGAGGCGGTCGCGCTGCAGCGAACGGTAACCCGGGGTTGCGGTCTCGATCAGGCGAAGCAGATCGGCGGACAGGTTGGCCGCTGTGATCACCTCGTCGAACTCCTTGCGCTCATGGCGCAGGGCGAAATCGGTCGCCCGCTGGACGTCGGCCAGGGCGAGGGCCTTGACGCACGGAGCATCGCCCCAGGGGCAGTCCCAGTTGCACCCGAAGCAGGGCAATGGCTGCACGACCGAAACGACTTGGCGACCGGTGGGCCGAAAACGGGGCCAGTGCCCGCCGCCAAAAATGCCGACCACCGGCCGACCCAGCGCGGCTGCCAGATGCATGGCTCCGGTATCGTGTCCGGCATAGAAACGGCACTGGGCCAGAAGCGCCGCCAGCAGCGGCAGCTGGCCGTCGCGGCCGAGCCAGACGGCCGGACGGGTGGCCCGGCCTCGGGCCGCCCCGGCGGCGACCGCCTCCAGCAGCTCCGCCTCGCTCTCGTGGCCCAGGAGTAGTACCGTCAGTTTCTTCTCGCGCAGCAGCCAGCCGACCAGCTCCTCAAACCGCGCGGCCGGCCAGGCCTTGATCGGCACATTGGCCAGACCGCCGGGGAAGACCGCCACAAATCCTCCCGCGGACAGTTTCGCCTGGGCGAGAAATTCCGTCGCCTGCCGGGCCGCTTCGGGCGGCACCGCGACGGCCGGCAATGGGCGCTCGGTGGGTCGGCCCACCAGCTGGTCGACCAGGAAGTGATTGCTCTCCCATTCCCGCTGGCCGTCCGTCACCGGCACGACTTCGGGGAAAGCGCTGTCTGCATCGATGCCCAGCTCCAGTTTAAGCGCGGTGGCGAAGAGGGGATCGACCGCCTGGCCGCCGAGCGAGATGCGGCGCGCCTTGGGGAAATGGGCGGCCACTGCCGCTTCCAGCCACGTGCGGTTGAGCGTCGCCGCGACGACGACGTCGGGGCGGAGGCCCTCGAGGGCGGCGAGCAGCGCGGCCAGCTCCCGCCGGCACGCGGCGGGCTTCTGGGCGAACGGGTTGATGGGCGCGACCACCCAGTGGAGGCCGGACGGAAACAACGGGGCGAGGGTCTCGTAGCCCGGCCGCACGAGCAGCGTGTGCCGGGTCCGCGGCCAGGCGGCGCGCAGCTGCGCCAGCGCGGAGGAAAAAATGACGAGGTCGCCGATGGTGTCGGGTCGGATGTAAAGGACGCTCTGGGGGGCCGCGGGCACGGAAAAGGGTCTAGGGAAAGAAACTTGGCGGCGGGCGGCGAGCCTCTTTTGCGGCGCCTGGGGTGACCGGGCCGCCGTCCCACCCCGCGGATCAGCGGCGCTTCACGAGTACGGCGGCGCCGACCACGTAGTTATGGTGGGGGGCGCTGCGCAAATGCCAGGCCTTGAACGCGGGAATGTCGTCCAGGTTCCAAGGCGGAGCTTCGGCGGGCTCGAATGCGGGATGGCGCCAGACCTCGCGATCGAACTCGTCCAGCGTGAGCGCCCGCCCGTTCCATTCGGGGAACGTCATGCCCATGGCGGGCTCGCAGAGGTCGTAGGACATGAAGAGCGGGGCGCCGGGTTTCAGGACCCGGGCCACCTCCGCCATGGCGCGGGGCTTGTCGCCGACATGTTCGATTACCGACAGGCTGGTGACGGCGTCGACACTGGCGTCCGGCAGGGGGAGGGCCTCGCCGGTGATGACCTTCCAGTCGACGTCCACGTCCAGCGCTGAACGCACCTTCTTCCACACCGGCACCCATTGGGGGTCGGTCTCGATCAGGGTCACGTGGGCGCCGCGCAGGGCCAGCAGCCAGGGCATGGGGGACAGTTCGCTGCCCAGATCGACAATCCGGGGGGCCGGACCCTCCACTGCCGCCAGGCCGTGGAACCAGAGCCAGGGATATTCCCAGACCTTGCTCCAGTCGGTGAACGTGCGCAGTCCCAGCGGCGCGGCGAACGCGTTCAATCCCTCCATCAGGTTGCGAAACAGCGGCGACTCGAGCTCGTCGACCCCGGCCAGCCGGCGGGACGGTGCGGGCGGCGCCTCCGCCGCCACCCCCGGTACCAGCCCCGCCACCGAGGAGAGGACGCGCACTTCCTCTGGCTTCAGTTCCGTGCGCCAGCGGTCCACGCGGCCTGGCACGATGTGGCCGTCTTGGCGGACGTCGGCCGAGCCCCATTCCCACTCGGGGAGGATGGCGCCCGCCTGGCCGTAGTCGAGCATCGCCGCCGCAAACGGCTCGTCGAGAAAGGCGCAGACCTTCGCGAAAGTCTTCTCGGGCGCCTTTACCATGTCCTCGTAGGTGAGGCGGAGGCAGTCGACGGTTCCCAGCGCCGTGCGCAGCCGGTCGTTCCACCGGCGCCAGCGGAGCACACCGTTGAACAGGTTGTTCGCCGCCGCGCAGCCCGGGGCGAGGACAATGTTCTCTTCGTGCCACTTGCTGATGCCCTGCCGGTGCTCCGGGATGCGCACGGTCGACAGGGCGACGTCGAGCGGATGGCGCTCGAGGTGGAGGTATTTGGCATCCGGGAACAGCCCGGTGAAGAAGTCCACGTGCATGCAGTCGTCCGGGGTCTTGTGGCCCCAGCGCGCCTTGCCTTGGGACGCGGCGAAGTCGCTGAACAGGCCGTCGACCAGTTCCCGGATCCGCCGCCGGACCCGTTCCGGGGGCACGCGAAAGGCGCGGGCGAACCCGTACCGCCCGTCGGCCAGCACGCGCTGGAGAGCCATGATATTCGGCCCGTGATGGTCGGCCAACCAGCCCGCCTCCGGGCCGCAGGCGATGGCGGCGTGGGCGTTGAGCACGGTGCGCAGGAGGGTGGTGCCCGAGCGCGGAACGCCGAAGATGAGGATGGGCGGCTTGCTCACGACACGGAGATATCCAGCGGCAGGCGGGCGATGCCGTAAAACGGCCAGGTGTGGTCGTGCTCGTAATGGACCGCCAGCGGGCCCAACCCCTCGTGCTTGTCGTGCAGGCACCCGAAATTGGGCCCCTCCGCCGAGGGTTCGCCGGTTTCGACGCTGAAGGTGTACTCCCCGGGCTGGAGGCTGCACGTGAGCTTGAAGGTGAGGATGCGCTCCTCGCCGGCCTGCATGGGCGGCAACACGAGGCCCAGCTGGCGGGTGCCCGCGGCGAAGACGAGGTTGGTCATGCGGTCGTAGAGGTTGATCCCGGCGGACGGGTGGGCGATCGGCTCCACCGCGCGGAGCAGCAGGCGCAGGGTGGCCACGCGCGTCATCTCGACCCGCAGGGACGGCGCGCCGTGTTCGTTCTCCATGGCGGCGGCCACGATCTCCATCTGCCGGTCGCCATGGCGGGACTTGGCCGCGGGAAGGAGGTTGTGGGCCAGCAACGCCGGCTTCAGGGCATCGACGGCTCCGCCGCCCCCGACGGGCGGGACGGTGGCGCCCGGGAGCAGGT
>DATJUU010000101.1:0-12658 GCA_035502155.1 Opitutaceae bacterium
AATCTCGACACCCTCCGGCACAACATCGGCCGGCCGATGGCGCCCGGCGGGGCCGACCCCGACAGCGAGCTCGAGTAACCCGGGTGCGCGGCGCGGTCAGCCGGTTGTCAGCACGAGCTTGCCGAACTGCGCGGCTGACTCCATCCGGCGCAAGGCCGCCCCGGCGTCCGTCAACGGCTGGACCGTGTCGATCACCGGCACCAGCCGGCGCGAGTCAACCAGCCGCAGCATGCCCGCGAAGTCCGCCGGCGAACCCATGGTCGTCCCCAGCAGGGAAATCTGGCGCCAGAACACCTTGCGCGCATCGAGTCCCGGGGGGTTCCCGGTGGTGGCGCCGTAGAACACAATGCGGCCGCCGGGCCGGGTGAGATCGATCAGCGGCGCGAGCCCCTCCCCCATGGCGCTGTCGAGCACGAGATCGAACTCCCCCGCCTCCCGCTGCAGCCGCGCCGCCCAGTCCGTCTCGCGGTAATTCACCCCGCCGGCGGCGCCGAGCGCGCGGGCCCGCTCCAGCTTGGCCGCCGAGCCTGTGGTCACGTACACGGTCGCGCCGGCCGCCAGCGCGAACTGCAGGCCGAACAGCGCCACCCCGCCGCCGATGCCGGTGACGAGAACGGATTCGCCGGCGCGAAGACCGCCGCGTGCGAACAGGGCGCGCCACGCGGTCAGTCCCCCCAGCGGCAGCGCCGCGGCCTGCTCGGCGGAGAGGTGTCCGGGCCGGGGCGCCAGGTTCGCCACCGGGACCACCACGGCTTCCGCCAGCGTGCCGTCGTCGGGCAGGCCGAGAATGCGGAAGCGCGGGCCCTGCACCCGCGGGTCGTCACCCCAATCGAGGCTCGGGTTGATGATCACCGGCCGGCCGACCCACGCGCGGTCGGCGTCGGCGCCCACCGCCTGCACGGTGCCGGCGCCGTCCGACCCCAGAATGATGGGAAACTTTAGCCCGGCGTAGCACCCCTGCTGGATCCAGAGGTCCCGGTGGTTGAGCGCCGCAGCCTGCAGGCGGACCGCGGCCCAGCCCGGCGCCGGCACCGGCTCCGCCACCGTCTTCATCACCAGGGGCTGCCCGACTCCGTCCAAAACCGCGGCCTTCATGAATTGATCCGGGCGGACGGTCCGGGTTCGGAAAAACGCGGCGCCATTGCCGCACCTAGGATTTCCGGAGCTTCTTGCGCAACGCCCGCGCCTCGCGGCTGATGGCCCCGCAACCCTCGGGCCCGCAGCCCGCCGAGCGCCGCGCCAGCACCCGCCACATCAGGCCCAGGGCCGACAGCCCCACGACAATCAGGGCCAGCACGGTCTGAAAATGCGGCGTCATGGGCGGGTGGTTCCTGCGGTTAGGTTATCCCGGCGGGGCGCGATTTCCAGCCGGCGGGCGATTCAGAAGCCCAGCGCCCGGCCCGCCTGGTAGACCACCAGGCAGACCACCCACGCCGTGCCGGTCATGTAGGCGACCTGGAAAAGCGGCCAGCGCCACGAGTTGGTTTCGCGTTTGACGACCGCCACCGTGCTCATGCACTGCATCGCGAACACGTAGTAAATCATGAGCGTCAGGCAGACCAGCGGCGTGAACAGCCGCGCCCCGTCCGGCCACGTGGCGGCCGCCAGCGATCGGCGCACCGGCGTGATGTCGCCGTGTTTCCCGCCCTCGTAGCTGTCCGCGCTGAAGATGACCGCCATCGAGCTGACGAACACCTCGCGGGCGGCGAACGAGCTCACCAGGCCGATGCCGATGCGCCAGTCGAAGCCCAGCGGCTTGATCAGCGGCTCGAGCACCCGCCCCGCCGAGCCGGCGAAGCTGTGGGCGATCTGCTGCTCGGGTGTCACCGGGCCCGGGCCGGCCGGCTTCGGGTAGGCGGTGAGGAACCAGAGCACAATCGAGATGCCGAGGATGACCGTGCCGGCCTTCCGCAGGAAGAGGCTGGCGCGCTCGGCCATCTGCAGCAGCACGTCCTTCATCCGCGGCAGCCGGTAGGGCGGCAGCTCCATGATCATGAGCGGCGGCGCGCCCCGGAGCAGGGATTTCTTGAACAGCCACGCGAAGCCGAATGCGCCGCCGGTGCCGAGCGCGTACATCAGGAGCATCAAGCCGACCTTGGTGCCGACGGGCACCCGGTCGCCCGGCAGCAGGGCGGCGATCATGAGGAGGTAGACCGGCAGCCGCGCCGAGCAGCTCATCAGGGGCGCGACCAGGATCGTGGTCAGCCGGTCCTTGGGATCCTCGATCGTGCGCGTCGCCATGATGCCGGGGATGGCGCAGGCGTAGGAGCTGAGCAGCGGAATGAACGACTTGCCGTTGAGCCCCACGCGGCTCATCAGGCGGTCCATGATGAAGGCCGCGCGGGCCATGTAGCCCGTGCTCTCCAGCAGACCGATGAAGAAGAACAGGATGAGGATCTGGGGCAGGAACGTCACCACCCCGCCCACCCCGGCGATCGCGCCGTCCGTGATCAGGTCGCGCAGGTCGCCGGCGGGCATCGCGTGCCTCACCCACCCGCCCGCCGCCACGAACAGGGTGTCGATCGCATTCATTGGATACTCCGCCAGCGTGAAGATGGAGAGGAACAGCGCCGTCATGATGGCCCCGAGCACCAGCCAGCCCCACACCGGATGCACCACGATCGCGTCGATCCGGTCCGACAGGGCCGGCCCCGCGAGGGCGGCGCGCTGCACGACCTCGGCGCAAAGCCGCCCGATCGCCTCGTAGCGGCTGTTGACCAGCGTCCCGGACCAGTCGACCCCCTCGCCCTGCCACCGCCGCTTCCACCCCTCGAGCATGCCCGCGGTGGTCTCGCTCAACGGTGTGGAGCCGGCGACACGCACCGGGTCCTGATCGGTCAACAGCAGCAGCGCCTCGGCGCGGGCGATGAGCGGCTGTTTGCCGTCGTTCTCGATCAACGAGGCCTGCAGCTCGGCCACGGCGGGCGCGATCGCCGGCGGGACGTCCCAGCGGTGGCGGGACAGCGGCAGGTCGGCGCGGCTCATCGCGAGCCGCAGCTCGAGGATGCCCCTGCCGTTGACCGCCTCGCACGGGATCACCGGGATGCCCAGCTCGTGCTCGAGCCGTGCGACCCGCAGGTTGAGGCCCGCGGCGGCGGTGAGGTCCATCATGTTCAGCACGAGGATGGCGGGCCGGCCCAGGTCCAGCAGCTGGTGCACCAGGTACAGGTTCCGCTCCAGGTTGGTGGCATCGACGATGCAGACGAGGCGGTCGGGCTGCGCGGTGTCGGCCCGCCGGCCGAGCAACACGTCGCGCACCACGCCCTCATCCGGCGACCGCGCCGCCAGCGAGTACGTCCCGGGCAGGTCGATGACCGTGATTGGGCGCCCGTGCTGCGAAAAGGTCGTGCCGACCTTTTTCTCGACCGTGACCCCGGGATAGTTGCCCACCTTCTGTTTCAGGCCGGTGAGGGCGTTGAACAGGGTGCTCTTGCCGGAATTGGGATTGCCGACCAGCGCGTAGACCGGCGTGCGCGGTGTGCTCGCATGGGTGACAGCGGGCTCAGTCATGGCGGGGTCGAGTCAGGACCCATGCGGGCGGGAAACCTGGCGTCCGCGGCTCATGGTTCGCCGGCCGGTTCCACCAGCACGTGTTCCGCCTCGCTCTTGCGCAAAGTGAGGCTGTAGCCCCGCACCTGAATCTCCAGCGGGTCGCCCAGCGGGGCGGTGCGCACAAGCCGCACGGTCGTACCGGGCAGCACCCCCATCTCCCGCAGGCGCAGAAAGGCCGGACCCTGGCCGGGAAAACTGCGAATGGTGGCCCGCCCGCCGATGGCGAGCTCGGATAGTTTCACGGTCGTTGGCATGACCAGGGAAGCCCGCGGCGCCGGCGCGGCCCTCAGGCGTCCCCGCGCAGTGGCTCCACCAGGATCTGCTGCGCGGCGCGGCCGCTCAGCGCGACCCGCGTGCCGCACAGCTGGCAGATCAACATGTCCGCACCACCGATTCGCTGGATGATGCTCGACTCGCAAAATCCCATCTCGCGAAGGCGCTGGCAGAAATCCGTCTGCCCGTTCAGCTCCGCCACCCGGCCCGGCACGCCGGTGGGCAGCTCGTTCAAGGGCAGACGCTCTTGGCTATCTCTTGGAGTCTCTGCGGGCATTTCTTTCTACCGACCAGCAAAATGAACTGAGACTCAGTTTCAATGGAAATAATTGGTGACCATACTACTGAACTCTTGCTGGCTCTCCGATCTGCATAATATCCAGCCGGTAGTACAAGGCTACCGATGGACTCCATGAGCCCTAATATTCGCCGGCCGGAGGTTCCGATCAGCGCTGGGCCGCCGGCTGGGAACCTTGCTGGGCGCTCGACGCGGCGGCTTGGCGGCGCAGCTCGCGCCGCCGGTTGATATCGGCTTCCAGATTGCGAATCTGCTCCGGAGTCAGCGTCGACGGGGCGCCTGGCGGGCCCGCGCCCGGCCCTGCTGCCGCCGTTGCGGTTCCCGGCTGTCCGCGCGTGCCACCCGGCGGGTTCGGCTGCGGAAATGACGCGATGGTCTGCACCGGCCCTTGGTTGGCGGTTGGCACCATGTTCAACGGCACAATCCTGACTTCCTTCAAAGCGAGCTTGTAGGTGCGATTTTGCTGCTCGACGGTGACGGTCTCCCGGTCCGGATCAAAAGCCTTCACCACGAAGTCGTGCCCGGTCTCGTTCAGCTTGGTCCACGTGCTCTGTTTCCGCGCGGTGTCGTAGAGGCTGAATTCGTATTCGTCGCCGGTCTTCAGGATGCTGCGCAACTCCAGCGGCGCGGCGTCCTTGGCCGCCGCGCCCGCCGGCGCGTTCGGCGGCAGGAACGGTGACGAATCCAGCAGGCCGGCCGCCGCCGACAACGGTCCCGCCAGGGCCGCCGCAGTGAGCAGCGGCGCCAGCCAGCGGCGGGGATGGATCAGACGGTTCATGACGGTGGGACGCAGCGCCAATGACGCGCCGGCCGCCCGGCCAGTAACGCGCGCCCGGGTTTGAGACCGCGGCCGGGCGCCGGGGTTCGCATTCCGCGGACGGCCGGGGTGAAAATCATTTTTCCTCCAGCAACTCCACTTCATAACCGTCCGGGTCGGTGACGAACGCCATGCGGCGTCCGGCCGGGAACGTCCGGCGCCAGTCCTCCGGCCAGATCTTGCAGCCCTTCCGCTCCAGCTCGTCGCATTTGGCCATGAGGTCCGGATAGCCGACGGCGGTGTGCATCAGGTCCTCAGGCACCACCAGCTTGTACCCCGGCTGGTAACAGAGCTCGAGCACATGCGCGCTGCCGGGGATCTGGAGAAAGGCCAGCTGGTTGCCCTGCGGCGACCGGGGAATCCGGCGCACGCACTCGAAGCCCAAGGCCGCGTACCACGCGATGGTGCGCTCCAGGTCGCCGACGCGGATGCGGGTGTGCAGAAAAACGGGCATGAAATTCGACGGTGGGAGGAGGGCCGGGACCGAAGCTGACCAGTGACACCATGAACCACGATCCCGCCCGGCTCAAGGATTACGGCAAAACCCGGCGGCGGCGCATCCCGGCGGGGGCCCGATTTTTACTTGCTTTCCCCCCCGCCCGTTTTAAGCCTGCCCCCCGCTTGTTGTTTGAGTCGTCTGCTTGGTGGATTGTCAGGTGAACGTTGGTTCAGTGGTGATTCGAAACTCGATCGTCGGGAACGGGCAGAAGATTAGGCCAAGCAGTAAGAGACACACACATGAGCACCAAACTATACGTGGGCAACCTGCCCTTTGCGTCCACCGCGCAGGATCTCCAGGATCTGTTCGCCCAGGCCGGCACGGTTGCCGGCGTCGATCTGATCTTCGACAAGTTCACGGGGCGTTCCCGGGGATTTGCCTTCATCACCATGGCCACGCCGGAAGAGGCGCAGGCCGCCATCCAGAAATTCCACGGCTTCGCCATGGAAGGTCGCAACCTCACGGTCAACGAGGCGCGGCCCAAGGAAGACCGTCCGCCGCGCCAGTTCGAGGGCGGCGAGCGCCGGGGCGGCTTCGGCGGCGGTCGGGGTGGTGACCGCGGCGACCGCCGCGGGGGCGGCGACCGGGGCGGCTTCCGCCGCTGAGTGGTTTTCTCCGTTCGTCCCAACAAGCCGGGCTTCACGCCCGGCTTTTTTGTCGGCCGCGACAAAATGCTTGCATGGAAACCCGGAATACTGTTTGGGTTTCCTCCGGTCCCATGAAAACCCCAGTGCCTCCCGCCCCTCCGGCCGCGGTCCGCGCCCGCCTGCTCGACGCTGCGCGCGCCCGCCTCTTCGCCTCCGGCTACCGCGCGTTTCTCATGGACGATCTGGCGCGCGACCTCGGCATGAGCAAAAAGACGCTCTACGTCCACTTCCCGGGCAAGGACGCCCTCATCGGGGCCATCATCGACGAGATGGGGGAGGCCATCCGCAGCCGCATGGATGTCGTCCTGACCAACCCGAGGCTCAACTTCGCCCAGAAGCTCAGCGGCGTGATCGACGTCGTCGGCTCGCAGCTCGCCAAGGCCAGCCCCGGGATGCTGCACGATCTCCAGCGCTACGCCCCGCAGCTTTTCCAGCGGATTGACAACGTCCGCCAGCGGAACGTGCCCATCGTCTTCGGCCGTCTCATCCGCGCCGGACTCGACGAGGGCAAGGTGCGCCCCGAGATCGAGCCGGCGTTCGCCGTCGAGTTCTGGCTGCAGGCCATCCGCGGCCTCGTCCACCCCGACGTGCTGGAGCGCACCGGCCTCACCCCCCGGCAGACATTGGAAAAAGCCCTGCCCCTCTTCTTCAGCGGCCTCCTCTCCTCCACCGGTCACAAAGATTATGAAAAAATCCTCGCCTCCCGCCCCAAGGCCGCCGCCGTCTGAGGCCGCGGCCCGACGCCTGCCGGCCGCCCTCGCGGCCGCCGCGCTTTTTGCCCTCGCCGCCTGCGCCGGCGGCGATGCCTCGGGCCCGCTGGTGGTCTCGGGCAATCTCGAGGTCACCGACGCCCAGCTCGGCTTCAAGATCCCCGGCCGGGTCGTCGAGCGCACCGTGTCCGAGGGCGACCATATCCAGGCCGGCCAGCTCATCGCCCGGCTCGACGACGTCGAGCAGACCGAGCAGCTCGCCCTGCGCCGCGCCGAGCTGGCCGGGGCCCAGGCCGCCCTCGCGGAACTCGAAGCCGGCTCCCGGCCGCAGGAGATCGTCGCGGCCGGTGCCACCCTGCACAGCGCCGAGGCCGACCGCGACCGTGCCAAGCTTGATTTCGCCCGCCAGCAGGAGTTGCGCCGCAAGGACGCGATCGCCGACCGCGAACTCGAGGCTTCGCAGGCCCAGCTCAAGGTCGCGGAGGCCCGGACCGTCGAGGCCGCCGAGCGGCTCAAGCTGGTGCAGGAAGGTCCGCGCGCTGAGGACATCGCGCAGGCCCGCGCCCGCGTCGAGCAGGCCCGCGCCGCCGTCGCCCTCGCCGAAACCCAGGTGGAAAACACCCGGCTGCTCTCGCCGCTCACCGGCGTCGTGCTTTCGCACAACATCGAGCCCGGCGAATTCGTCTCCCCCGGCACCCCCGTGGTCACCGTCGCCGATCTCGCCCATGTCTGGGTGCGCGCCTACGTCAACCAGACCGACCTCGGCCGCCTCACCCACGGCGAGAGGGTCGGCGTCCGCACCGACGCCTTTCCCGGGAAAACCTTCGACGGCACGATCGGCTTCATCGCCTCCGAGGCGGAGTTCACGCCCAAGATCGTGCAGACCACCAAGGAGCGGGTGAAGCTCGTGTTCCGCATCAAGGTCGACATCGCCAACCCGCGGGACGAGCTCAAGCCGGGCATGCCCGCCGACGTCGTCATTCCGGCCGCCCGCTGAGCGCCCGCCGGCTTCCGCCCATGCCCGCCATTGTCACCCAGGGTCTGCGCCGCACCTTCGGAGACGTCGTCGCCGTCGCCGGCCTCGACCTCGAGGTCGCCGAGGGCGAGATCTTCGGCCTCGTGGGCCCGGACGGCGCGGGCAAGACCACCACCATGCGCATGCTCACCGGCACGCTGCCCCCCAGCGGCGGCAGCGCCCGGGTGGCGGACTGCGACGTCGCGCACGAAGCCGAGCGCCTGAAGGAACACATCGGCTACATGAGCCAGCGGTTCGGGCTCTACCCCGACCTGACGGTGATGGAAAATCTGGTGTTCTATGCCGACATCTACGGCGTGCCCCGGCGGGAGTTCGCGGCGCGTGCCGGGCGCCTGCTCGGCTTCAGCAACCTCACCCCGTTTCGGCAGCGCCTCGCGGGCCACCTCTCCGGTGGCATGAAACAGAAGCTCGGTCTCGCCTGCGCGCTCATCCACACCCCGCGCGTGCTCTTCCTCGACGAGCCGACCAACGGCGTGGATCCCGTGTCGCGGCGCGACTTCTGGCGCATCCTCTACCAGCTCGTCCGCGAAGGCGTCACCATCTTCGTCTCCACCGCCTACCTCGACGAAGCCGAGCGGTGCAACCGCCTCGCCCTCCTCCACCAGGGCCGTCTGCTGGGCCTCGGGACGCCCGACGAGGTCAAGGCCCTGATGCCCGGCGCGCTGCTCGAGGTGCGCACGCCGGCCCCCCGGCGCACCGCCGCCGTCCTGCGCGCGCACCTCACCGGCGCCACCGTGGGCCTGTTCGGGGATCGCGTCCACGTCGCCGCCGCGGACCCGGCCGCCGCCGAGGCCGCGATTCGCGCCGCGGTCGCCGCCGCCGGCCTCGAACTGGCCTCCCTTCGCCGCATCGCGCCGTCCCTCGAGGACGTGTTCGTCTCCGTGCTCGCCGCGCCGCCGGCCCTGCCATGATCCCCCTCGTCATCGTCCTGCTGCTGCTCACCATCCTCGTCGCGACCGAATCGGGCCGCGACGGCGGCGGTCCGCCCGCCGGCCCGGAGGAATCATGACGGCCGCCGACCCGCCCGCCGGTCCCGCCGAGACCATCGTCGAGGTCCGCGATCTCGAGAAACGCTTTGGCGCGTTCCGGGCGGTGGCCGGGATTTCGTTCTCCGTCCGGCGCGGCGAGATCTTCGGGTTTCTCGGGCCCAACGGCGCCGGCAAGTCCACCACCATCCGCATGCTCTGCGGCCTGCTCGCGCCCACCGCCGGCACCGGCCGCGTCGCCGGCCTCGACATCGTGCGCGACACCGAGCGGATCAAGACGCGCATCGGCTACATGAGCCAGCGGTTCTCGCTCTACGACGAGCTCACCGTCGAGGAGAACATCGACTTCTACAGCGGCATCTACCGTCTGCCCCGCGCCAAGAAAGTCGAGCGCAAGGCCTGGGTGCTGGGGATGGCCGGCCTGAAGGAACATCGCACCGCCCTCACCGGCACCCTCTCGGGCGGCTGGAAGCAGCGCCTCGCGCTCGGGTGCGCCGTGCTGCACGAGCCGCCGATCCTGTTTCTCGACGAGCCGACCTCGGGCGTCGACCCCAACAGCCGCCGGCAGTTCTGGGACCTCATCTACTCGCTGGCCGAGCGCCAGGTGACCGTGTTCGTCACCACCCACTACATGGAGGAGTCGGAGTACTGCGACCGCCTCGGGATCATCTATCGCGGCGAGCTGATCGCCCTCGGCACGCCGCGCGAGCTCAAGACCCGGCACATGCCCGAAGCCGTGCTCGAAATCGACTGCGCGCGGCCCAACGACGCCATGGGCGTCGTCGAGCGCCTGCCGGAGGTGAAGGAGGTCGCGCTTTTCGGCCGGGGGCTCCACGCGGTGGCGGCCGACGCCGCCGCGGCCGCGCCGGCCATCCGCGCCGCGCTCGCCGCCGCCGGCTTCGGCCTCGACCGGGTCGAGCCGATCACGCCCACCTTGGAGGACGTGTTTGTGTCCCTCATCGAAGCGCACGATCGCAACGGCGCCGCCGGCGCGGAGGTGGGCCGATGAATCTGCGCCGGCTCTGGGCCATGGCCCGCAAGGAGGCGCTGCACATCCGCCGCGACCCGCGCAGCCTGGGGCTGGCCATCGGCATCCCCATGCTGATGCTGGTGATGTTCGGCTACGCGCTGACGCTGGACGTCGACCAGGTGCCACTGGTCGTCTGGGACCAGAGCGGGACGCCGGCCAGCCGCGACTATCTCGCCCAGTTCACCGGCTCGCGCTACTTCCAGCTGGTCGGCAACGTCGCCAGCTACCCCGCCCTCGAACGCGCCATCGACCGCCGCGAGGCCGACATCGCCCTCGTGGTGCCGCCGGATTTCGCCCGACGCCTGGAGGCGGGCGGGGCGGCGCCGGTGCAGGCGGTGATCGACGGCTCCGACTCGAACACCGCGGCGATCGTCCTCGGCTACGCCCAGGTCGTGACGGCCGGCTTCAACCAGCAGGTCGCGCTTGAACAGATCCGCCGCTCCGCCGGCCGGGTGCCCGCGCCGGCGCTCGATCTGCGGCCGCGCGTCTGGTTCAACGAGGACCTCAAGTCGCGCAATTTCATCATCCCGGGCCTGATCGCGGTCATCATGGGTCTGATCGCCGCCCTGCTCACCTCGCTCACCATCGCCCGCGAATGGGAACGCGGCACGATGGAGCAGCTCATCTCCACGCCGGTGAAGGCGCCGGAGATCATCCTCGGCAAGCTGGCCCCCTACTTCGTCATCGGGATGGTCGACGTCCTCATCGCGGTCCTGATGGCCGTCCACCTGTTCGACGTGCCCCTGCTGGGCAGCGTGCCGCTCCTGTTCGCCATGGCCGCCCTCTTCATCATCGGCACGCTCGCGCAGGGCATCCTCATCAGCACCCTCGCCCGCCAGCAGCTGCTGGCGAGCCAGATCGCGATGGTCTCGACCTTTCTGCCCGCGTTCCTGCTCTCCGGCTTCATGTTCGCGATCCCGAACATGCCGGCGGTCGTGCAGGCCATCACCTACATTGTTCCCGCCCGCTATTTCGTCGCCCTGGTCAAGGGCATCTACCAGCGGGGCGTCGGGCTGGATGTCCTCTGGCGCGACGCCGTGTTCCTGCTCGTGTTCTGCGTCGTCGTGGCCGGGGCGGCGATCGGCCTGTTCAAGAAACGGCTCCAATAACCATGGGCGAGCGCATCCTCACCATCCTGCTCAAGGAGTTCCGCTCCGTCTTCCGCGATCCGCGCATGCGGATGGTGATCTTCGGCGTGCCGGTCATCCAGACCCTCATCTTCGGCTACGCCGTCACCATGGATGTGCGCCACGTCCGCCTCGTGGTCCTCGACCGCGACCAGACCCCGGAAAGCCGCGCCCTCGTCGCCCGCTTCGCCGGCTCGGAGTACTTCGACATCGTGGCGCGCCCGACGGACGGCCGCCAGGCGACGGCGCTGATCGACGCGGCCGAGGCCAGCGCGGCGCTGCAGATCGACGCCGGCTTCGCCGACAACCTGCGCGCCGGCCGCACCACCCCGGTCCAGCTGGTCGTCGACGGCGCCGACTCCAACACCGCCCGGCTGGTGCTCAACTACAGCACGACCATCGCCGGCGCCTACAACACCGAGGTCATGCTCGACCAGGCGCTGCGCCGGTCCGGCCGGACCGTCGCCGCCGGCGCCGTGGACCTCCGGCCGCGCGCCTGGTTCAACGAGGACCTGGAGAGCCGCAATTATTTCGTCCCCGGCGTCATGGCCCTGCTGGTCATGCTGATCAGCCTGATGCTCACCGGCATGGCGATCGTGCGCGAGAAGGAGGTCGGCACGATTGAGCAGATCATGGTCACGCCCATCCGGCCGGTGGAGTTCATCCTTGGCAAGTGCGCGCCGTTCGTCGTCATCGGCTTCGCCGACGTCGGCCTCGTCACCCTGGTGGGCGTGTTCTGGTTCGAGATTCCCATCCGCGGCAGCTTCGGCCTGCTGCTGCTCGGCACTTCCTTCTACCTCCTGAGCACGCTGGGCATCGGCCTGTTCATCTCCACGGTGAGCGAGACCCAGCAGCAGGCGATGATGACGACGTTCTTCTTCTTTTTCCCCGCGATGCTGCTCTCCGGCTTCATCTACCCGATCGCCAACATGCCGGAGGTGATCCAGTGGCTCACGCTCTTCAATCCCCTGCGCCACTACCTGATCGTCATCCGCGGCGTGTTCCTCAAGGGCATCGGCCTCGACGTCCTCTGGCCGCAGCTCGCCGCGCTCCTCGCCATCGGCCTCGGCGTGATGACCTTCGCCGTCAAACGCTTCCACAAACACCTCGCCTGATTCCCGTTTTCCGCGCCATGAAAACCTCCGTCCTCCCCGCCGCGCTCCTGCTGGTCGCCGCCGCCCCGATGCTCCGCGGGGCCGACGCCCCCCTGTCTCTGGACGACTGCCTGCGCCTGGCGCAACAGCACCAGCCGCTGTTCCTCGCGGCCGACGCCGGCGTCGCCGCGGCCGGCGAGGCGGTGGACGAGGCCCGCGCGCCCTACTGGCCCGAGGTCGACCTCAGCGCGGGCTACCACCGCTGGCAGCGGCGCGCCTTCCTGCCCTCGGGTCTGGTGATTCCCGGCCTCGGCGTGCCGAAGCTCATCGGCCCGCTGGACGACTGGAACGGCGGCCTGGCGTCGCGCGTGACGCTGTTCGATTTCGGCGAGCGCCGGGCCGGCCTCGACGCCGCCCGCGCCCGGCTCGCCGGAGCCCAGGCCGACGCCGCCACCACGCAGGCCGACGTGCGCCTTTCCGTCCAGTCCGCCTTCTACGCCCTCGCCGCCGCCCGGGATCTGGTCGGCGTCGCCGAGCGCAACCTTGCCCGCACCGAGAGCCACCTCGCGCTCGCCCAGGCCCGGCGCGA
>DATJUU010000102.1:0-19995 GCA_035502155.1 Opitutaceae bacterium
ACCACGCCGATCGCGAGCACGAAGACGGCGGCGGCCGTGGCCACGAGACGACGCGGCCAGGGCGCGCCAGCATCGCGGTGCAGACCGGCGGTCATCATGTCGACTTCCTACGCTATGAAAAACCGTGAATTGTCAACCGGCCCGGCAGTCGGGGGATAATGAGGCAGGACAAACCGGCGCGGATATGTTACAAGCGCCGGCCAGACGTCACCCTCCGCCGCTCCATGCATTCGCTCAACCTCCAGCAGCTAATTCCAGTGATCCAGACGGCCGTCGGGCCTGTGATCCTCATTTCGGGCGTCGGCCTGCTCATGCTGTCGATGACCACCCGGCTGGGCCGGATCATCGACCGTTCGCGCCTGATGGTGCGGGAGCTGGTGACGGCGCCGCCCTCGGATCATCCGCACCTCACGGCGCAGCTGAAGGTGCTGTATCAGCGCGCCCGGCTCATCCGCCTTGTGATCATCCTCGCCACCGCCAGCGTGCTGCTGGCCGGCGTGCTGGTCATCTCGCTGTTTTTTGCGGCCTTGCTGCAGCTGAACGCGGCCCTGTTTGTCATTCTCTGCTTCATCCTCTGCGTCGCCTCGCTGATCGTCTCGCTGCTGCTGTTCCTGGTCGAGCTGCAGATGGCGCTCCGGGCCCTGCGGATGGAGCTCGTCCACACCGGGGTCACCGGAGAATAGGGCGCGGCCGGCGCTCAGCGCACGGTGCGCAGCTGGATGCTGTCCACCAGGCGGTCCTGCGACAGGATGTCGGTGGCGATGATCAGCTTGTCCCCGGGAGCCACGCGGCCGACCCGCTTCAGGTGGTGGATGGCGCTCGCGATGGTCGAGTCCGGGTCGTTCGCAAACGCCATCTGGTAGGGCTCGACCGCCCGCAGGAGGCGGAGCTGGCGCAGGGTCTCCAGCGAGGGGGTGAAGGCGAGAATCATGGCGTGCCGCGGCCGCATGGCCGCCAGCCCCGCGGCCATGAAACCCTGGCGCGTGAAGGTGACCAGGAGCGAGCCGGGCAGCTCGTTGGCCATCACCACGGCGGAATGCAGCAGCTTGACCTTGTCGCCCCCGAGGCTGACCGGATCGAGGACTTCGTGCGGTTCATCCTCCTCGATGCGGCGGGCGATCTTGTCGAGCACCTGCACGCACTCGACCGGATGCCGCCCGACGGCGGTCTCACCGGAAAGCATCACGCAATCGGCGCGCTCGTCGACCGCGTTGGCCACGTCGGTGATCTCGGCCCGGGTGGGGATGGACTGGCTGATCATCGACTCGAGCATGTGGGTGGCGATGATCACCGCGCGGCCGTGATGGAGGCAGGCGCGGACGGCGCGGCGCTGGATGATGGGGAGCTCCTCGAAGGGGCACTCGATGCCGAGGTCGCCCCGCGCGACCATGACGGCGTCGGCGGCGCGCACAATCTCCTCGAGGTTGGCGATCGCCGACTGGTCCTCGATCTTGGCCACGATGCGGGCCCGGGAGTTGTGGCTGTGCAGAAATTCGCGCAGCTTCTCGATGTCGGCGGCGGTCCGCACGAAGGACAGCGCCACGAGGTCGAGGCCCTCCTCCAGGCCGACGAGCGCGTCCGCGCGGTCCTTTTCGGTGAACGAGGGCAGGTTGACCGTCACGCCGGGCAGGTTGATGTGCCGGCGCGAGGTCAGCTGGCCCGGCGTCAGGACGCGGCAGCGGATGTGGGCATCCTTCTTTTCCAGCACCTCGAGCCGGATGAGGCCGTTGTCGACCAGCACCGTGTCACCGACCGCGATGTCGTTGATCAGGTCCTTGTAGTTGACGTCGACCGACCGCACTTCCTCGGTGCTCTCCCGGGCCCCGGCCGGTTTGACGGTGAAATCGAAGATTTCGCCGGGGCGGAGTTCGATCGGCGCGGCGAGATCGCCGGTGCGGATCTCCGGGCCCTTGATGTCCATCATGATCGCGATCTCCCGCCCGGCGCGCTGGGACACGGTGCGGAGCCGGCGGATGATCTGGCGCGTCCAATCATGGGTGGCGTGGGCCATGTTGAGCCGGCAGACGTCGGCGCCCGCGCGGATGACCTGCTCGAGGACGTCCTCGCCCTCGGTCGCGGGGCCGATGGTGAAGATGATTTTGGTGCGGCGGATGACGGGAGACATGCGCAGACGGAAATTATGGGCAACCGGCGCGGGATGCAAATGGAGGCGGGAAGCACCGGGCGTCCCGCCCGCGGCCGCCGGGGCTCAGAAATCGTAGAAGGGCGTGCCGCCGCCCGGCGCGACGATCGAGCAGGGGCAGTGGAGCGCGGCCAGCACCCCGGCGCAGGCCTGCTCGACCGCGACGAAGCTGTTGCACTCGCGGCTGAGGTGGGCGAGGTAGACGTGGCGCCAGCGGGGCGAGACGACGGAGCTGAGCAGTTCGCGGGCGCCGTCGTTGGACAGGTGGCCGTGGCGGCCGCTGATGCGCTGTTTGACGGACCACGGCCGCTTGGGGTCGTCCTTCAACATTTGTGCGCAGTGGTTCGCCTCGACGACCAGGACGTCGGCGTCGCGGATCCGCTCGCGGATGTGCTGTGGCGCGTGGCCGAGATCGGTGAGCCAGGCGAGCCGCGACCGCGGGGCGGCGGGAGCGCCGGCCGTCTCCGTGAACAGGAACGCCACCGGGTCCTGCGCATCGTGCGGCACGGCGAAGGTCTCGATCTCCAGGTCGCGGAAAACGAAGCGGGAGCCGGTTTCAAAATACTGCCAGTTGGGGCGGTGCTTGAGGCCGGACTGCACGGCGCGGGCGGTGGCCAGGTTGGCGAAAACCTTGATCTGCGGGTGGCGGGCCAGCCCGCCGATGCCGGCGGCATGGTCGCCGTGCTCGTGGGTGAGGAAGATGGCGTCGACCCGGTCGAGCGATTCGCCGACGGCCGCCAGGAGGGCGGCAAGGCGCCGGGCGGAGAAGCCGGCGTCGACCAGCACGCGGGCGTGGGCCGTGAGGAGCAGGGCGCAGTTGCCCTCGCTTCCGCTGCCGAGAATACAGAACCGCATGCCCATGGGTGTCTGATGCAATGGGCCGGGCGGCCGGCGAGGCAAGGGGTTTCTCGCCGGCGCCGGCGGGGCGCCCCGGTTCCCGCCCGCGCCATCCGTCCCTCCGCCGGGCCGCTCATCCAATATCACTGCAACCGCACCGGACGATCTGGTGTTTTGGAAGTGCGCCGGGCCTGCCGCCGGCGTGTGTCCATTCCCGAGATGTCCCCCGCTGCATTCGCGAATATTCCGTCGCGACGCCGGCCCATGCTTGCATCGGCCGCCGGGATCAGCCAAACCTTCCCGTTTCGCCGAACCCTCCCGTCATGAGTTCCGACCTCCCTCTCCGTTCGCCGGCCGGTCCGGCACTGACCACCGTGCCCGTGCGCAAGAAATCGCGGCGCCGGCTCTGGATCATCGTCGCCATCGTCGTCGTGCTCGGCCTCGTGGCCGGCGCCGTGCTGAAGGGCCGGGGCGCGGTCAAGCCGACCAGTGTCACGATCGACAAGGCGGCCGTCCGGAACATCACCCATCTCGTCACCGCGACCGGCAAGGTCCAGCCGGAGATCGAGGTGGGCATCGCCCCCGAGGTGTCGGGCGAGCTGACCGCCCTGCCGTTCAAGGAGGGCGCGGCGGTCAAGAAGGGCGATGTCATCGTGAAGATCAAACCGGACTTCTACGTGGCCCTGGTCGACCAACAGGAGGCCGCGCTCGCCGCCGCCCGCGCCGCCAGCGTGCTCGCGAAGGCGAACCAGGACAAGGCCGAGGAGGACTACCACCGGGCCGACGATCTCTACCAAAAGAAGCTCATCTCCGACGCCGATTACACGACCGCCAAGACCGGCATGGAGGTCGCCCGCGCCAACTTCCAGGCGTCACAGGCGTCCATCCGCCAGAGCGAGGGTGCGCTCAGCCAATACCGCGACCAGCTGAGCAAGACCACGATCTATGCGCCGATGGACGGCACGATCAGCGTGCTGAACAACGAGGTGGGGGAGCGGGTCGTCGGCACCGGCACGTACGCCGGCACGGAGGTCATGCGCATCGCCGACCTCAACAGCATGGAGGTGCGGGTGAAGGTGAATGAGAACGACATCGTCAACGTGAAGCTGGGCGACCGCGCCTTTATCGCCGTCGACGCCTTTCCCGGGCGGAAGTTCGAGGGCACGGTGAGCGAGATCAGCAGCTCGGCGCTGTCCACTGGCGCGACCGCCGCGGGCAGCAACCAGGCCGCGCTCGCCGCTTCCGCGTCGGACGAGGTGACCAATTTTCTCGTGCGCGTCCGGGTCAGCAGCAAGGAGGTGCAGTTCCGGCCCGGCATGAGCGCGACCGTCGACATCGAGACCCAGACCGTGAACCACGTGATTTCCGTACCCATCCAGAGCGTCACCGTCCGCGCCGAGGGCGGGAAGACCTCGGAGGAGCTCCAGCAGCAGCGCGCGAAGGAGGCGAAGGAGCGCACGGGCAACGACCTGGAGCTGGTGAAGGAGCGCCAGCAGGCGCGGCGCGAACGCGAGATGCTCCACCAGGTCGTGTTTGTCCGCCAGGGCGGCACCGTCAAGATGGTCCCCGTCGAGACCGGCATCGCCGACAACACCTACATCGAGATCAAGAGCGGCGTGAAAGCCGGCGAGGAGGTGGTGTCGGGCAGCTACGCCGCCATCAGCCGCACGCTCAAGGACGGGGGCAAGATCATCGTCGAGCAGACGAAGAAGGATGACAAGAGCTGAGGCCCGCGCCCGCTTGCTGATGCGCCCGACCCGGCTGCCGCCATGATCCCGTCTCCGCCGCCCGCCGCGCAGATCCCCCGCCCGGTCCGCCCGCCGGGCGCGGTCGTGATCGAGATCAGGGACGTCACCAAACTGTACCGGATGGGCGAGGAGATCGTCCACGCCCTGCGCGGGGTCGCGCTCAATGTGCACCGCAACGAGTACCTCGCGATCATGGGCCCGTCCGGCAGCGGCAAGTCGACCCTGATGAACATGCTCGGGTGCCTCGACACGCCGACCAGCGGACATTACCAGTTCAACGGCAAGGACGTCTCGAACATGTCCGATGACGAGCTGGCGGAGATCCGGAACCGGGAGATCGGGTTCGTCTTCCAGACGTTCAATCTCCTGCCGCGCTCCACCGCGCTGCACAACGTCGAGCTGCCCCTGATCTACGCCGGCATGTCGCCGCACGACCGGCGCGACCGCGCCCGGGAGGTGCTGCAGAATGTCGGCCTTGGCGACCGCATGCTGCACAAGCCGAACGAACTCTCCGGCGGCCAGCGCCAGCGCGTGGCCGTCGCCCGCGCGCTCGTCAACCGGCCCTCGATCATCCTGGCCGACGAGCCCACGGGCAACCTCGACTCCCGGACCGGCGAGGAGATCATGCAGCTCTTCGACCAGCTCTACGAGCAGGGGAACACGATCATTGTCGTCACCCACGAGGAGGACATCGCGCGCCACGCCCGCCGGGCCATCCGCCTTCACGACGGCCTGATCGAGAGCGACCGGATGATGACCGCCTGACCCCGCCGCCATGAAGACACTCTCTCGCCTCTATTACGAGCTGGTCGAGTCCCTCCGCATCGCCTGGGCGCAGATCCGCGCGAACAAGATGCGCTCCATCCTCACCGCGCTGGGCGTGATCATCGGCATCGTGGCCGTGACCCTCATGGGCACGGCGATCCGCGGCATCGATACCGGCTTCCAGAACAGCCTGGCCATGCTGGGCGACGACGTGCTCTACGTGCAGAAGTGGCCGTGGGGTCCGGTGGAGGACTGGTGGAACTATGTCAATCGCCCGCCGATCCGGTTCTCCGACGCGGAGAGCCTCAACCGGATCTTCACCAGCGCGCCGAATTCGCTCCTGCAGATCGCGGTCCCGGTGGCGGGGCGCGGCGCCTCGGTGAAGGCCGGGGACAACCAAGTCGACGGCATCTATGTCTTCGGCACGACGGCGGACTACGGACGCATCAGCCAGGTCGACTACAGCGAGGGGCGCCTGTTCAACGAGCTCGAATCCGAGGCCGGGCGCTCGGTGTGCGTGCTGGGCTTCGACGTGGCCGAGGCGCTGTTTCCCGGCCGATCCGCGCTCGGCGGGACGGTCACGGTGGGCGGCCATCCGCTGACCGTGATCGGCGTGATCGCCAAGCAGGGCGAATTCCTCGGCCTGTTCAGCTTCGACAACCAGCTGATCATGCCGCTCAACGCCTTCCGGAAGATGTACAGCACCCGCAACCGGACCGACCTGCGTGTGAAGGTGACGGACAAGAACCGCCTGCAGGAAGCGAAGGAGGAACTCGCGGGGGCCATGCGGCGCGTGCGCGGCCAGCTGCCCGGCGAACGGGACAACTTCACCATCAACGAGCAGCAGGCCTTCAAGGCCCAGCTGGATCCGGTGAAACAGGGCATCGCCCTGGCCGGGCTGTTCATCACCGGCCTGTCGCTCTTCGTCGGCGCCATCGGGATCATGAACATCACCTTTGTCAGCGTGAAGGAGCGGACGAAGGAGATCGGCACCCGCAAAGCGCTCGGCGCGCGCCGCCGCACCATCCTGCTGCAGTTTCTGGTCGAGGCGGTGTCCATCTGCCTGATCGGCGGGGCGGTGGGCATGGGCGTGGCCTATGCCATCTTCCTCGGCATCCATTTCCAGATGCCGAACTTCCCCGTCGAATTTTCGCCCGACCTGGTCATCATCAGCATGCTGGTGTCAGTCGCCACCGGCGTCGTATCCGGCTTCGCCCCCGCCTGGGGCGCCTCGCGCCTCGATCCGGTCGTGGCGCTGCGGTACGAATGACGCCGCCGGACTGACGCCCCCCCGGCCATGCCCCTTTCCGAGATCCTGCGCATTGCCCTCAGCTCGATCGGAGTCAACAAGCTCCGTTCGGGGCTGACCATGCTGGGCATCACCATTGGGGTGTTCTCAGTGATCGGCGTGATGACGACCGTCACGGCCCTGCGCAGCTCGATCGAAACCGGCCTCAGCTTCCTCGGCTCCAATTTCTTCCAGTTCGGCAAGTATCCCACCGGCCTCTCCGGCGGCTCCAACCGGCGGGAGATCGAGATGCGGCGGGACATCACGCTCGCCCAGGCGATGCGCTACCAGCAGCTCATGGCCGACACCGCCGACGTGGTGTGCCTGAAGGCGTTCGATTACAGCGCCCAGGCCGTCTACAACGGGCGCAAGACCACGCCGGACATCACCTTGGTCGGCTCCAACGAGTACTTCATCAACGCCAACCAGTACACCATCGGGCTGGGGCGGAATCTGCAGCCGGAGGACATCGAGCTCGGCCGGCCGGTGGTGATCATCGGGCAGGATATCGTGACGAAGCTGTTTCCGTCCGAAAATCCGCTGGGCAAGACGATCAAGATGAAGGAGCGCACCTACGTGGTCATCGGCACCTTCGCCGAGAAGGGCACGTCCTTCGGCCAGAGCCAGGACGATATCGCGATCATCCCCATCACCCGCTTCTTCAGCGATTTTGGTGCGCAGAATCGCACGGTGAACATCGCCACCGAGGCGCCGAATCACGTGATTTACAACGAGACCATGGACAAGGGCGTGACGGCCATGCGGGTCGTGCGCGGCCTGGGGCCGGCGGACGCGAACGATTTTGAGGTCTATTCCAACGAGTCGCTGCTCACCGCCTTCGCCAAGGTGGCCGACGTGATCACGGCGGGTTCGTTCGTCATCAGCGGCATCGCGCTGCTGGCGGCCGGCGTGGGGATCATGAACATCATGCTGGTCAGCGTGACGGAGCGCACCAAGGAGATTGGCATCCGCAAGTCGATCGGGGCGCGCAAGAAGTCGATTCTCACCCAGTTCCTGATCGAGGCGGTGACCATTTCGCTGGCCGGCGGGATCTTCGGGATCGTGCTCGGCATCGGCGTCGGCGACCTGGTCGCGTTGTGGATGAAGGCGGAGGCCGTGTTCCCGTGGGACTGGACGCTGCTGGGGCTGCTCGTTTGCACGGGCATTGGCATCGGCTTCGGCTTCTACCCGGCGTGGAAGGCCGCCTCGCTCGATCCGATCGAGGCCCTGCGGTACGAATAGGCCGCGGCCCCTAGCCGCGGCGGATTTCGGAGCCCGGGAAGCGCACCTGGATGCGATAGATCTTTTTCAGCCGGCCGGCGATCCGGCCGGTGGCCGGATCGACTTTTTCCGGCACGTCCACACGGTGCAGGTCGACAACGGCGTGGTAGCCGCGCTCGGAAAAGATGTCGATCAGCATGGCCAGCGCCAGCGGGTCGTCGAAGAGCGGATCCTCGGTATTGATGAGGGCGAGGCCGGAGATGGCGTGGCGCTTGATGATGGGCATCATCTTCTTCTCGATCACCGCGACCACGTTGCCGAACAGCTCCGCATGCTCGACCTCGTAGGAGTCGAGCCGCTTCACGAGTTCCTGGCGCGCATGGACGACAATTTCGGCGGCCAGCGGGAGGCGGCGCAGGCGGTCGAACGTGCGGGGGTCGAGCTCAAGCGAGCTTTGATACTGCAGCTCGGTCAGGATGTTGTACTCGACTTCCTGGATGGTGCCCTGCGCGTCGACGAAGTGGTAATGGAAGAGATCGCGCAACGACTGGAGCGCATCCCACGTCTGCTCCTTGAACACGCGGTACCGCCGGCGCGCGAGGTCCGCGTCATAGTCGGTCGGTCGCTCCTCCGCCAAGTCGCCGATGCCCGTCCGGCGCACCTCCTCGTTGTGGGCGCGGACCTGACGCCCGCGCTTCAGCTGGCGCTCGATCGAGGTCTTCTCGTCGACGAAGAGGACCATGATGTGGATGGTGGGCTGGCGGAAGTGCAGGCCGAGCGGCGTGCCGGCAAACTCGCGCCAAAGCGCCCGCATCTTGTCGACGATCAGCTTCAAGCATTCGACTTGGACGTTGGTCCGGGGAAAGCCGTCCAGGATGCAGCCGTCGCGGTATTCCGGACGGAGGAGGTGGCGGAACAGGATGCTCACCACCTCGCGGTCCCCGACCATGTAGCCCGCGTCCTTGTTGCGCCGGGCCTCAGGGGAGTCGAGCAGGGCGCTCACCACCACGGGCGGGCAGGTGAGTCCGCGGGTCCGCAGAATGAAGGCCGTGTTGGTGCCCTTGCCGGCGCCCGGCGCGCCCCCCAGCAGGATGATCTCCTTCGGAAATCGCAGATTTTGCAGGCCGATCTCGGCCTCGAGGCTCTCCCAGACGGATTCAAAGATGAGCTGGGCATCCTTGATCTCAAGGTCGGCGGCGCGGACGGGCGGGTGTCCGCCCGCGGGCGGGCCGCCGGCGGAGGAAGCTGGATCAGACGAAGGCATGAAACCGGGACGTGGAGGGGTGGGATGGCGCGCTGGGACGCGACCCGAAGCGGGAAGGGGCAACGCTATGAATTTTGTCCTCGGGCGCCAATGGGGCCACGCGATTTTTCGCGGCCGCCCGAAGCCGCCATGTATTTGCCCGGCTGCTTGCGTCCGCGGCGCAAGATAACCACCGGGAATACGGACTCCCACCGCCTGCCTGACGGGCGGTTCCAACCCGCCGACGGGCCGCGAGATGGGAAGGGGCGTCCGGGACCGCCCGACGCCGGGCCGGCATCCGGACGGTCGGCCACTGCACCCCGTATTCGTTTTTTTTGAGCCTCCAGGGAACCTTCAAAGTCGAAACGAGTCTTGCACGAAAGTCGCGGGTGAGTAGTGTTGAAAATCGGCCCTGAGTCGCCCCTCTTCTGCGACGAAACGATCAAAAAAGTCGGTGAAACCAACGGTCGGCAGATAACGTCTTTTGTACAATTCCCGGACTGCGAGCCGTTGCCCAACGGCGCTTGAGCAGGTCGGGATGTTAGTTGAAGCTGGACTTGGCGGGGTCGCCGCAAGGCGACCCCGCCTCGATTTTTTCGGGGCGGATGCGGCGCAGCCCGATTGTGGTTGGCGGGGAACCAGCGTCGCTTTTGACTGACAGTGCCGGAGCCGTATGCGAATTCTCATCGTTGATGATGAAGCCAGCATCCGCAAAACCACCGCCGTTGCGGTGCAGACTGCGGGGCACGAGGCAGCGGAGGCACCCAACGGCGTCCGGGCGCTGAAGCTGTTGGAGAGCGAGCGGTTCGATGTCTGCTTTCTGGACGTCAAGCTCGGCGCCGAGGACGGCTTGGCGTTGATGGACCGGCTGCTGGCGGTGGCGCCGGGGATGGCGGTCGTCATGTTCACCGCGTTTGCCAACATCGCCACCGCGGTCGACGCCATGCGCCGCGGGGCGTTCGATTTCATCCCCAAGCCCTTCACGCCGGAGCAGGTCCGGCAGGTGCTGCGGAAGATCGCCCGCACCCGGTCGCTGGAGCAGCGGGTGCAGCAGCTGGAGACCCAGCTGGCGGACGAGTCGCCGGAGATCGACCTGGCGTCCGCCGAGCCGGCGATGCAGCGCGTGCTGGACATCGCCTTCCGGGCGGCGGACACGACGGCGACCATCCTGATCGTCGGCCCGAGCGGCACGGGCAAGAACGTGCTGGCCCGCGAAATCCACCGCCGCAGCGCCCAGCGCGACCGGCCCTTTGTCACAGTCAATTGTCCCAGCCTGTCCCGGGAGCTGCTGGAGAGCGAATTGTTCGGCCACCTCAAGGGCGCCTTCACCGGCGCGGTGCAGGATACGCTGGGCAAGGTCGCGGCCGCCGAGGGCGGCACGCTCTTCCTCGACGAGATCGGGGAACTGCCGCTGGAGATCCAGCCCAAGCTCCTCCGGCTGTTGCAGGACCGCGAGTACGAGCGGGTCGGCGAGGCCCGGCCGCGCAAGGCGGCCGTGCGGGTGATCGCCGCCAGCAATCGCAACCTGGCCGACGAGATGAAGGCCGGCCGGTTCCGGGAGGACCTGTTCTTCCGGCTCAACGTCATCACCCTGGCCCTGCCCGGGCTGCAGGACCGGCCGGCCGACCTCCTCCGGCTGGCGGAGGTCAGCCTGAACCACTTTGCCCGGCGCCTGGGCAAGAAGGTGCACGGCCTGGCGCCCGAGGTGGTGGCGGCATTCCGCGCCTACCCGTGGCCGGGCAACCTGCGCGAGCTGCGCAACGTGATCGAACGCGCGATCATCCTCGCCGGCGGCGATCAGCTGGTCCTCGCGGACCTGCCGGAGGAATTCTGGCACCGGCGCGAATCCGCGGTGCAGGTGGGCGCGCGCGTGACCATCGACGCCCTCGAGGCGGAGCACATCAAACGCGTGCTCGCCGTGGCGAACACCCTGGACGAGGCGGCCCGCACGCTGGGCATCGACCCGGCCACCCTCTACCGCAAGCGCCAGAAGCTCGGCCTGCTCTAAGGCCGGCGGGGCCGCGAGTTCCGGATTCTCAGGCCCGTCCGCATCTGTTGTAGTGTCCGCGGCCATGCTGCGCACGCGACTTTACCTCGGTCTGCTGCCCCTGCTTTTGCTGCTCATCGCCATGGGCGGCTACGCGCTCTACACCTGCCAGGTCCTCAGCCGGGCGGTGGAGGTCACGCTGGTGACCAACTACCGGGCGCTGGACGCGAACGAGGAGATGAAGGATGCCGCGACGCGCCTCAACGCGGCGGTCTACCAGTCGCAGCGCGGCGACGCCCTCGCCGCGGGGCAGCAGGAGGCCGGGCAGCGGGGGCGCTTCCTGCGCAGCCTGCACGAACAGGCGATGGCGGCGGCGGGCACACCGCGCGCCCGGTATGTCGGGGCGGTGGACCAGGCGTTCACCACCCAGGTGACGCTGGACGAGGCGCTGCTCCGCCGGCCCAGCGCGACGCTGCTGGAGCAGCGCCAGGTCGAGACCGCGCTGTTCGGCACGCTCCAGGCGCTGGGGACCCTGGGGCAGTTCGACCATGAGATCCTGCAGACCGAGCTCGCCCGCGCCAGCCACACCACGCGCACGACGGTCCGGCTCCTCGTGGGCGCGATGGTGGTGGCCGTCCTCCTGTCGCTCTACCTGTCCTTCCGCCTCAGCCGCTCGCTGCTGCGCCCGATCAAGTCCCTGACCGCGTCCGCCGTCGCGCTGGGCGACGGCGCGCTCGACCGGGAGGTGCCCGTGCCCTCCCGCGACGAACTGGGCGAGCTCGCGCGCGCCTTCAACACGATGGCCGCGAAGCTGCGGGCCTTCCGCGACGCCACGACGGCGCGGGTCCTGCGCGCCCAGCGCACCATGGAAGCCACGCTCACGTCCTCCCCCGACCCGGTGTTCGTCGTCTCACAGCGTGGCGAGGTGGAGCTGACGAATCCCGCGGCCGGGGCGCTGGCCGCGCTGCCCGAGTTCCATGATGGCCTGCCGGCGCCGCTGCGCCCGCCGCTCGCCGAGGTGCTCACCACCGGGCGGCATTACCTGCCGACGGACTACGACCGGGTCGTCACGCTGCGGGTCGGCCGCGAGGACCGCCATTACCTGCCGCGTATCCTGGCGGTGGGCGACGCGCTCACCGGCTTCGGGGGGGCGGCGATCCTGCTGCAGGATGTGACCAAGTTCCGCCTGCTGGATGACGCGAAGAGCAATCTGGTCGGCACGGTGAGCCACGAACTGAAGACGCCGCTGACCAGCCTGCGCCTCGCGGTTTACCTGCTGCTGGAACAGAACGTCGGCCGCCTGGAGCCGGCCCAGCGCGAGCTGCTCGAGACGGCACGCGACGAGGCCGACCGGCTGCTGCGCATCCTCAACGATCTGCTCGACCTGAGCCGGCTGGAGAGCGGCGCGACGGCGCTGAGTCGCGCCCCGGTGGCGGCGGACGAGCTGCTGGCGGCGATGGCCGCCGAGATGAAGACCCAGGTGGAGGCGGCCGGACAACGGATCACCGTCCGCGTCGGCACCGGCCTTACAACCGTGCCGGTGGATCGCGACCGCATCCGGCACGTGTTCATCAACCTGCTGGCCAACGCCAGCAAGTATTCGCCCGCCGGCAGCGAAATCACGCTCTATGCCGAAGCCGCGCCGGACGGCTTCGTCCGGATGGGGGTGCGCGACCAGGGGCCGGGCATTCCGGCGGAGAGCCTGCCACGCGTATTCGAGCGATTCTACCGCGTGCCTGGCCAGGCCAAGAAAGGGGCGGGCCTCGGCCTGGCGCTGGCGCGGGAAATCGTCGTGGCCCACGGGGGCTCGATCGCGTGCGCGAGCCGGCCGGGGACCGGCAGCGATTTTCATTTCCTGCTGCCCGCCGCGCCGCCGGACGCGGCCTGACGCCCCCGCGGCGCGCCGGCCCGGCCTATTTGTGCCGGCCGTGGCGGAAGATGTCCCAGATCACCCAGAGCCCGAGCAGGGCGGAGAGCATGTAGCCGACGATCCCGACCAGCGGGTAGCCGAACAGGTGGGGCTCGATGCCGGTCGTGACGATCTGCGAGGAGCCGATGATCAGGGCGCCGATGATCACGCCGAGGGCGATGCGGTTGCTGGCGGCCCGCAGCGCCTCGTTCAGGCCCTCCAGCCCGCGGTGCTGGAAATTGACCGTGAGATCGTCGTGCTCGAGGCGGCGCAGGAGGCGGTCGAGCTCGGCCGGCAGGTCGCCCAGCCGGCTGAAGGCGGTTCCCAGCAGAACCCGGGTCTTGCCCAGGAGCGAGCGCGGGCTCCAGCGCTCGTGGTGCACCGCGCGCAGCACCGGGCGCGCGACTTGGCGGAGATCGAAGGACGGATTGAGTGTGCGGCCGATCTCCTCGATCGATAGCACCGCCTTGGCCATGAGGGCGTAATCGCGCGACACGCTGATGCCGTTGCGGCCGAAGATCCCGATCAGCTGCAGGATGAGCCGCCCCAGTTCCTCGCGGCCCGAGGCAAAATCGAGGTTCTCGCGGAGGACGATCGTAACCTCCTTCTCCATCGTCCGGTAGTCGGCCTTGGCGCCGGTGCCGGAAAGGCTCATCGCGATCTGCACGACCTGCTCGGCGTCATGGGCCGCCGCCGCGATGAAGAGGTCCGCGAGGGCGTAGCGCAGCCGGCGCGTAAGATGGCCGGCCAGGCCCCAGTCGAGCAGGCAGAGGCGCCGGTCGTCCGTCACCAGCACGTTGCCGGCGTGGGGATCGGCGTGAAAGAAGCCGCTGACCATGATCTGGTGCAGCAGCGAGGCGGCGCCGGTCTCGGCGAGTGTGTGCGCCTGCTCCGGCGTGAGCTGCGCCTGCTCGACGCGCCGGCCGTGCACGTACGTCATCACCAGCAGGCGGCGGGTCGTGTACTGGCCGATGAGTTCCGGGGCGAAGACCTTTTCCGGCGTGGGGTTGCGGACGTTGAAATACTGCTGGTTGCGCGCCTCGTGGCGGAAATCGAGCTCCTGGAGCAGGCCGGCGCGAATCTCCTCCACGATGGCCGGCAGGTCATACGGCCGCAGCGTGGGCATGAAGTGGTGGATCCGCGCGGCGAAGAAGGCGATGAGATCGAGATCAGCCTCGACGGTCTTGAGCAGGTCCGGCCGCTGCAGCTTGACCGCCACCTCGAGGCCGTCCGCCTTGAGCCGGCCGAGATAGACCTGCGCCAGGGAGGCCGAGGCGATGGGGGTTTCGTCAAACTCGCCGAACACCTCCGCGGGGTCGCACTCCAGTTCCTCCAGCAGGACCTTGCGCATGTGGTCGAAGGGCAGGGGCTGCACGGCGTCCTGGAGCTTCTGCAGCTCGAGCACGAGGGTCTGCGGCACGAGGTCGGGCCGCATGCTCAGCAACTGGCAGAATTTGATGAAGGTCGGTCCGAGTTCCTCGGCGGCGAGGCGGATGCGCTCGACGGTGCTGCGATGCTCCTTGGGCGAAGGCACGAAGCGCTGCCACCAGGCATCCGGCGTCTCGATCTGCTCGATGATCTCCGCGAAGCCGTGCTTGACGAGCACGACGGCGATTTCTTTCGCCCGCATGGCGTTGGCCAGCAGGTCGAAGGGCTTGAGCGAGACGCCCGGCATGGCGGCAGGCGGGCGGGGTGGATCAGGTGGAGCGGCCTGGGCCGGAGCGGGCGGCGAGGGCGTCCTCGAGTTTTTTGACCCGGGCTTCCAGCGCTTCGACGCGCGCCTTGTGGGACAGGTCGGCCTTCTCCGCGAGTTGTTTGAGTTTGGCCGCCAGCTCCCCGCTCATGAGCTCAAATTCCTTGCGCCCCTGCTCGGCGATTTTCTCGGCCATGATGCGCGCATCGCCGGCCGAAACCTTGCCCTGGCGAATATAGTCCTGCAGCGCTTCCTCGACTTTGTCCTTGGTGATGATGGTGGCTCCCACCCCCGCGAGCAGCGTCTTTTTGATGAGGTCGATCATAGCGGATTGGACGCTACAGGCGGGGCCAGGTGCGGGCAAACCCGAAAGAATCCCGGGGCCGGCGGGCTCGTGCCGCCGGGCGCGTCAGGTGTCCATCGCCGGCGCGCCGCTCAGCTCGCCGGCGGCGACCAGGTCCGTGATCATCGCGCGCAGCTCCTTGAGGAACTGCTCGGCGCCCATCGTCTGGTAGCGCTGCAGGTGGCGGATGACCACGACATCCCGCGTCGGCGTGCCGCCGCTGAGCTCCCGGTAGACCAGGTTTTTCTTGTCGTCCGGACGGAAGGCGATCCGCGGCAGGATGGAGACACCCCGGCCCAGGGCCACCAGGGCCTTTACGGTTGCGACCTGCGAACACCGGTGCCCCAGCTGCGGGACAAAGTTGTGGTCGCCGCAAAATCGCTCGATTTCCATCGCCAAGGAACTGGCGTGGCCGAGGAGGACGAAACGCTCCGCCGCCAGATCCGCTGCCGCGATCACGGGCTTGGTGGCCAGCGGATGGGTGCGGCCCACCACCAGCAGGAGTGGCTCGCCAAACAGCGGTTCCACCGAGATGCGGGGGTCTTTTACCGGTTGCGGCACGATGGCAAGATCGAGGTAACCGTCCACGACCCCCCGGACCAGATCGACGCGGAAATCCTCGTGGGTATCGACGGCCAGGTTGGGGTGGTTGGCCTGGCAGCGCTCGATCAGGCGGGGGAACAAATAGGGGGCGAGGGTTTGGACGGCGCCCACCTTGATGCGCCGTTCCAGCGTGGGACTGTCCTTTAGGGCCTTGGTGGCGTCCTCAACCTCGAGGACGATCCGGCGTGCCCGTTCGAGAAGCACCTGCCCGGCCTCCGTCGGCACGGCACGCCGGCCCAGGCGGTGGAAGAGCTTGTGCCCAAGCTCGCGCTCGAGATTTATAATCTGCTGGCTCAAAGACGGTTGAGATAGATTAGTCCTCTCGGCGGCGCGTGTGAAATTGCCCGCCTCTGCGACGGCCAAAATGTATCGAAGTTGGTAGAGTTCCATAGGTAAAAACTATGATATGGATAGATACAGTTTGCTTTGATTATCGCAAGAGCGGCGTAAGCTATCCGCGGTTCCGCAAGGGACCATTAATACGAAACAGAAAGTAACCATGAACCTGAACAGACTGACGAAACTCGTTCCGGCGGGCGCGGTGCTCGCGGTAGCGGCTTTCCTCGGCCTAGCCCCGGCGAAGGTGGACGATTTCCGATCGCTCTACCTCGTCGTCGGGTTTGGCGCGGTGGTCGCGCTGATGGCTCTGGCGTCCTTTGATTACGGCGCGAAGCGCCGTATTCACAGCGACCGATAAGCCACCGGTGCGTTGACTCAGAACTGGGAGGCCGGAGCCGAGGGGCTCCGGCCTCTTTCTTTGGCGGGGTGGCGAAACGCTCGGGCGCGGGGCGGAGCCTTCAGGCCGGCGGCGGCTCCGGGGAGATCACCGGTGGCAGGTCCGGGGCGGCGGCGCGCTTCAGAAACGCCGCGAGGACGAGGGAGATCACGACCCCTAAGGCGACCAGCACAATCAGAAGGTAGATCGACATGAGCACCGGCGAGAAGAGCATCCGTGTGAACTTTTCGAGCGAGGCCATTTGCGCGTCGGTCATTCCCTTCCGTGTCCAGTCGTGGCGCAAGGCCTCGATTTTGTAGTCGGGGTACGCGGGGTTGATATAGGTCACGTGAATGACCGAGTAGACGATGGAGATGAGGGTCGAATACAGGGAGATCAGGAATCCGGTGCGCACCCCGCGCCCATAGGTGAGCGACTTGTCCTTCGAGTCCTCCCGGGCCGCCCGGATACCGAGCCAGAGCACAGTGACGGACACGGCCAATTGCACCAGGCCCACCCAGGGTTCCAGCGCGATCTTGTCGGTCTGGAATCCGAGGAAATAACTGATGAGCGACAGGACGATGCCGGCGAGCCCGAGCACGAGGCCGTAAAAGAGCGCGGTGTTCATGACGGGCCCGAGCTTGCCAGCTTTCGGCGCCGGTGCAATGCCACGGTGACCGACGGCGACCTTGGCCGATGGATGAAAGGCGGCCGGTCTGGTCAAGCGGCCGCCGGCTTGAGCCGCACGACGGTCGCACCCCACCCGCCGCTGGTCTCGTCACCCTGCCGGAAGGACAGCACGCGCGGCGACCGGCGCAGCCGCGCCCGCACGGTTTCACGCAGGGCGCCGGAGCCCTTGCCATGGATGATCCGCACCTCGGTCAGGCCGCGCCGCTGGCATTCATGCAGGTAATCCTCGAGCAAATCGGCCACCTCGGCGGGCCGGAACGTGTGCAGATCCAGTTCGCCCGTGATCGGGATGCGGACGGGGGGTGGATCGCGATCCATCGCCGGGTGGCGGGCTGCGCGGCGGCGGCTTACGCGTCGGAATGATGGTCCTCGGCCGGCGAAGACGGGGGCGGCGGGACTGGCGGTGCGGGCGGGGCCGGGCTGGCCGGCGCGTTCGGGCTGGTCGGAACCGTGGCTGCGGCGGGGGGCCGCGGCGGCGGGGGCGGCGGGGCATCCATCGCGCGCCGAAACTCCTCCTCCAGCCCGGCGGTCGCCTTTTTGAATTCCCGGATGGATTTGCCCAGGCTGCGGGCCAGGTCCGGGAGGCGCTTGCTGCCGAAAAGCAGCAGCGCCACCAGCATGATCAGCAGGACCTCGGGCCCCCCGATGTCGAAGATGGCCAGAGGCGGATGGGCGGAGATCATGAGCGAAGGGTGCCGGGCGGCCGCGCCGCACGGGAGATTCAGGCCAGGCTCACCTCGACCAGGAACGTCTCGGTTTCGCTCGGGGCGACCTGATGGAGGCCGATCTTGTGCTCGCCGGCGTTGGCCGGGCCCATCCAGGGCTCGACGCAGTAGAACGGCGAATCGTCCGCCGCGGTCCACGTGACCACGACCGCCTGCTTGGGCGGAACGCGGTCGGAGCCGAGCCGGACGGTCACCCGGTCGGAACCCGCGCGCTCGCCGAAGACGACGGCGTTGTTCTTCAGGGCGGTGTGAAAAACGTCGATCAGGTCCTTGTTGGTGAGCGCCTCGGTGGCGTGGAGGCGCGGGCCGGGATGCAGCTGCCCGGTCTCGAAATTCTGCCGCACCGTCGCGCCGGCGGGGATGCGGATCGAGTAGTCCGCCCGGGTGCGCCCCTCGCGCCAGGGCAGGGTGAAATAGAAGTGGTGTCCGCCGCACCACGGGATCGGCCGGGTGCCGAGGTTGCGCAGGCGAAGCTCGACGAACAGCGACAGCGGCTCGAAGCGGTAGCTCACGCTGAACTCATAATCGTACGGGTAGGCGGCGCGGGCCTCCTCGCCGGGCTGGAAGAGGGCGGTGAAGCCGCGTTCATCAAGGCGGGTGACCTGAAAGTCCCCCTGCCGCGCCAGGCCGTGGATCGGCATCGCCCGGCGCTGGCCGTTGTCGTCGCGCCAGCAATGGATCGCTCCCTGGTCGAACGAGCGGCCGCAGAACGGAAACAGGATCGGGTTACCGCCGCGGACCTTGGCGACGTCGTCGAGCGTCTGCAGCTCGGGCCAGAAGATGACGTCGCGCACCGTCCCGTCGGCGAGCGTGAGGTGCCAGTTCATGAGGCGCGCCCCCTTTTCGGGAAGGGCGAGGAACGTGGAGGGGCCCACCTGCCAGCGCGTCAGGGTGCGGCCGAGGTAGGGGACTTTTTCCATGGATAGGGAAGGATGTAGAGAATCGGGCGGATGCCGACAAAAACATTTTTGGCCGCCCGGCGGCGCCGGCCGGCGAAGCTTGGACCGGTTCGGCCCCGGCGGGTTGCGGCGCGCCGGGAGAAACCCCGGCTCCACTTGTAACGGCGGCGGGCCTCGGGGCGCTTGCCTCGGGGGTGGGGGCCCGCCACTATGGGTGCGAATTCATGTCGCGGAGACTCGCTTTTCTCTGGCTGGCGTTGACCGCGGCGATGCTCGCCGCCGGGGCCGCCGAGGTCGCCCCGCCGCCGCCGGCTCCGGCGGGCGGCGGGACCGCGCCGGCGAGGCCCGTCACGGTCTACGTCCTGCCCGTGCGCGACGAGATCGCCCGGCCGGTGCTCTATATTCTGCGCCGCGGCCTGAAGGAGGCGATCGAGAGCAAGGCCGACGCGGTCGTGCTGGACATGAACACGCCGGGCGGGGCGCTCGATGTCACCCTCGACATCATGGGCGACCTCGGGAAGTTCCCCGGGCGGACGATCACCTATGTGGACAACGAGGCGGCCTCGGCCGGCTCGTTCATTGCCGCGACCACCCAGGAGATCTGGTTTGCGCCGGACGGGGTCATCGGGGCGGCCGCGCCCGTGACGTCCACCGGCCAGGACATCGAGGAGACGATGCGGCTGAAGATCGTGAGCTTCCTCAAGGCGCGGATGCGCGCGGTCACCGAGGGCGAGGGCTATCGCGGCCAGGTGATCTCGGCCATGATCGACAAGGATTACGAGCTGAAGATCGGCGACACGGTGATCAAGCCCAAGGGGGAGCTGCTCTCCCTCACGGCCGTGGAGGCGGCGAAGACCTACGGCACGCCGCCGCAGCCGCTGCTTTCGGCCGGCACGGCCAAGACCCTCGAGGATCTGCTGCGCCAGAAATACGGCGCGGGCGGGTATCGCACGGTGCGGCTCGAGGTCACCTGGTCGGAGTGGCTGGCCCAGTACCTCAACGCGATCAGTCCCGTGCTGCTGGGGCTGGGTTTCGTGTGCCTGTTCATCGAATTCAAGACGCCGGGCTTCGGCTTTTTTGGCTTCGCCGGCATCGCCCTGCTCGCGATCGTCTTCCTCGGCCACTACGTGGCGGGCTTTTCGGGGCACGAGCCGATGCTGGTGTTCGGCCTCGGGGTGGTGCTGGT
>DATJUU010000103.1:0-4341 GCA_035502155.1 Opitutaceae bacterium
CCGCCGCGGTCTGCTCCAGCGTGCTGCCCTTCGGCATGTTGAGGATCACCTGGAACTCCGACTTGTTGTCGAAGGGGAGCATCTTCACCTTGACCGCGCCCACGCCGACCAGCCCCAGCGCGCCGGCGGTGAGGCCGGCGACCACGGCGAGGAACGCCCAGCGGCGGCCGCGGTGGGCGAGCAGCGGACGCATGACCCGGCTGTAGGCGCGGGTGAAGAAGTTGTCGGGCATCGCCTCGTCGGCGGCCTCGTCGTCCTCCTTGGCGGCCGTGGTGTCGACGAACTCGGCGGCGTGCTCGGGGTGCCGCACGTGGCCGCGCAGGACCTTGAGCGCGGCCCAGGGCGTGACCGCGAAGGCCACCATGAGCGAGAAGAGCATCGCCGCGCTCGAGCCGATCGGGATCGGCCGCATGTACGGCCCCATCAACCCGCTCACGAACGCCATCGGCAGCACGGCCGCGATCACGGCCCAGGTCGCGAGGATGGTCGGGTTGCCCACCTCGTCCACCGCCTCGACCGCGATCTGGAGCAGGTGCTTGCGCCGGCAGCTCGGCAGCCCCATGTGGCGGACGATGTTCTCCACCACCACGATCGCGTCGTCGACCAGGATGCCGATCGAGAAGATGAGCGCGAAGAGCGTGATCCGGTTGAGGGTGTAGCCGTAGAGGTAGAAGACCAGCAGCGTCAGGCCGAGCGTCACCGGGATGGCGAGCATGACGACCAGCGACTCGCGCCAGCCGAGGAAGAGCAGGATGAGCACGGCGACGCCGAAGACGGCGAGGCCCATGTGCAGCAGCAGCTCGTTCGACTTCTCGCTCGCGGTGGCGCCGTAGTCGCGCGTGACCGCCACGGCCACGTCGGCGGGGATGAGCGTGCCCTTGAGGCTGTCGACCTTGCGCAGGACGTCGGCCACGACGTCGACCGCGTTGGCGCCGGGGCGCTTGGCGATGCTGAGGGTGACGGCGGCGTCCTCGGCGGCTGTGGCCGGGGTCGCCGACCCCGGACCGGCCTCGGCGAGGCCGGCGACATGCCCGCCCTGTCCGAAGAGCACGTAGTTCGACGGCTCCTCGGGGCCGTCGGTGATCGTCGCGACGTCGCGCAAATAGACCGGGCGGCCGTCAACGACGCCGACCACGACCGAGCCCACGTCGCTCGCGTCGCGGAAGAAGGTGCCGGTCTGGAGCAGGGTCTCCCGGTTGGCGAACGCCTGGGCGCCGGTCTGGGCCTGGGCGTTGGCCTGCTGGAGCATCGGCACGAGGGACGCGGCGCTGAGGTTGCGCGACGCCAGGCGCTGCGGGTCGAGCGCGACCCGGATCTGGCGGCGGGTGCCGCCGATCAGGGTGGTCTCGGCCACCTGCGGGATGGCCTTCACCGCGTCGTCCACCTGGGCGGCGATCCGCCGCAGCATGAAATGGTCGTAGCGGGCGCTGTGGAAGGTCAGGGCGAGGATCGGCACGTCGTCGATCGTGCGCGGCTTGACCAGCGGCGGGGTGACCCCGAGCGGGATGCGGTCGAAGTTGGTCTGCAGCTTCTGGTTGAGCTTCACCAGGCTCTTCTCCAGGTCCTCGCCCACCTTGAAGCGCACGATGGTGAGGTCGGCACCGGGCATGGCGGTGGAGTAGAGGTACTCCACGCCGGGGATCTCCCAGAGGAGCTTCTCCATCGGCCGCGTCACCCGGCTCTCGACCTCCGCGGGCTCGGCGCCGGGCATGGCGACCATGACGTCGATCATCGGCACCTTGATCTGCGGCTCCTCCTCGCGCGGCAGCATCAGCACCGCGAAGACCCCCAGCAGCAGCGAGGCCGCGACCAGGATCGGCGTCAGCTTCGAGTCGATGAAGCGCGCCGCCATCCGGCCGGCGAAGCCGTACCGGCCGGGATCGGGAAAGGGTGATCCGTGCGCGGCGCTCACGGCTGGATCTCCAGCGGCGTGCCCTCGCGCAGGCCGGCGGGCGGATCGGTGACGACGCGGTCGCCGTCGGCGAGCCCGGACAGAATTTCCACCTGGCTGCCGCGGGCGGCGCCGGTCTTCACCAGCCGCAAAATGGCGCGGCCGTTCTCCGCCACAAAAACCCGTTCCATCTCGCCGAGCACCGAGACCGCGCCGGCCGGCGCGAGCAGCACCGTGATGGGCGCCCCCGCCACCTGGACGCGGGCATACTGGCCCGAACCCACCGCCGCGCCCGCCGGCACGGCGATCTTGGCCGTCACCGTGCGCGTCAGGGGATCGGCGGCCGAGGACAGCTCGACCAGCCGCCCGGAGAAGTCCGCGCCCGCCGCGGGGACCTCGACGGCCAGCGTCGCGCCGGGCGCCAGGCGCGCGGCCAGGGAATCGGGAATCCCGGCCTCGACCTGGAAGTCCGTCGTGCCTTCGACCTCCAGCAGCGGCTGGCCGGGCGCGGCCAGATCGCCGGGGTTGGCGAGCTTGCGGGCGACCACGCCGTCGAACGGCGCGCGCACCGCGGTGTAGCCCAGCATGACCTGCGCCTCCCGCATCATCGCCTCGGTCATGGCGTAGCGGTCCTCGAGATTCTTGACCATGTCGGGGGTGCTGGCGCCCTTGGCCAGCAGGTCGCGCTCACGCGTCAGGTCGCGTCGCGCCTGGTTGAGCTGCGACTCGGCCTGGGCCAGGCGGGCGGAGATCTCGCCGGCGGAGATCTGCACGAGGAGATCGCCGGCCTTGACCCGCTGCCCGAGCGCGACCGGCAGGTCCGCGATCACCCCCATGACCTTGGCGGCGATCTGCGCCCGCTGGACGGGCCGCACGGTGCCGGCGATGTCGACCAGCACGTGCACTTCGACGGCGTGGATGGTGGTGGCATGCACGCGGACCGGCGGCAGGCTCGCGGCGCCCTCGGGCGCGCTGCGGTCGGCGCAGCCGGCGAGCAAAGCCAGGACCGACAGGGAAAGGAGGAAGCGGACGGGATTCATGGGGAAAAAGGCGGGGTCAGGGTTGGGGGAGCGGATCAAGGCCGAGGGCGCAGCGCCACTCGGCGAGGGCGAGCCGTTCGTCGGCCACGGCGACGGCGCGGTGCATGCGCGCCTCGATCAGGCGGCCCTCGACGCCGATCAGGTCGGCGGTCAGCAGCGCGCCCTGCTCAAAGCGGGCGTGGCTGAGCGCGGCGCTCTCCTCGGCCTGCCCGACCGCACGGGCGGTGACCGCGAGGCGTTCCACCGCCTCGTCGTGAGCGAGCCGGGCCTGCTCGACCTCGAGGCCGATGCCGAGCGTGGCCTTGCGGAACATTTCCTTTACCTGCTCCAGCTCGGCGGTGGCCTGGCGGATTTTCCCGCCCGTCTGGCCGCCGTCGAAGACGTTGAGGTCGACGGACACGCCGGCCAGCCAGCTGTCGGCCGACCGGTCGAGCTGCCAGCCGCGGTCGACCTGGTAGCTGGCGAAGGCGTTGACGGTGGGCAGGCGGCCGTCGCGGGCGGCGCGGACCATCGCCTCGGCGGCTCGCACGCGCTCCTGTAGGCCGACGAGCTCGGGCCGCCCGGAGAAATCGTTGGTCGCCGGCGGCGCCAGACGCGCGAGCGCCGGGTCGTCGGAGGCGAGCGTCACCGGCTCGCCGGTCGCGTCGAGCCCGAGCACGAAGAGGAAGGCGCGCCCGGCCAGCGCCGCGCCGTGGCGGGCGGCCGCGAGGTTCTCCTGCGTCTGGGCGAGCTGGACCTCGAGGCTCAGCAGATCGGCCTTCAGCATCTGGCCGGCATCGAAGCGCGCCTGGGCGACGCTCACTGCCGCGGTGTAGCCCCTGACGCCCGCCTCGACGGCGGCGACGGCCTCGCGGGCCTTGCCGAGGTCGAGCCAGGCCTTGACGACCCCGGCGCCGAGCTGCAGCTGGGCGGCGCGCAAATCCTCGGCGGCGGCGCGGGCGCCCTCCTTCGCCGCAGCCAGCCCGGCCGAGGCGCGGCCGCCGCTGTAGAGATTGTAGGCCACGGTGCCGGTGGCGTTCAGGTTGTCGATCCGACCGGGATCGTTGAAATCGAGGCCGAAATTGAAGGCCCGCTGGTTGAGAATCGACCCGAACGCCATCATCGGGTTGTTGGTCTGGGTGTACCGTCCCTGCAGGAGGACCTGCGGATACCACGCCGACCGCGCCTGATCGGCCAGGGCCTCGGCGCCGGCGACCCGCTGGCGGGCGATCCGGGCGTCGGGACTGTTCTTGAGCGCAACCTCGAGCGCGTGGTCGAGCGTCCACGGTTCGGCGGCCGGGAGGGAGACCGCGGCGAACGCGGCCAGGAGGAACCACGAGCGGAAAAGGTTCATGGAGTCAGGACGGGCGGGCGCTGAGCGCGACGAGCGTGCCGAGCAACGCCCCGTAGAGCGCGCCGCGCCACCAGGTG
>DATJUU010000104.1:0-2906 GCA_035502155.1 Opitutaceae bacterium
GCCCGGCCTCCAGATCCGCCCACGCCCACGGCTGGTACCGGCCGCCGGTCAGCGCGCAGCGCAGCCACGCCATCAGGCCGCTCACGTGATGCAGCGGCAGCACGCCGACCGCATTGACGCGTTCGACCTCGAAATGCCGCCGGCAGCCCTGCACGGCGGCCGCGACGGTGTCTTGGTCGTGCCGCGCCAGGCGCACCGCCCCGCTTGAGCCGCCCGTCGGCAGGCAGAGCCAACCGGCGCTGCCGCCCGGTTCAGAGTTCTGGGTTCTGAGTTCAGGGTCTATTAGGGCGGAGAATTGCGACTGCTCCGACGCGCCCCAGCGCGGATCGGCCACAAACACCGCCCCGCCCGCGGCCACGCCGGCGGCGAATTGCGCCATGAATTCGGCGGGCTCCGCGGTCGAGATGGTCACGTCGCGCGGCCGGCCCGGACCGGTCGACGCACCCAGCAGGCGGGCTAGGTCAACGCGTTCCATGCGGCCTCCGCGTCGATGTGGTCCACATCCCCGGCGGTCAGGAACGGCGTGGCCGGCGGACCGTCCAGCCGCGCATCACCGAACAACGCGCCGGCGCCGAATCCCAGGGCGCGCGCCGTCCGGGGCCCGCGGTAGGCCAGGGCCAGGCGCAGCGCCGCCTGCCGCCCGATCGCCGTCTCGAACGCCGACGAAAACACCGCGTCGGCCCGGTGCGCCGCCAGCAGGGCCTGAATCTCGGCCGGGGCGCCGGCCAGCGCCGGCTTGACGACCACGACGCCCGGCCAGCCGCGCTCCAGCCACCGCCGCAGGCTCGCCAGCCCGGCCACCGATTCGTCCAGCGCGATGGGCGTCGGAAAGTCGGCCGCCAAACCCAGCAAGGCATCCTCGACTCGGCGCACGCCGGCCGCGCCCTGCGAAGCGCCGGCGAAGCAGGGCTGCTCCACGAACTCGATCGGCCGGTCCGCGCAGCGCTCCAGCCAGCGGCCCGCCTGCCGCGTCGTCCAGGCGCCGTTGGCGTCCAGCCGCAGGCGAGCGTCCGCCGGCAGGCGTGCCAGCAGGTCGTCGAGCATCGGCAGCTCGTCCTCGATCCCCTCCACGCCGACCTTCCATTTGAAAGCCGCGAAACCCTCCGCCCGCGCGCGATCGGCGGCTGCGAGCGCCGGCCGGCCCGCCGGCAACAGCCGCGCCACCGCCAGGCGGGCAACGGCGGGCGGCCCGACCGCCTCCGGCGCCAGGGCCGACGCCAGCGCGAATCGCACGCACCCGAGATGCTCCGGCACCCCCGCCAGGGCCGCGCCGTCCACGGCGCCCCCCAGGCCGGCCAGCGCCTCCTCCGCCTCCGCCAGCGTCTCCGTGCCGAACGCCGGCAGCGGCGCCGCCTCGCCCCAGCCGGCCCGGCCCGCCGCGCCCTCCACCCGCACCAGCAGGCCCTCCCGCCCGCGCCATGGACCGTGCGCCGTGTGCACCACCGCGCGGAACGGCAGGCGGTAGCGGCGGAAACTCAGCGGGTGGCTCACGGTGCCCAGATGTAACGGCCGCGGCCGCGCAGGCAACCGCGCGCGCGGCCCGGCGCCGGCGCATGCTGGAAAAAGGCGTTGCGATTTTTCGCCACGGCGTTATGTCGTTCATGGCAACCATGACTAAGCGCGTCGCGATTGCCAACCCGACCGACACCCAGTATTACCCGGCCGCCGACGAGTTTTTCCGCGCGAGCCTGCCCACGGCGCTGACCTACGACGACATCTCGCTGGCGACGCTTTTCTCGGAGATCCTGCCGCGGGACGCCGACCTGACAACGCAGCTCACGGACGCGCTGCGCCTGCAGATTCCGATCATCTCGTCGGACATGGACACCGTCACCGAGTCGCGGATGGCCATCGCCATGGCGCTCAACGGCGGCCTCGGCCTCATCCACTGCAACATGGCCGCCGCCGACCAGGTCAAGGAAGTGGCGCGCGTGAAGCGCCACGTCCACGGCCTGATCCAGGATCCGATCACCGTCGCCCCGGAACTCACGGTGGGGGACGTCCTCGCGATGATCGAGCAGCGGCGGTTCGGATTCCAGACCTTCCCCGTGGTCGACGCCCAGGGGCGCCTCGTCGGGCTCCTCCCCGGCAGCATCGTCAAGGAGCGCTATCGCGCCAAAAAGGTGACCGAGGCGATGACCCCGCGGGCCAAGCTCACCACGGTGCGGCAGCGGGACCTCGGCGGCGACCCGATCAAGTATGCGGACGGGTTTTTCAGCGAGCACATCGGCATCAACAAGATGCTCGTGGTGGACGAAGGCGACCGCCTCCGCGGCCTCGTCACCAGCACCGACGTCGAGCGCATCGTGGGCGAGACCCGGTCGCGCCGGAAACCCAGCCGTGACGCCCACTTCCGCCTCGTCGCCGGCGCCGCGATCGCGCCGCTGCGCAAGCCCTCGGGCGAACTGGACCGCACGCGGATCGGCGATCACGTCACCGCGCTCATCGAGGAAGGGGTGGACGCAGTCGCGGTTTCGACGGCCCACGGCCACAGCAAGGGCGTCGGCGAGATCGTGAAGCTGATCCGGCAGGCTTTCCCCGCCCTGACCATCATCGCCGGCAACGTCACCAGCGCGGGCGGGGTGGAGTTCCTCGCCGACTGCGGCGCCAACGTCATCAAGGTCGGCCAGGGCCCCGGCTCGATCTGCACCACGCGGCTGGTGGCCGGCGTGGGCATCCCGCAGCTGACTGCCCTCTACGTCTGCAGCCGCGGCGCCGCCGCCAAGGGCGTGCGCATCCTCGCCGACGGCGGCATCGCCAAGTCCGGCGACATCGTCAAGGCGCTCACCCTCGCCGACGCGGTGATCTGCGGCGGCCTGTTCGCCGGGTGCCGCGAGGCGCCGGGCGAGATCCTCGAGATCAATGGCAAGCTCTACAAGCAGTACCGGGGCATGGGCACGCTGGCC
>DATJUU010000105.1:0-41730 GCA_035502155.1 Opitutaceae bacterium
AACATCGACGTGCCCATCGGGCCGCTGAAATACCTCTTCATCACCCCGGCCTACCACCGGGTGCACCACTCCGCCTCGGAGCTCTGCCGCCGGAATTTCGGGACCACCTTCAGCCTCTGGGACCGGATGTTCGGCACGTACGTGAATCCGGACACCGTGCCGGCCTCGACGCCGCTCGGCCTCGGCGCGCCGCTCGAGAAGAAGAAGATCCCGCGGATGCTGATCGGGATCTGAGGCGTAATCAGAAGTCAGAGGTCAGCACGCTCCAGCCTCGATGGTGCCTTCTAACCTCTGATCTCTGACTCCTGACCTCTGGACCCCGGCAGGCAGGCCAGGCGCCGGCCCATCCGGGAGATCGAAGGTCCGTCACGTAGGGCTGCCGCTCTTGTCCCGCCAAAGCTCCGCAGGAGCGACGGCGGATGCCGGCAGCCGTGTTGAGATTTTCGATCGGCACGGACACGAGGTCCGGCCCTACATCCATGAGGTCGAAGCTCCGCGCCTCGGGCTTCCTTAATGCAGCAGCATGTCCAGCACCGAGCGCCCCAGCAGGGTGTAGAGCTGGCTCGGATCCGGCTTGCCCAGGGTTCCGCCGATGACGAACGGGTCCTTCAGCTTCATGTAGCCGAGGTCGTCGCGCTCGCCGGAGAGCAGTGAGGACTTCGCTTTCGTCAGCAGGCTCTCCATCTGGCCCATCACGCCCATGTTGACCCGGAGCTGCAGCGGCTGGCCCAGCAGGCTCTTCGCCGCGTCGTAGGTGATCTGGCCGTCGCCCTGCAGCCGCACGTTCGGCGACACGAGGGTGAAGTCCGAGATCTTGACGTTGAGCGACGGATCGCGGGACAGGCGGACGTTGAGCTGATCGTAGGGCACCTGCGCCAGCACATTGGCCACCTCGGCGGCCACGTCGACGCGGGAGGTCAGATTCTCGACCCTCTCGCCCAGGTTGCCGAACAGCCGCGCCGCGCTGCCGATGATGCCGGCGGCGCGAGACACGTTGGCCGCCTGCTGCAAACCCCGGAAAGTCCCTTTGCGGCTCTGGAGCGCGACGTCGCCGCGCGTGCGCCCCAGGAGATCGGCCAGCGTGGCGCCCGCGCCCTCCGCCTGGCTCTTGATGTCGAACCGGCCCTCGACGGTGGGCGGCCGGTCGGGGGCGATGACCTTGAACAGGGGGCCGACCTCGAACCCTTGCAGGTTAAAGTCGAGCTTCGAGGTGTAGGGCAGCGGCTGTCCGGCCGCATACCGGATCTCGGCGCCGAGCTTCAGCTGTCCGTCCGCGCCCACTTTGCCGGCGACCTGGTCGACGATGGCCCGCGTGGGGCCGAGCGTGACCCGGCCCGTGAGGCCCGTGATCTCGGCGCTCCGGCCATAGACCAGCGATTTCACGTCGAGCGTGGCCTGCCCCGTCAGGCCGGCCCACGCCGGCCCGATTCCGGCGGGTGCGGCCGGCGGCGCGCCGGGCGCGGCCGCGGGCCCGACGGCGGCGGGCATCGCCAAGGCGCGCGCGAGGGCCGCCAGATCGTCCACCACCACGTGCGTGCCGGTGATCTTCGCCTCGAGTGTCCGGCCGCCGGGTGCCGGGTGCAGGCTGGCGGCCAGGGTCAGGTCGGAGCGTTCGCCCGCCCGGTCGACCAGCAGCGGCACCTGCAGGGCGATGTCGCCCTTCTCGCTCACGCCGGCGCGGAAGGAGAGGTTGGCCACCGGCAGCGGCTCGCCGTTCGCGGCGGACACCAGGCCGTTGAGCGTGAAGCGGCCTTCGCCGAGCAGGTCATGGTCGAGGGAGAACTTCGTCTCGCCGCTGAGCTTGCCCTGGCCCGGGAGCGTCTCCCCCGCCAGCAACGGCTGCCCCGCCAGGTCCGCCAATGCCAGTTCGAACGCCGCCGTTCCATCCAGCTTCGGTTGCGCCAGATTCGGCCCCGCGCTGAAGTCGGCGTGGCCGGTGAACAGGCTGGAGCCGGCTGCGTTGCGCACCCGGATCGAGGCGAGCGAGACCTTGAGGCCATCGGCGGAATACTCGGCCGACGGCTGCAGTTCGGCCGCCAGATCCTGCAGCCAGCGGCGCCCGCCGCCGCCCAGCGCGAGACTTTCCAGCCGCCACGGAGACGCGGTGGCGAGACTCAGCCGTCCATCCCGCGTCGAGAGGGACAATCCGCCGTCGGCCAGTTCGCCGCCCACCTCGAGGCCGCCCAGCCAGGGTTGCAGCATCGCCAGCGGGAACTGGTTGAGCTGCAGGTGCAGCACCTCCCCCGGCCGGCCGGAAGCGGTGGTCACCTGCCGGCTCACCGTGTCGACGCTGAAGGCCTCCGGCGTCGTGACGCTCGCCATCGTCCGGCCCTCCATCGTGAGCACACTCAGGGCCAGCTGCTCGATCCGCACGATGTTGGCGCTCTGGGAAAACTCGGCGCTGCCCCGTGCCTGCACCGGGCCGACCGGCGCGTAGGCGGCCAGCAGCGCCGGCAGCCGCCCCTCGAAGGCGGCCCGGCCCGCCACGCCACCGCTCCGCGTCTCGAAGTCGCCGTGGGCGTCCAGGGCGTCGCCTGTCGCGGTGCGCAGGCTCAGGCGCTCGAGCTGCACGCGGGTCGACTGCCGGGAGTGCTCGATGTCCGCCTGCAGCGTCAGGTCGCTCGCCGGGAGCAGCACCCTTCCGCCCGAGGCCACCGCGAGGCGTCCCACGCCGAGCGGCGTCAGGGTGTGCAGCCAGATGCTCTGGTCCCGCACCGCGACGGCGAACGCGCCAGTCAGCTCGTCGCCGTCGACTGTGAGACCCGGCGGCAGAAACGGCCGGAGCCAGGGCACCGGCAGTCCCTCGATCTCGACCCGCATCAGCTCCTTCTGCGGGTCGGCCGCCAGCAGCTGGTGGGTGGACAGTTCCAGGGAGAACGGCTGGATTGACTGCAGGGTCAGCAACGGCTTGCGCCCGCTGACCTTGGCCAGGAGGTCGACCACGCGGATGCGGTTGCCGTCGTAGTCGACGTCGAAACTGGAGGTGGCGCCCAAGCCGTCGAGTTCGCGCAGCCGGGCATCGACGACCTCGAGCCGCGAGCAGCTCGCGCTGAGCCGGCCGGCGAGGCGGGCGGCCTGGGTGCCGGGATGAAACTCGAAGCGCCCCTCGCCCACCGCGGAGAATTCCGGCAGGGCCAGTCCGAGCGTGAACGGCGCCAGGTCGCGATCGCCCGCCGCCACCTCCCAGGTGCCGGCGAGCTGCGCGGAGGCGGCCACGTAGTCGACGTTGAAATTGAGCAGATGGCGGGGCGACGGCCCGTCCAGCGAGTCGAGGAGCGCCGCGTAGGCCTCGCCCGCGGCGGTGCGCTCCAGCGCCACGTAGGCCTGCAGCCGGGCGGGGGTCGCGAGCTTGGGCCCGCGGGCAACGGCCTCGGTGCGGGTGTTGAAGCGGAGGAAGTCGCCGCGGGCATCGAGGGCGATGGTCAGGGTGCCCCGCGCCTCGACCGTGGCCACCGGGGCCGCGGGGTCGGAGTTGTTGAGCACCGCGTCGAAATCGAACTTCGCCTCCTGCCCCGGCGCGAAATGGCCGCCATCGAGCGTCACCCGGGCGCGGCCCGCCGCCATCCCTGCCCGCTGCGGATAGAGCACCTCGGCCTCGACATGGCACTGGCCCAGGGTCACCGGAACCGGCAGGCGCAGGTGGCCGAAAACACCGTCAAAGGACGAAAAGAGCACCGGGGCGCCGGCCACCGTGGCCACCGGGAGGATCGGCGCGGACCCGCCCGCCGGCGCGGCGGGGTCGCGGCCCGGGGCGGACGCGAGGTCCACCTTCAACCCGACGACCGACGTCTTGCCCAGATTCACCCGCCGGTGGGCGACCAAGTCCCACAGGGAAACCTCGGCCGTGGCGTCCGCCAGCGTCAGGTGCCCCTGCGGCCAGGCCAGGTTGAGCTGGTGCACCGCCACGGAGCCGGGGCGCACCGCGAGCCGCTCGACGTCGAGTTTCAGGCCCGGGCGCCCGCCCACCGCGCGCAGCACGATCCAACGCTGCACCGCGGGAGTGAACGCCAGCGCCGCGGCCAACACGACCACGGCCAGCAACACCCCGAGGACGATGAGCAGACGCCGGACAGTTTTCACCATTCAGCCCCAAGATTCGCATAACCAAGGGCCTTGGCAACCTTTCGACCCATCCGGCGGGCACAAGTGCCGTCCGCCGCAAACAAATCCCGCCGCGCCCGCCGGCCGGCGCGGTCCGGATCAGGGCATGACGTACTCATCGGCCTGCCCCATCGCCTGGCGCACGGCGGCCTGCGCCACGCTGTAGCCGTAGTAGGCCTGAAGCTGGTTGAGGCGGGCCTGGGTCAGCGCCACCTGGCTGCTGAGCACGTCGAGCTGGGTGGCCGTGCCGGCGCCGTAGCGCACGTTGGCCAGCCGCAGGGCCTCCTGCGCCTGCTCCTCGGTCTTGCTCGAGGCCTGCACCAGTTCCCACGCCTCGGTCAGCGCGGAGTACGCCTGGCGCACCTGCACCTCGATCGCCAGCGTCGTGTCGGCCAGGGTCAGGCGCGCCTGCTCCAACTGCGACTTCGCCTGCACCACCCGGCCCGCCGTGGCGCGCCCGTCGAAAATGTTCCAGTTTGACTGCACGCCCGCGATCCAGCCGTCCTGCCGCGCGTCCCAGGCCGCGGACAGCGGCCCGCGCACCCAGCTGTAGCCGGCCACCAGGTCGACCTCCGGCAGGTAGGTCGAACGGCTCGCCGCCACGTTCTGCTCGCCGGCCTGTTCCAGCCGGGCCAGCTGCTGGAGTTCCGGCCGGTGCGCCCGCGCCGCGGCCAGGGCGTCGGCGAGCTGCAAGGTCACCGGCGCGCCCGCCTCCAGCGTGCCCGCGAACTCCGGCACCTTCGCCACGTCCGGTCCGCTGGACGCAAAGCCCAACAGCTGGCGCAGCTGCTCGATCGCCACCCGGTAGTCGTTGCGCGCCTGGATCAGCGGCGGCTGCCCGTTGGCCAGCGCCACCTCCGCCCGCAGCACGTCGAAGTTCGACGTCGTCCCCGCGGCAAACCGGTTCTGCGCGTCCTTCAGCTGCTCCGCCAGCAGCCGGACGTTCTCCTCCTCCACCCGGATCCGCTCGCGGCCGAGCAGCACGGTGTAGTACTGCGTGCGCACCGCCAGCAGCTCGGCGTTGATCACCCCCTGCAGCTCGAGCACCGCCGCCTCCCGCGCGAGCGCGCTGCCGCGCACCGCCGCGCTCACCCCGCCGCCCGCGTACAGCACCTGGCGGGCCTGCAGGGCGATGCTCCACGCCCGGTCGTTGCCCGGCGGCGCGTAGCTCGAGATCGCGGCCGCGTTGCCGGTGTAGCTGCCGGCGGCGGCGACGTTGGGGATCTGGCGCGCCCGCACCGTGATCTCCACGCCCTCCTGCTGCCGGATGCGCTCCCGCGCCTGGCGGATGGCGAAGTTGTTCTCCAGGGCGAAACCGACCGCCGTCTTCAGGTCCAGCGAGTCGGGCACGGGCGTCTCCGCCCGCAGGCCGGCGCCCGCGGCAAGGGCGGCGGCGGCCAGGGTGAGGGTAAGGGCGATGGGCTTCATGAGGAGCGGTGGGCTGGGAAGAGGTTCAGGCGGGCGGGACGGCCGGCGCCAGGCCGAGTTTTTCGCGGTCGGCATGGTGGTCGCGCGCCAGCAGGGTGTAGGCGGTGGGCACGACGAAGAGGGTGAAGAGCGTGCCGATGCTCATCCCGGTGGCGATGATCAGCCCCATGTGCTGACGGCTGACCGCGCCCGCGCCGGACGCGAACACGAGCGGCATCACGCCCAGCACCATCGCCGCGGTCGTCATCAGGATCGGCCGCAGCCGCACGCCGGCCGCCTCCTCCACCGCCGCGCGCTTCGGCCGGCCCTCGCGCTGGAGCTGGTTGGCGAACTGGGTGATGAGGATGCCGTGCTTCGTCACCAGCCCGATGAGCGTGATGAGCCCGACCTTGGTGTAGATATTCAGCGACAGCCCGTGATAGCCGAGACAGATGAAGGCCAGCGCGCCCGAGATCGCCAGCGGCACGCTGAGCATGATGATCAGCGGGTCGCGGAAGCTCTCGAACTGCGCCGCGAGCACGAGGAAGATGATGATGACCGCGAAGGCCAGGGTGACGAGGAACGTGCTGCTCTCCTGGATGAACTGCCGCGACTGGCCGGCGTAGTCCACGGTGTAGCCCTCGGGAAAGAGCTCGCCCGCCCGGGCGTTCAGGAAATCCAGCGCCTGCCCCTGGGTGATGCCCGGCTTCGGCACGCAGGTGATCGTCGCCGCGTTGAGCTGCTGGAAGCGGTTCAACGTCTGCGGCTGGGCCTGGTAGCTGACCTTGGCGAAGGTCGAGAGCGGGACCAGCTGGCCGCGGCCGGTGCTGACGTAGAAGTCGCCGAGCTGCTCGGGATTGAGCCGGAAGACGCGCTGCACCTGCGGAATCACCTTGTAGCTGCGGCCCTGGATGTTGAAGAAGTTGACGTAGTTGCCGCCCAGCAGGGAGCCGAGGTCGGCCCCGACCTGCGCCATGTTCACGCCGAGGGCCGCCGCCTTGTCGCGGTCGACGTCGATGTACGCCTGGTTCTGGTCAAACTTGAGGTTGCTGTCGGCGTAGAAGAACAGGCCGCTCTTGACCGCCTCCACCACCAGGTTGTCCGCCACCTGGGCGATGCGCGCCGGGTCGTCGGTCGAGACGACGACGAACTGCACGTTGGCGCCGCCGGCGCCGGGCAGCGGCGGCCGCAGGAAGGCCAGCATCCGCTCGCCGGCCACCGCGCCGAGCTTCTGCGTGAGCTCCGGCAGGATCTGCATGGTCGTGCGCTGGCGCCGGTCCCACGGCGTCAGGGCCATGAGCGTGATGCTGTTGTTGCTCGCCGGATAGCCGTTGATCTGGATGGTCTGCGCCGTCTCCGGAAATCCCTTCACGATCCCGGTGATCTGGTCGGAATAGGAGGCCAGCTGGTCGATGTTGGCGTTCGCCGACGCCGAGCCCAGGGCGATGATCATCCCCTGGTCCTCGTCCGGCGCGAGGTCGTTCTTGGAGAGGAGGTAGAACGGCACGAGACTGGCGAAGACGATGAGGGCGAAGACCGCCACGACCGGCCGGTAGTTCAGCGTGCCGTGCAGCAGCCGCTGGTAGGCCGCCCGGACCTTGTCGAACTGCTGGTCGAGGAAATGGGCGAACCGCTGGTGGTTGCCCTCGTCGTGCCGGAGCAGCTTCGAGCACATCATCGGCGAGAGCGTCAGCGCCACGACGCCGGAGACGATGACCGCGCCCGCGAGCGTGAAGGCAAATTCGCGGAAGAGCGCGCCGGTCAGCCCGCCCTGGAAGCCGATCGGGGCGTACACCGCGGCAAGGGTGATCGTCATGGCGATCACGGGCCCGCCGAGTTCGCGCGCCCCCTTGAGACTCGCCTCCAGCGGCGACAGCCCCTCCTCGATATGCCGGTGGATGTTTTCCACCACCACGATCGCGTCGTCCACCACCAGGCCGATCGCCAGCACCATGGCCAGCAGGGTGAGCAGGTTGATGGTGAAGCCCAGCGCCAGCATCAGGAAGCAGGCGCCGATCAGCGACAGGGGCATCGCCACGATCGGGATCACGACCGAGCGCACCGTGCCGAGGAAGAGATAGATGATGACGATGACGATGACCAGCGCCTCGATGAGCGTGCTGACCACCTCGTCGATCGCGCTCCGGATGTAATCGGTGGCGTCGTAGGGGATCCCGGCGTAGACGCCGCGCGGCAGCTGGGACACGATCTGGGGGAAGATCTTGCGGACGTCGCTGATCACCGTGAGCGCGTTGGCGGTCGGCAGGACGTTGATCGCGATGGCGGTGCACGGGTTGCCGCCGAACTTCACGCTCGCCTCGTAGTTCTCGGCGCCGAGCGCCACGTCGGCGACGTCGCCCAGCCGGATGATGGCGTTGTTCTGCTCGCGGATGACGAGGCGCCGGAATTCCTCCGCCGAATGCAGGTCGGTGGAGACGTTGAGATTGACCGAGGTGGACATGCCCTTGGTGGCGCCGACCGCCGACAGGTAGTTGTTGGTCGCGAGCGCCTGCCAGACCTGCGAGGGGCTGAGGCCGTAGGCGGCGAGCCGGTCCGGCTTCAACCAGATGCGCATCGCGAAGATGCGGGCGCCGAGGATCTGGGCGCTCTGCACGCCCGAGACCGCCGTGAGCTTCGGCTGCACGACGCGGTACAGGTAGTCGGTGACCTGGTTGGAATCGAGCACATCGCTCGAGAACATGATGTACATCGCCGCGGTCGACTCCGCCATCTGCACGTCGATCACCGGGTCCTGGGCGTCGGCCGGCAGCTGGTTGCGCACGCGGCTGATCTTCGAGGTGATCTGGGTGAGCGCGGCGTTGGGGTCGTAGTTCAGCCGCAGGTGCACGGTAATCGTGCTCACGCTCGGCAGGCTGCTCGACTCCATGTAGTCGATGCCGTCGGCGCTGGCGATCTCCCGCTCCAGCGGCGTGGTGATGAAGCCGCGGATGTTGTCGGCGCTGGCGCCGACGTACACGGTGGTCACCGTGACGATGGCGATGTCGCTGCGCGGATACTGGCGGACGTTGAGCAGCTCGATGGAGCGGAATCCGATCAGCAGGATCAGCAGGCTGATGACGGTCGCCAGGACCGGGCGGCGGATGAAGAGATCCGTGAAGTTCATCGCGGCTCAGGGATGATCGGGCTGCGGCGCCGCCGCGTTGCCGGGGGTCACGGAATTGTTGAGGACGACGCTGGCGCCGTTGCGCAGCTTCAGCTGCCCCGCGGTCACGACCACATCCCCCACCTTCACGCCCTTGGTGACGGCGATCTGGTCGCCGCGGGTGGCGCCGGTCTGCACGAACTGCTGGCGCACGACGAGCCCGGCGCCGTCCGGAGCGTTTTCGACGACGTAGACCGCGTCGCCGTAGGGATTGTAGACGATGGCGGCCACCGGCAGCGTGAGAACCCGGGAGGTGGCGGGCAGCTGCACCTCCACCGAGCCGAACATGCCGGGCCGCAGCTTGGCGGCCGCATTCTGCAGCGTCGCCTGCAGCTGGAAATTGCGCGTCGCGTCGTCGACATTGGGATTCATCGAGGTCACGACCCCGGTGAACTGCTCGCCGGGAAAGGCGTCGACCGCCACGCGCACGGGCTGGCCGACCGCCACCTGCGCCGCCGTTTGCTGCGGCAGGGCGAAGTTGAGGTAGATGGGATCGAGCGCCTGCAGCGGCACGATCTCGGCGCCGCTGCGCAGGAACTGGCCGAGATTGACCTGGCGGATGCCGAGGCGCCCGGCGAAGGGCGCGCGGATGGTCTTCTTGCCGATCGTTGACCGGATCACCGCGACGTTGGCCTGCGCCTGCTGGAATGCGGCGGTGGCGGCGTCGAGATCGGCCTGGGCGTTGGTGCCCTGGGCGCGCAGGTCGCGGGCGCGCTCCAGGCTCAGCCGCGCCAGCACGGCGGCGGCCTCGGCGTTGGCGAGCTGCGCCTCCTCCGTGGAGACGTCCTGCTGCACGAGGAGATCGCCCGCCTTGACGAGCGCCCCCGACTCGAAGGCCACGGCGGTGACCACGCCGTCGAGCTGGGCGCTGACCGTGATGCCCTCGACCGCGGCGAACGTGCCCACCGCGTGCAGGGTCGGCTGCCAGGCGTCCTCCCGCGCCTCGATCGTGGACACGGCCGCCGGCGGCGGCTTCTGCGCGGCCAGCGCCTTGTTCATCATGTAGCGGCCAAACAGCTTGAAGCCCAGGATGCCCCCCACCAGCAGGGTCATCGCGAGCAGCATCAGGATCATTCTCTTTGCCATGGTTGAAGCGGGTTGGGGACGGAAGGGGTGGCAATCGGGGCCGGGCAGCGCCGTCAGGCCGCGGCCGGCGGTCCGGCGGCGATCTCGGGCACGGCCTGGTCGATCTTGCCCATCAAGGCGACCAGCGTCTTGCGCTCGGCCTCTGTCAGGCGGCTCATCAGCGCGGCGATGCGGCGGAAATAATCGGGCAGGAGGCCCTCAAGAAACAGGCGGCCGTGGGCCGTCAGCCGCACCAGCATCATGCGGCGGTCCCCGGGCGCGTTTTCGCGGCGGACGAAACCGTCCCGCTCGAGCGTATCGATCAGGCCGGTCATTGTCGCCCGGGTCACGTTGGCGCGATCCGCCAGTTCGGCGGGATTCGCGGGTTTGTCCGGATCGTGGTTGAGCAGGATCAGGACGATGAAGCGGCCCTTGGAGATGTCGTGGCGGGCCAGCACGCCGCCGAAAGCCTCCAGCACCTCACTGCCCGTGCGGACCAGGTGCAGAAACGCCTCCATTGCTGACGGATCCAGCTCGGGATAGCGGCGGGCGCGCTCGAGCAGGTATTCGTACCGCGGCACCTCTTTCAGCATCAGGCCCATGTCAGTTGATTATCGCTGGAAAACGATAAGGGGGCTGACTGTAAGGCCCCTAACTATCTGGACAAGCTGGAATTTCCCGGTAGAAGTCCGGCCTTCCCGCAGAGAAGGCCGCCTAATTCGCCCTCGGCGGCCTCCACTCGACCCGTCTGACGTCCGCCGTACGCGGGCGCCGCCGGTCGTGACCGGCGGCAACGCCCGTCAGTGCGCGACGAATTCGTCCGACTCGCCCATGGCTTGGCGGATCGCCGCCCGCGCCACGCTGTAATTGTAGAAGGCTTGGAGCTGGTTCACCCGGGCCTGTGTCAGCGCCACCTGGCTGGTCAGCACGTCGAGCTGGGTCGCCGCGCCCGCGGCGTACCGCACGTTGGCGAGACGCAGGGCTTCCTGCGCCTGCTCGACCGACTTGCTGGTGGCTTGGACGAGCTCCCACGCCTCGACGAGTGACGAGTATGCTTGGCGCACCTGCACTTCGATCGCCAGCGTCGTGTTGGCGAGGGTCAGCTTCGATTGCTCCAGCTGCGACTTCGCCTGCACGACCCGGCCCGCCGTGGCCCGACCGTCAAAGATATTCCAGCTCGCCTGCAATCCCGCGGTCCAGCCTTCGCTCCGGCTCCCCCAGTCCGCCAGCACGGGCCCGCGCTCCCAGGCATAGCCGCCGACCAGGTCCACCTCCGGCAGATGCCCGGACTGGTTGGCCGTCACGTTCTGCTCGGCCGACTGTTCCAGCTTGGCCAGCTGCTGCAGTTCGGGCCGGTGGGCCTGCGCCGCAGCCAGGGCATCGGTCAGCTGCAGCGTCACCGGTGCGCCCGCCTCCAGCGTGCCCTGAAACTCCGGCACCTTCGTCACGTCCGCCCCGCTGGCGGAAGCGAAGCCGAGCAACTGGCGCAGCTGTTCGATCGCGACCCGGTAATCGTTGCGCGCCTGGATCAGGGGCGGCTGGCCGTTGGCCAGGGCGACCTCCGCCCGCAGCACCTCGAAATTCGAAGTCGTCCCTGCTGCGAACCGGCTCTGCGCGTCTTTCAGCTGCTGCTCGAGCAACTGGACGTTCTCCTCCTGCACCTGGATCTGCTGGCGGTCCAGGAGCACGGTGTAGAACTGCGTGCGCACGGAGAGCAGCTGGGCGTTGATCACACCCTCCAACTGCAGCACGGCGGCCTGGCGCGCCAGATCGCTGCTCCGCACCGCCGCCGTCACGCCGCCCCCGGCGTAAAGCACCTGCCGCGCCTCGAGGTCGATGCTCCAGGCCCGGTCGTTGTCGGGCGGCGCGAACGTCGAGAGTGCCCGCGCATTGCGCTGGTAGCCGGCGGAGGCGCCGACGTTGGGGATCTGCCGGGCCCGCACGGTGATCTCCACCCCCTCCTGCTGGCGGATCTGCTCCCGCGCCTGGCGGATGGCGTAGTTGTTCTGCAGGGCAAACTCGACCGCCGTCTTCAGGTCGAGGGTGTCCGGCACGGACGGCGTCGCGTCCGGGTCGGCCCCGCGGGCCAGGGCCGCGCCCAGCAGGGCGGCGGCGATCATCCGAGGCAGAGGGCGTGAGAGCAGATGCATGGTTTATTTGGCAAGCGGTTCCGTTTGACCCAGTCCGGCGGCGGGCAGCAGGCCCGGCCTTTCGGCCGCGCGCGCCCGGAGCTTCACCAGGTCGCGGGCGATAAGCATGTAGACCGCCGGCACCACGAACAGCGTAAAACACGTGCCCACGCTCATGCCGGTGGCGATGACGATGCCCAGGGCGAAGCGGCTGGCCGCGCCGGCCCCGGAGGCGATGAGCAGCGGCACGACGCCGAGCACCATCGCGGCCGTGGTCATGAGGATCGGCCGCAGGCGCACGGCGGCCGCGTGCTCGACTGCTTCGCGCTTGGTCTTGCCCTCGGCCTGCAGCTGGTTGGCGAACTGCACGATCAGGATGCCGTGCTTGGCGATCAGGCCGACAAGGGTGATCAGGCCGACCTTGGTGTAGATGTTGCTGGTCGAGGCGCCGAGGAAGAGGAACATCATCGCGCCCGCCAGCGTCATCGGCACGCTGCCCAGGAGGATGATGAGCGGATCGCGGAAGCTCTCAAACTGCGCCGCCAGCACCAGGAAGATGATGCACGCGCCGAAGATGAACGCCGTGACCAGCGAGCCGCTCTCCTGGACGTACTGGCGCGACTGCCCGCCGTAATCCACGCTGTAGCCGTCCGGCAGGACCTGCGCGGCCTGGGCCTTGAGATAGTCGAGCGCCTGCCCCAGCGGCACGCCGGGCACCGCCGTGATCGTCGCCGCGTTGAGCTGCTGGAAATGGTTCAGCGCCTGCGGCTGCACCGAGTGCTGGATGGTGGCGAAGGTCGACAGCGGCACGAGCTGCCCGTGGCCGGTGCGCACGTAATAGTTCTCCAGCTGCTGCGGGTTGAGGCGGTCCGACCGCTCCACCTGCGGGATGACCTGGTAGCTGTTGCCCTGGATGTTGAAGTAGTTGACGTAGCCGCCGCCGAGCATGGAGCCGACGTCCGCCGCCACCTCCTGCATGTTCACGCCGAGGTCGGCCGCCTTGTTGCGGTCGATGTGAATGTCGACGCGGGGCTGGTCGAACTTCAGGTCGCTGTCGATGAAGTAGAACAGCCCGCTCTGCTGCGCCCGCTTGACCAGGTCGTCGGCCACCTGCGCCAGCCGGTCGGCGGTGTCGGTCGTCACGATCACGAACTGCACCGGCGCGCCGGCGGTGCCCGGCAGCGGCGGGCGCAGGAACACGAAGCTCTTCAGTCCGGTGATCTTGTTGATCTGCGCCGTCACCGGCTGCAGGAGCTCGACCGAGCCGCGCTTCCGCTGGTCCCACGGCTTGAACACCATGCCGCCAATGGCGGTGTTCGGCGCGCTGTAGCCCACGAGCTGGAAGATGTTCGCCGTCTCCGGATGGCTGGCGAAGACGTCGCTGACCTGCTTGGCGTAGAGCGCCGTCTGGTCGACCGTGGCGTCGGACGCCGCCTGCGACGAGACGATGATGATCCCCTGGTCCTCGTTCGGCGCCAGTTCGTCGGGCGTGAACCTGAAGAAGGGAATGAGCAGCAGGCCGGCGACCACCGGAATGATGAGAAAGGTCGGCCAGCCGTCGAGCGCGCGGTGCAGGAGGTGTTCGTAGCGGTCGCGCAGCTTGTCGAACGTCACGTCGAGGAAATGGGCGAAGCCCTTCTTGCCGGTATCGGGCTTGAGCAGCTGCGAGCACATCATCGGCGACAGGGTCAGGGCGATGACGCCGGAGATCAGCACCGCACCGACGAGGGTGAAGGCGAACTCGCGGAAGAGCGTGCCGGTCAGGCCGCCCTGGAAGCCGATCGGCGCGTAGACCGCGGCGAGGGTGATGGTCATCGCGATCACCGGCCCGCCGAGCTCGCGCGCCCCCTTCAGACTCGCCTCCAGCGGCGCCATCCCCTCCTCCATGTGCCGGTGGATGTTTTCCACGACGACGATGGCGTCGTCGACCACCAGGCCGATCGCCAGAACCATGGCCAGCAGCGTCAGCAGGTTGATGGTGAAGCCCATCGCCAGCATCAGGAAGCAGGCGCCGATCAGCGACAGCGGCATGGCCACCAGCGGGATGACGACCGAGCGCACCGAGCCGAGGAACAGGAAGATGACGACGATGACGATCGCCAGCGCCTCGACCAGCGTCTGGATCACCTCGTCGATGGCGTTGTGAATGTAGGCGGTGGAATCGTACGGGATGCCGGCGGTGAGCCCCGCCGGGAGCTGGGCCTGGATGTTCGGGAACACCTTCCGGACGTTATCGATGACGGTCAGGGCGTTGGCCGTCGGCAGGACGTAGATGCCGATGAACGTGGCGCTCTTGCCGCCGAAGTGCACCTCGCTGTCGTAGCTCTGGGCCCCGAGGACGACGTCCGCGACGTCGCCCAGCCGGATGATCGCGCCGTTCTGGTCCTTGATCACGAGCCGGCGGAACTGGTCGGCGGTGTGCAGGTCCGTCGCCGCGTTCATGTTGATCGTGATCATCGACCCCTTGGTCGCGCCCACCGCCGAGAGCGAATTGTTGGCCACCAGCGCCTGGCTCACCTGCGCCGGGCTGATGCCGTAGGCCGCGAGCTTGTCGGGCTTCAGCCAGATGCGCATCGCGAACGTGCGCCCGCCGATGATCTGCGCGCTCTGCACGCCGCTCACCGCCGCCAGCTTCGGCTGCACCACGCGGGTGAGGTAGTCGGTGATCTGGTTGTTATCGAGCGAGTCGCTGGAGAAACTCAGGTACATCGCCGCCGTCGTCTCGCCCGTCTGCACGTCGATCACCGGATCCAGCGTGCCGGCCGGCAGCTGGTTGCGGACCTTGTTGATCTTCGAGGTGATCTGGGTCAGCGCCGCGTTCGGGTCGTAGTTCAGCTGCAGGTAGATGCTGATCGTGCTGACGCTCGGCGCGCTGCTCGACTGGATGTAGTCGATGCCGTCGGCGCTGGCGATCTGCCGCTCGAGCGGCGTGGTGATGAATCCCTGGATGAGGTCCGCGCTCGCGCCGGTGTAGATCGTGGACACGGTGACCACCGTGCTGTTGCTGACCGGGTACTGCCGGACGTTCAGCAGCTCGATCGAGCGGTACCCGACCAGCAGGATGAGCAGGCTGATGACCGTGGCCAGGACCGGCCGCTTGATGAAGATGTCGGTGAAATGCATGGCCCGGCGCTCAGGTGTTCGGCAGTTGCGGGGCCGGGTTGTCCCCCGGTTGCGCCGAGTTGTTGATCTGCACGGCCGCCCCGTTGCGCAGCTTCAACTGGCCGGCGGTCACGACCTGGTCGCCGGGATTGATGCCCTTGAGCACCGCGACCTGGTCGCCGCGGGTCTCCCCGAGCTGCACGAAGCGCTGGCGCGCCACCAGCGCGTCGGCCGCCGCGCCGGCGTCGGCGCCGGGTTTTTCGATCACATACACCGCGTCGCCGTAGGGGTTGTAGACCACCGCCGCCTGCGGCAGCGTCACGAAACGGTCCTTCTGCGGCAGCACCACGTCGACGCTGGCGAACATCCCCGGCTTCAGCCGTTCCTGCGGGTTGGGCAGCGTGGCCTGCACCTCGATGTTGCGCGTGGCGTCGTCGACCTTCGAGTTGATGGCGGTCACGGTGCCGGGGAAGTTCTCGCCGTCGTAGGCGTCGACGCGCACCTGGACCGTCTGGCCGATCTGCAACTCGACCACGTCCTGCTGCGGCAGGGAAAAATCGACGTAGACCGGGTTGAGCGCCTGCAGGGAGACGATGGGGGTGCCGGCGGCGAGATACTGGCCGAGGTCGACCTGGCGGATGCCGAGCCGGCCGTCGAACGGCGCGGTGATGACCTTCTTGGCGATCGTGGCCGCGAGCGCGTCGACCGCGGCGACCGCCTGGTCGTACTGCGCCTGGGCGGCGTCCAGGTCGGCCTGGGCGTTGGTGTTGTTCCGCCGGAGGTCCTGGGCGCGGTCGAGGTTGAGCTTCGAGAGCTCCGCCTGGGCCTTGAGCCCGCGCAGCTGCGCCTCGTCGGGGGCGATGTCGAGCTGCACCAGCAGGTCGCCCTGCTTCACCCGGTCGCCCGACTCAAACGCGATCTTGCGGATGGTGCCGGCGAGCTCGTTGCTGACCGTCACGCCCTTGACCGCCACGACGCTGCCGACGGCGTGGAACTGCCGTTGCCAGACCTGCGCGGCGGCGGTCGTGCTGGCGACCGCGACCGGCGGCTGCTTGGCGGCCTTGCCCGCGGCGATCATCGCGCTGATCTGGCGGTATTTGATGAAGGCGAGGACCGCCACCACGACGGCGATGGCGCCCAGCATGAGGAAAGTACGCTTGAGCATAGACGGGAGGATTCGGGTTGAGGGAGGAGATGGGTCGGCGGAGCCGCGCGCTCAGCGGGCGAGCCCGGCCGCGGCCGGCCGGCCGGCGCCCGCCATGGCGGCCGCCTGCTCGATGATCTTGTTCAGCAGGGTCACGAGGGTCTGGCGCTCGCGCTCGCTCAGCGTGCGGGCGAGGGCCGCCATCAGCTGGAAGTGCCCGGGCAGCATGCCGGTCAGGAAACGCTCGGCCTTGGCGGTGAGGGTCACGGACATCATCCGGCGGTCCTCGGGGTCCGGCACCCGCTTCACGAAACCGTCGCGCTCGAGCGTGTCGATCAGCCCCGTCATGGTGGCGCGCGTGACACTGGCCGCCTCGGCGAGTTCCGCGGGCGTCCGCGGCCCGGCTGCCGCGCACCCGGCGCCCGCACACGACCCGGGCCCGCCGCCATCGTGCGCACGGTCCCACAGCAGCATGAGCACGGCGAAACGGCCGGGGGTGACGTTGTGCCGCACGAGATTCCGCTCGGCGACCTTGAAGACCTCGTCGCCCGCCCGGAGCAGGTGCAGATAAACGGCGCAGGCCCAGGGGTCCAGATCGGGAAACTTCTTCGCCGCCTCGAGCAGGCACTCGTAGCGCGGCAGGTTCTTGATCATCAGAAACGGCATGACGGGAAGCGGTCGGGAAACGGTAAGGCGGCAGACCGTAAGGCACCTAACTACTTCGACAAGTCGCCGCGTCGGATTTTGTCCCGCCGGCGGCCAGACAGTAGGCGGCCTTATCCCCACCGCGCCGGCCAGAAGCCGCCGCGATGAAACCTCGCGCCGGGCGCGCGAGCGCCCCGACGAATGATTACAGCGTGCGCGCCGCCGCCACCACGGCCTCCGCGGTGATGCCCAACTCTTTCATCGCCACCGGCGCCGGTGCGCTCAGGCCGAAGCGGTCGATGCCGACCACCCGGCCCTCGAGGCCGACGTATTCGCGCCACAGCGGCGTCACCCCCGCCTCGACCGCCACCCGTTTGCGGCAGGAGGGCGGCAGGATCGCGTCGCGGTACTCGGCCGGCTCGCGATTGAAGCGCTCGAACGACGGCATCGACACCACGCGGGTGCCGGGACCGAGCGTTTTTGCGGCGGCGAGCGCGACCTGCAGTTCGCTTCCGGCCGCGATGAGGATGTGGGTGAGCGGCGCCGTCTCCGGCGCGGCCACGTAGCCGCCCTTGAGCACGCCCGCGCGCCGGACGTGCGGCGGAATGTCGTTGAGGTTCGGCACCGCCTGCCGCGTCAGCGCGAGCAGCGTCGGGCCGTCGACCCGCTCCATCGCGGCGGCGAAGGCCCCCGCCGTTTCCTCCAGGTCCGCCGGCCGGATCACATCCAGCCCGGGAATCAGGCGCAGGCTGGAGACCGTCTCCACCGGCTGGTGCGAGGGGCCGTCCTCGCCCACCCCGACGGAATCATGCGTGAAGATGAACACCACCGGCAGCTTCGAGTACGCCGCGAGCCGGATCGAGCCGCGGCAGTAGTCGGCGAACACCAGGAAGGTGGCGCACGAGGGCCGGAACAGCCCGTCGTAGGCGATGCCGTTGTTGATCGCCACCATGGCGTGCTCGCGGATGCCGTACCGGAGGTTGCGGCCCGCGCGGTTGGTCCGGTCGAAATCCTTGTCGGCGTTGATGTAGTTGTAGGTGGAGCCGTGGAGGTCGGCCGAGCCGCTGATGAGGAGCGGGAATTCGGCCGCGATCGGCTGGAGCACCTCGCGGCCCGACCCGCGCGTGCCGGGGTGCTTGGCGTCGGCCGGGAACACCGGGATCTTCGTCAGCAGCTCCGCCGCGCTCGGGACCACCGTCCGGGAATCGAGGAGCTTGGCGCGGTCGGGGTTGGCCGCGCGCCACGCCTCGTAGGTCCTCTGCCATTTCTTGTAGCCGCGGATGAGCCGTTTCTTGTGCGCGGCGAAATAGGCGCGCACGTCGTCGCTCACGTAGAAATGTTGGTCCGCCGGCAGGCCGAGCCCCGCCCGCGCGGCGTCGGCGAACTTCGCCCCGCCCTCGCCGTGGCCCTTCGCCGTGCCCTGCACCTCGGGGATGCCCTTGGCGATGATCGTCCGGGCGATGATCAGCTGGGGCCTGCCGGTCTGCGCGCGCTTGGCGCGGTTGATTGCCTTGAGGATCGCCGCCAGGTCGTGACCGTCGGCCAGCGTCTGCACGTCCCAGCCGATGGCCTTGAAGCGCGCCGCGGCATTCTCGCTCTGCGTCTTCGCCGCCATCGCATCGAGCGTGACGTCGTTCGAGTCGTAGATGAGGATCAGGTTGTCGAGGCCCTGGTGGCCGGCGAAGGCCACCGCCTCCATGCCCACGCCCTCCTGCATGCAGCCGTCGCCCGCGAGGCCGATGACGTGGTAGTCGAAGATCGGGTGCTCCGGCGTGTTGAAGCGCGCGGCGGCCATCTGGCCGGCGACGGCCATGCCGACGGCGTTGCCCACGCCCTGGCCGAGCGGACCGGTGCTGCACTCGACGCCCGGGGTCTGGCGGAATTCAGGATGGCCGGGCGTCTTGCTGTGGAGCTGGCGGAAGTTTGTCAGCTCGCCGAGCGACAGGTCGTAGCCGCTGAGGTGCAGCCAGGCGTACAGGAACATGCTGCCGTGGCCCGCCGACAGGACGAAGCGGTCGCGGTTGAGCCAGCGCGGCTCGTCGGGATTGTGCACCAGCGCGTGGCCGAAGAGCACGGCGCCGACCTCGGTGGCGCCCAAGGGCAGGCCGAGATGGCCGGAGGCGGCCTTGTGCACCGCGTCGATCGCGAGGCCGCGGGCCTGGGCGCAGGCTTGGGCGAGGAGTTCCGTGTTGAGCTTCATGGGCAAAAAGGCGGTTGAGGACCGTGGTCCGCCCGCGCGGGCGGGAGTGAATCAAGGCGTTGGTCTAACGGCGCGCCCGTCGCCGTGGAAAGCCCAAATTTGCGCAACAAATAGAGCGAGCCGTGTCAGGCTCGCTCCGGGACCGGTCCCGCGCTCGCGGGACGCGTCAGTTGGCCTTCGCCGGCGCGACCGGGGCCGCGGGCTCCGCGGCAGGCGCCGGGTCGGCCGGGGCGGCCGCCGCGGCCTGCGCCTCGTCGTCGAAGCGCTTGGCGCGCACCGCCATGGCCGCCTTGCCCGTGCGCTCGCGCAGGTAGTACATGCGGGCGCGCATCGGCTCGCTCTCGCGCTCGACCTCGATCTTCTCGATGTTCGGCGAGTTGACCGGGAAGACGCGCTCGACGCCCTCGCCGTAGCTGATGCGCCGGACGGTGAACGTCTCGTGGATGCCGTGCCCCTTGCGGGCGATCACGACGCCGGAGAAGATCTGAATCCGCTCCTTGTCGCCTTCGCGCACTTTGGTGTGCACGCGCACGCCGTCGCCCACCTTGAAGGCCGGGAGGCCCTTCTTCACCTGGGCGGCGGTGATTTCTTTAATGATCGGATTCATGTGGTGGCGCTTTCAGCAAATCGGGTCTGACCTGGGCGGTTTTCTCCAGACGCTTGGCCTGCCGCCACTTCTCGATGTCGCCGTGATGCCCGGAGAGGAGCACTTCCGGCACGGACATGCCGCGAAATTCGGCGGGCCGCGTGTACTGAGGAAAGTCGAGCAACTTGCCGGTGAAGCTTTCGCTCGTCAACGACTTTTCCTCGCCGAGCACCCCGGGGATAAAGCGCGCCAGCGCATCGACTACCACGGCCGCGGCCAGCGTGCCGTTCGTCAGGACATAATCGCCGATGCTGATCTCCTGATCGATCAGGCGGTCCCGGATCCGCTGGTCGATCCCCTCATAATGCCCGCTGAGCAGGATCAGGTGCGTCTGGCGGGAGAGTTCCTCCGCGAGCGCGGGGCTGAGCGGCACGCCGTCGGGCGTGAGGTAGATGCGGCGGCAGCCGGGCTTCTGGAGCTGCTCGATGGCCGTGAACACCGGCTCGGGCTTGAGCACCATGCCCGCGCCGCCGCCGAACGGCCGGTCGTCGGCACGCCGGTGCTTGTCTGTCGCCCAGTCCCGCAGGTCGTGGACCTGGATCGACAGGAGTTTCGCCTCCACCCCCTTGCCCAGGATGCTCTCGGCCAGGAAGCCGTCCAGCATCCGGGGAAACAGCGTGAGGATGTCGATGTGCAGGGGCATCGGCCTAGCGTCTACACCAAGTCCACCAAGGACGCCAAGAAATGAAAAGCCCCGGTGGCGGGACCGGGGCACTTCGCGAACTTCGCGGTCTTGGTGTAAGACGAATCAGGAAGCAGCGGGCGCGACGGGCGCAGCCGGCGTCTCGGCGGCCGGGGCCTTGGCCGCGGCGACGAGGCGGCGGCGCTCCCTCTTGATCAGCGCATTCATGGTGTCGGTGGGCCTGGCGCCCTTGGAGTGCCAATAGTCGGTCCGCTCGAGATTGATCTTCAGCGGGTTGCCTTTGGCCTCGGGCGTGTACGTCCCGAGGATTTCCACGGCCTCGCCATCGCGGCGCGAACGCTCCTCGGCCACCACCACCCGGAAGATGGGCTTGTGCTTGGTGCCGATGCGGGAAAGACGGATTTTGAGAGCCATGAGACGGATGCGGACGATCGTTGAGCCTTTCGGAAAAGCCGACGAGTGCACCGGCGGCACCCGGCGTTGTCAAGCCCGCCGTCGGCCGGGTAGTGGGTCGGTTTCGCCGCCGATTTCGTTGTGGGCGGCCCCGGATTCGAGAGGCGGGACCTGGCGCCGTTTGCGGGGCCGGAATCCGACTAACGCACGTCAAAGTCAGCCGACGAAACCGGGGCGCGGACGTTCAACGGTTTTGGCTCGTGCCTCGGCGCCCCGACTTTCGGCTCCAAGACCTTGATCCGCGCCTCCAAGGCCAGATTCTTCGCCTCGAGTTCCCTGGCTTTGGCCCGGGCCTCGTCTCGCTCCCTCGCCGCCAGTGGCAGCAGGGCCTTGAGCTCGTTTACCAGCTGCACCCTCTCCTCCCTGAACCGCGATTCGAGCTCGGCCGCGGCCTTGCGCTGTTCCGATTCCAGCTCCTGCAGGCACTGTCGAATTTGGTGCGCAAGCAGCGCGGTATCACGGTCATTCGCTCGATCAACCAGCTGGGTCAATTGGGTCCTGATTACGGCGATAGTCTCAGTTGCGCCCATAACAAACTAGGGGTTTTACCCCTCCGTAATAGCAGATAGATTACCCTATTCAACCATCGACGTTGATTACCTCTCGATTTTACAAGTCGTTAGTCAGTGACTGGAAAAATCCGGTGGAGCGGCCAACTCAACGCCGGCGCCCGCGGGACTTGGAACATTCCTTACCCATTTACGCCGAGCCAATTAGGATTCCAGCAACAAACACCAGCAGGCCTCCGAGCACGACCTGAAACGCTGCCGACAGGAACGGCGTGTCCATGTAGTGGTGCCGGATCCAGGAAATGACGCCGAGTTCGATCAGGACCACACCCGCCGCCACACCGGTCGCCATTTGGAAATTGGAGATCAGGAACGGCAGCGTGTGGCCGATGCCGCCCAGCGTCGTCATCAGCCCGCACACGCCGCCGCGCAGCCACGGATGTCCGCGTCCGCTCAGGGCGCCGTCGTCCGACAGCGCCTCGGCGAAGCCCATGGAGATGCCCGCGCCGACCGAGGCGGCCATGCCCACCAGAAACGCATCCCAGCTGTTGCGCGTGGCGAATGCCGCCGCGAACAGCGGCGCCAACGTCGACACGGAGCCGTCCATCAGGCCGGCCAGCGCCGGTTGCACGATCTGGAGCACGAACAGCCGCCGCTGGTTGCTGTCCTCTTCGGCCCGCGCACCCGAGGCGGTCTGCTGCTTCTCAAATTCTTCGGCCATCGCCGCGTGGTGCCGCTCCTCCTGCGCCAGGTCGCCGAGCAACTGCCGGATGCCCGCGTCGGTGGTGCGCTGCGCCACCGCCTCATAGAACCGCCGCGTCTCGAGTTCCATCGTCTCGGCCTCGCGCCGCACCTGGGCCACCGTCAGATGGCGCGCCAGCCACAACGGCTTGCGGTCGACGAACCCCTTCACGTCCTGGCGCCGCATCAGCGGCAGATGGTCGCCGAACCGCGCGCGGTAGGCCTCGAGCAGCCGGTGGCGGTGGTTTGATTCCTCCGCCTGCATCGCCGCCAGCGCCGTTGCGGTCGCGGGATAATCGGCGCGCAGCCGCTCGGCGAACTCGCCGTAGATCTTGCCGTCCTCCTCCTCGAGGGCCGCGGCCAGCGCCAGCACCTCGCGCTCGGTCAGTTCATGGAATGCCTTGGCCATGCGCCCAGCCTAGCGCGACGCCGGGCGCGGCCGCAAGGCCAAGCCGGCCGGTCGGAATCCCTTTTCCGCTTGCCCGGGGCCGCGCCCGCGCCGTCAATCCCCGCTGCATGCTCAAGGCCGGCATCGTCGGGCTGCCGAACGTCGGGAAGTCCACGCTTTTCAACGCCATCACCCGCACCCACAAGGCGGCGGTGGCCAGCTACCCGTTCTGCACCATCGAGCCCAACGTCGGCGTCGTCACCGTGCCGGATGAGCGCCTGACGCACCTGGAGAAGATCTTCCACACCGGCACGGTCATTCCCACGACCATCGAGTTCATCGACATCGCCGGCCTCGTCGCCGGCGCCAGCCACGGCGCCGGCCTCGGCAACCAGTTCCTCGCCCACATCCGCGAGGTCGACGCCGTCGTCCACGTCGTCCGGTGCTTCGAGGACGATGACGCCGCCCACCCCATCGGCGCGCTCGACCCGGTCCGCGACATCGAGGTGGTCACGACCGAGCTGATCTTCGCCGACCTCGAGGCGGTCGCGAAACGCGTCGAGAAGAACCAGAAGAAGGTCAAGAGCGGCGACAAGGAGGCGGTCGCGGAGCTGGCGCTGCTCGAGCGCCTCCGGCCCCATCTCAACGCCAACCGGCCGGCGAACACCCTGCCGGTGCACGACGACGAAATCCGCCTGCTCCGCCTGTTCCAGCTCCTGTCCGCCAAGCCCATCCTCTACGCCGTCAACGTCGCCGAGGGCGATCTCGCCGCCGCCGCCGCGAATCCCCACGTGCAGCGCGTGGCCGAATACGTCCGCGCCCACCACGACGCCGCCTATCTGCCGGTCAGCGCCAAGATCGAGGCCGAGCTCGCGGATCTCCCGCCCGACGAGGCGCGGGAATTTCTCCGCGACCTCGGCGTGACGGAAGGCGGCGGCGCGGGCCTGATCCGCGCCACCTACGCGCTCCTCGGGCTCATCACCTTCTTCACGCACAACGAGAAGGAGGTCCGCGCCTGGACGATCCGCCGTGGCACCAAGGCGCCGCAGGCCGCCGGCGTCATCCACACCGATTTCGAGAAGGGCTTCATCAAGGCCGAGGTCATCCCGCACGACGAGCTGGTGAAGCTCGGCTCGGTGCACGCGGCGCGCGAAACCGGCAAATACCTCCTCGAGGGCCGCGACTACGTGATGCGCGACGGCGATGTCGCGCTGTTCCGGTTCAGTCCGTGAGCCGGCCCGGGCCGCCGGGTCCGCGGGCGCTCAGAAATTGAAGTGGTACGGATCCGCGCCGCTGCGCTGGTTCCGGTCCAGCGCCGCGATCGCCGCCATCTCGGCGTCGGTCAGCGAGAAATCGAAGATGCCGGCGTTCTCCGCCAGCCGCCGCGGCTGGACGGACTTCGGGATCGTCACCACCCCGCCCTGGACGTCCCAGCGCAGGACGATCTGCGCCACCGTCTTGCCGTGGGCCGCGGCGATCGCCGCCAGCGCCGGGTCCCGCAGCAGCGCCCCGCCCTGCATCAGCGGGCTCCAGGCCTCGAGCTGGATGCCCTTCGCGCGGCACTGATCCGCCAGCGCCTTGCTCTGCAGGTAGGGGTGAAACTCGATCTGGTTGACCGCGGGCACGACCTCCGCCGCCGCCAGCAGCTCGTCGAGATGCTTGGGCATGAAATTGCTCACGCCGATCGCCTTGATTTTGCCGGCGCGGTGCAGCTTCTCGAGCGCCTGCCACGACGTCGTGATCTTTCCGGCGATCGGCCAGTGCAGGAGGAACAGGTCGATATAATCCAGGCCCAGCCGCCGCAGGCTCTGCTCGAACGCCGCCTCGACGCGGTCGCGGCGCATGTCGTCGTTCCACACCTTCGTGGTCACGAACAGCTCGGCGCGCGGCACGCCGGCGCCGCGGATCGCGCGGCCCACCCCGCGCTCGTTGGCGTAGAGCGCGGCGGTGTCGATGCTGCGGTAGCCCTGCGCGATCGCCATCCGCACCACGGTCTCGGTGGCGGAGTCGCCGGCGATCTGGAAGACGCCGAGGCCGAACCACGGCATGCGCACGCCGTTGTTCAGGGTGACGGCGGCGCGCAGGCCCTCGGCGCGTGGAAAAATTCCGGACAGGGTGGCGGCTGGCATCCCGCCACCCTGCACGGAGTTGCGCGCCCGGTCAAATCTGGTTGCGGCTTCGCGCGCCCGGCCTGAACTTTCGCCCGATGAGTCCGCCCGAACCGACCGCCGCCTGGGCGCCGCTGCGCCGGCCGCTGTTCCGCAACCGGCTGATCGCGTCGATCATCTCGAACACCGGCGGGTGGATGCAGGACACCGCGGGCACCTGGCTGATGACGGCCCTGACGACCTCGCCCCTGCTCATCGCGCTGATGCAGACGGCGGCCAGCCTCCCGGTGTTGCTGCTGGGGATGCCCGCCGGGGCGACCGCCGACATCTTCGACCGCCGGCGCCTGCTGCTCTTCTGGGCCGGCTGGATGCTGGCGGCGGCCGTGCTGCTCAGCGTCCTCTCCCTCACGGGGCTGATCGGCGTCACCTCGCTCCTGCTGCTGACCTTCTTGCTCAGCATCGGCTCGGCCATGAACGGCCCGACGTGGCAGGCGATCGTGCCGGAGCTGGTGCCGCGCGCCGAGCTTCCCAACGCCATCGCCCTGAACAGCGCCGCCTTCAACCTCGCGCGCGCCGTCGGCCCCGCCGCCGGCGGCCTTGCCGTCGCCGCGTTCGTCGCGGTCCGGACCGGCGCCGGCGTCGTCTTCCTGATCAACGCCCTCTCGTTCGTCGCCGTCCTCGTCGTCATCTACGTGTGGAAACGGACACCCCTCTTTACCAGTGCCCTCCCGGCGGAGCGGATGGCGGGCTCGATGCGCGCCGGCCTGCGCTACGTGCGCCACGCCCCGGCGATGCACGCAATCCTCACCCGGACGTTTGTCGTCACGTTCTGCGTCAGCGGCATGTGGGCCCTGCTCGCGGTCGTGGCGCAGCAGGACCTGCGCGAGGGCGCGATGGGCTACGGCGTGCTCAACGGCTGCATCGGCCTGGGCGCCGTGCTCGGCGCCACCTCGCTGCCGCGGCTGCGCCGGCGGCTGTCGGCCGACGCCATTGTGAACGGGTCCGCGCTCGTCTTTGCCGCCGTGCTCCTGACCATGGGCTGGGTGCACCTCCGGGCGCCGCTGATCGTCCTGCTGGTGGGCGGCGGCATGGCGTGGACGTGCACCGCCTCGTCCTTCAACATCGCCGTGCAGCTCTCCGTGCCGGCGTGGGTCCAGGCGCGCACGCTCGGCATCTACCAGATGGTCTTCCAGGGCGGCCTGGCGCTCGGCAGCGCCCTGTGGGGGGCGATCGCGGAGCGCGCCGGCACTTCGCTCGCCCTCACCGCCGCCGCGGCCACCCTCCTGCTGAGCCTCGCGTTCACCCGGCGGATCGCCCTCATGGCGGGCGCCGACCTCGACCACTCGCCCGCCGACCTGGCCAACGCCCTGCGGCGCTCCGTGCCCCAGATCGTCATCGAGCCGCAGCCCGACGACGGCCCCGTGCTGGTGACGATCGAATTCCTGATCGACCCCGCCCGCGCCGCCGCCTTCATCCGCGCCGCGGAGCGCCTCGGCCGCATCCGCCGCCGCGACGGGGCGATCCGCTGGGGCGTGTACCAGGATCCCTACAACCCGGCGCGATTCGTCGAGACGTTCGTCGTCGAATCCTGGCTCGAGAACCTGCGCCGCATCGAGCGCTTCACCATGGCCGACCGGGCGGTCCGCGACGCGGTCTTTGGTTTCCACGTCGGCCCGGAGCCGCCGGCCACCTCGCGCATGGTCTACGCGCGGGCGCCGGGCGCCGTCGCCGACCCGCCGCGGCCGGCGTGATCGTCCGCCATGAATCCAACCGCGCCCCCGGCCAGCCAGGCCTCCGGCCGCCCGCCGCTGCCGGCGCCGTGGGCTTGGGCGCTGCTCTTTGCGGCCGCGCTGCTGGCTTATTGGCCGGCCGTGTCGGGCGGGATGCTCTGGGATGATCCGGCGCATGTAACGCGCCCCGACCTGCGCTCGTTGGCCGGGCTCGGGCGCATCTGGTTCGAACCCGGGGCGACGCAGCAATATTACCCGCTGCTGCACTCGGCGTTCTGGATCGAGCACCGGTGGTGGGGCGACGCGACGCCCGGCTACCACCTGGTCAACATCCTCCTGCACGCCACCGCCGCCGGCCTGCTCTTTCAGTTGCTGCGGCGTCTGGCGATCCCCGGGGCCTTGCTGGCGGCGGCGCTCTTCGCGCTCCATCCGGTATGCGTCGAGTCGGTCGCCTGGATCTCGGAGCAGAAGAACACGCTTTCGGCCGTCCTCTACTTCGCCGCCGCGCTCGCTTACCTGCGCTTCGACGGGCGGTGCCGGCGGGCGACCTACGCCCTCGCCACCGCATTGTTTGTGGCGGCCCTGCTGACCAAGTCGGTCACCGCGACGCTCCCGGCGGCATTGCTCGTGGTGTTCTGGTGGCGCGACGGCCGTCTGGCGTGGCGGCGGCACGTGCGCCCGCTGCTGCCGTGGCTGGGCCTCGGGGCCGCGGCGGGAATCGGGACCGCGGTGGTTGAACGACTCTACGTCATCGCCGACCAGGGATCCGCCTACGACCTGGACGCCGTGCAGCGCGTGCTGCTGGCCGGCCGGATCGTCTGGTTCTACCTCGGCAAACTCGTCTGGCCGGCGGACCTGATCTTCATCTATCCCCGCTGGACGATCGACGCCGCGGCGTGGTGGCAATGGCTGCCGTCCTTGGGCGTGGTCGCGGTGTTGGCGGCGCTGGCCTGGACCCGGCGGCGCGGCGCGCTCGCGGCCGCGCTGGTCTATGGCGGCACGCTCTTCCCCGCCTTGGGATTCGTCGAGGTGTTTCCCTTCCGCTACTCGTACGTCGCGGACCATTTCCAATACCTCGCCGCGCCGGCCGTCTTTGCGCTCGCGGGCGCGGGTCTGGCGCGGCTGCTGACCGACCGGGTGGCCCGGATCGCCACGGGCCTGCTGCTGGCCGGTTTGGGCATCCTCGCTTGGCGGCAATGCGGAGATTACCGCGACGCCGAGACACTCTACCGCGCCACGCTCGCCCGGAATCCCCGCTGCTGGCTGGCCGAGTACAACCTCGGCACCACGCTTCGTACCGCCGGCCGCACCGCCGAGGCAATCCCCCATCTGGAGCGGGCGCTGGAGTTGAAGCCCGACCTGTCCGGGGCGCTGAACAACCTCGGTCTGGCGTTGCTGGACACGGGACGCGTCGACGAGGCCGTGCCATTGTTTGAGCGTTTCGTGCGGGTCGATCCCCGCCTGCCCGCCGGGCACTGCAATCTCGGCACCGCGTTGCGCGCGGAACGGCGCCCGGATGAGGCTGTCGCCCAGTACGAGGCGGCCCTCTCGCTGGACCCGCAGTACGCGGACGCGGCCTACGACCTCGGGGTGGTCCTGGCCGATTTGGGCCGGAACGCCGAGGCGCGGGAGCGATTCCAGCAGGCGGTGCAGCTCGAGCCCGATTTTCCGCCGGCGTGGTACGGGCTGGGCAGCAGCCTGCAGGCGCTCGGCCGGCTGCCGGAAGCGGCGGCCGCCTATGACGAGGCGCTGCGCCGCCAGCCCGATTATCCCGAAGTGCTCAACAACCTGGGCGGCGTCCAGCGCGACCTGGGCCGGCTCCCGGACGCGTCCGCGACGCTCACCCGGGCGCTGCGCCTCCGGCCGGATTACCCGGAGGCGCACAACAACCTCGGCACCGTGTACGCGCTGACCGACCGCCTGCCCGAGGCGCTGGCCGAGTTCGAGGCCGCCGTGCGGCTTGACCCCGGGGACGCCGGGGCCCAGTGCAACCTGGCACGCGCCCTGACCTTGGCCGGGCGGCTTCCCGAGGCGATCGCGCACGGCGAGACGGCCGTCCGGCTCCGGCCCGATCTGGCGGCGGCCCACCTCGCGCTGGCGGGGGCGCTCGAGCAGGCCGGGCGGACCGCCGAGGCCCGGGCCGAATTCGAGGCGGCGCGCCGGCTGCCGCCGGGCCGCTAGGCCCGCGACGGTCCGCACGGTTCAGATTGCCAGCCGGGGCCGGGCTTGTTTGAACACAGCCTATGTCCCGGCGGATCCTCCCTCGCTGCGCCCCGCCCGGCGCCCTCGCGCTGCTGCTGCTGTTCGCGGCGCCCGGCTGCTCCATCCGCCAGTACACTGTCAACCAGTTGGGCGAGGCCCTGGCGCACAGCAGCGGCGGTACCTTCGCCAGCGACAACGACCCGGACCTGATCAGGGCCGCCGCACCCTTCAGCCTCAAGCTGACCGAAAGCCTGCTGGCGGAGAATCCGACCAGCGCGGAGCTGCTGCAAACCGCCGCCAGCGGGTTTACCGAGTACGCTTACGCCTTCGTGCAGGAGGACGGCGACGAGCTCATGGCCACCGACCTTGCCGCCGCGCAGGCGCTGCACGCGCGCGCCCGCCGCCTGTACCTCCGCGCCCGCGACTACGGGCTGCGCGGCCTCGAGGTGCGCCACCCCGGCTTCGGCGCCGCCCTCGCCGCCGATCCGGCCAAGGCCGCGGCCCAGGCGGACCCGGCCGACGTGCCCCTGCTCTACTGGACCGCGGCGTCCTGGGGCGCGGCCATCGCCCTGGCCAAGGACGACCCCGCGCTGATCGGCGATCTGCCCAAGGTGGAGGCGCTGATCGACCGCGCGGTCGCGCTCGACGAGGGCTGGGACCACGGCGCCCTCCACACCTTCCTTATCGCCTACGAAATGGCGCGCCCCGGATCGCCCGACGGCGCCGCGCGCGCGCAGCGGGAATTCGACCGCGCGGTGGCCGAGTCCGGCGGCCGGCTTGCGGCGCCCTACGTCGCCTACGCCGAGGCGGTGCCGGTCCAGCGCCAGCAGGCGGCGGAGTTCCGGCGGGTGCTGGCGCAGGCGCTGGCCGTCGACCCCGACGCCGATCCCGCGGAACGGCTGGGCAATCTCGTGGCACAGCGGCGGGCGCGCTGGCTGCTGAGCCGGATCGACGATCTCTTCCTCAATCCCTGAATCCGCCGCCATGCCCCTCCGCCGCTCCCTCCCGGTCCTGCTCGCCGCCCTTGCCCTCCTCCCCGCCGCCCGGGCCCAGAAGACCGTGCGGATCAATCTCGGCACGCTCGCCCCGCGCGGCTCCTCCTACCACCAGGCCCTGCTCGCCATGGGCGAGGCGTGGCGCAAGGACTCCGGCGGCAAGGTCCGGCTGGTGATCTTCACCGACGGCACGCAGGGCACCGAGGCCGACATGGTGCGGCTGATGCGCATCAACGCGCTGCAGGCGGGGCTGCTCACCTCGACCGGCCTCGAGGACATCGAGAGCACGGTGGCGGGCCTGCAGAAACTTCCGTTCGTCTTCCACGACTTCGGCGAGTTCGACCACATCATGCAGGTGATGAGCCCGCGGCTGGAGGCGAAGCTGGAGGAGAAGGGGTTCCACGTGCTGTTCTGGCTCGACGCCGGCTGGCTGCGCCTGTTCTCGACCGAGCCCGCGCTGACGCCGGACGACTTCGCGCGCTTCAAGCTCTTCGTCTGGGCGGACCCGAAGCAGGCGGAGATCCTGCAGCGCATCGGCCAGAACCCGGTCAACCTCGAGGCCAACGACCTGCCCACCGCGCTGCAGACCGGCCTGGTCAACGCGATGCCGGCGCCGCCGATCTTCGTCCTCGCCACCCAGCTCGACCACCGCGCGAGGTACATGCTGCGCATCAACTATGCGCCACTGGTGGGCGCGGCCGTCATCTCGACCGCGGCATGGGACAAGATTCCGGCGGAGCTGCGGCCGGCGCTGGCCGAGGCCGCGCGGCAGGCCGGCGCCGAAATCCGCGCCCGCAGCCGCGCCGAGAGCGACGAGGCGGTGACCGCGATGCAGAAGCGCGGCCTGGTGGTGCGCGAGCTCACGCCCGAGGCGCAGGCCCAGTGGCAGGCGCTGGCGGAGAAGGCCTACCCGCTCATCCGCGGCGGCCTCATGCCGGCCGACATTTTCGACGCGGTGCAGCAGGAACTCGCCGCCTACCGCGCGCAGCACGCCCGGCCGTAGACCGCGCCGCCCCGGCTAGCGGGCCGTCCCGGCGGCCGAGGCCCGCCGCCACTTCACGATCCGCTTCACGGTCCCGTCGCACGCCCGGATGATCCAGCGCGGCCGCGGGCTTTTGAACTGCGCCGGCTGCCACTCCTCGCCGTCCGCGTACAGGGTCGCCGGAATCACGCAGGTGCCGAACACCCAGTCGGCGACCGGCAGCGCGAAAAAGCCCGAGATGGCCTCGTTGCAGTCGATCACCGCGTGGTGGCGCAGGTGGAAGCTGTAGGCCCGCCGCCAGAGCCAGCCCAGCCGCGGCTGCTCGATCAGCGGCGCCCAGCGCTCCAGCGGCCAGTGCTCGATCGCGTGAAACACCTCATAGAGCGAGAGCGACACCGCGAGCGCCGCGTAGCCCGACAGGAACCACGGCAGCGCGGGCACCAGCCATTGGAGGAGCGCGAACACCGGCGTCATCAGCAGCGCGAACACCGGCAGCGAGTACCACGGAAAAAAGGAGGCCTCGCGCTGCTCCGGCCGGGTGATCGGAAAGAGATTCTCCACGAACGGAATCTCCCGTCCGCCCGGCAGCCGCCGCCGGGCGATGCGCGTCAACGCGTGGTGCTTGGTGTGCTGGCGGTAGAAATAGCTCAGCACCGGCAGCGACGGCTGGTGCAGCAGGTACCGGTGGAAAAAATACTCGATGAAGCAGTTCAGCAGCTTCACGGCGACGAACGCGACCGCGTACTGCCAGAGGCGGGCCGAAACCTGGACGTGCCAGACCGCCTGGGGCGCGAGCAGCCCGAGGAGAACAACCAAGCCGACGAAACCGGCCAGAACAGTGAGGGTGAACAGCGGAAGGGAGAATTCCCTCTCCTCTTTGCCGCCCATGGCAGGGGGAGCAGACATCAATTCATCAAACCTAAGCCCGGCCGCACCCGGCCGCAATGCCTACCCCGGGCCGAAACCGGCCCCCGACGGAAAGAAGCCGGCGTAATTGACGCTTGGGTCGCCCCCAAGGCGGGCTAATGCGCCGGTTAGAGCGAGACCCGCACCGCGATGGCCAGGGCCTCCACCATCATGGCGAGCGGCAGGCTCGGCTGGTCGCGGTGCCGCGCCGCCTGCGCCGGGAGGAAGGGGACGTGGATGAAGCCGCCGCGGGCCCGGCCACCCGCCGCCAGTTCGTGGAGCAGCCCGTAGAAGACGTGATTGCAGACAAACGTCCCGGCGCTGAGCGAAGGGGCCGCGGGAATGCCGCGCTGCTTGAGGGCGCGCACGATCGACCGCACCGGCAGGGTCGACCAGTACGCCGCCGGCCCGCCCGGCACCACCGGCTGCTCGCGCGGCATCCGGCCGGCGTTGTCGGGGATGCGTGCATCCTGCAGGTTGAGGGCCACGCGCTCGGGGGTGATCTCGGCGCGCCCGCCCGCCTGCCCCACGCAGATCACCAGCGACGGGTGAAAGCGGCGCAGGAGGCGCCGGAGCTCCGGCAGCGAGCGCGCGAAGGTCGTCGGCAGCCGGCGGGCCACGATCCGGTGCCCGCGGATCACCCGGCCGTGCAGACGCCGCACCGCGAGCCACGACGGGTTCACCTTCTCGGCCTCGAAGGGCTCGAATCCCGTGAGCAGGACCACCCGCTGTGCGTTTCTCGGCATCGAAGGCAATCTGCATCCGCCGCGTTCAAATGTCGAACCCTCGCCAGCCACGCGCTTTTCCCGACGGTCGGTCATGTCCCCCAATGCGAGAAGATTCTCCGGCCGATTCGCCACCGCCCCTTTGTCACGTAATACGTGACAAATGCCTGTGGAGCCAGCGTCAGATTCTTGTCACGTAATCCGTGACAAACCCGCAGGGCCGCATCGGCCGTGCGCGCCGCGGCCGCTGGCGGCTCAGCCGGGCGGCGCGAGGGTGACGCCTGCCCGCGCGAGCTCGGCGTGCAGCCGCCGCGCGAAGGCAACCGCGTGCGGGCCGTCGCCGTGCACGCAGACCGTGTCGGCGCGGACGGCGACGTCCCGGCCGCCGAGCGCCCGCACCCGGCCCTCGCGCACCATGCGGAGCACCTGGGCCACCGCGTCGTCCTCCTCCTGGATCAGCGCATCCGGCCGCGACCGCGGCGTGAGCGAGCCGTCCGGCTGGTAGGTGCGGTCGGAGAACACCTCGCTGGCAGCGCGCTGGCCGCGGAACTGGGCGGCCGCGAGGAGGTGGCTCCCCGCGAGGCCGAAAAGGATCAACTCCGGATTCACCTCGCGCACCGCGTCGGCCACGGCCGCCGCCAGCGCGGCGTCGTGCGCGGCCTGGTTGTAGAGCGCGCCGTGCGGCTTCACGTGCGCCAGCCGGGCGCCCGCCTGGCGCGCGATGGCCGCGAGCGCGGCGACCTGCGCGGCCACCAGCTCGCGCGCCTGCGCCGGCGTCACCGGCTGCTCCCGCCGGCCGAAATGCTCGCGGTCCGCGAAGCCCGGATGCGCGCCGATCGCCACGCCGTGCCTCCGCGCCAGGTCCACCGCGGCCCGCATCGAGGCGGCGTCGCCGGCGTGCCCGCCGCAGGCGATGTTGGCCGAGGTGACGAACGGCATCAGCTCCGCGTCGTGCCCCGCCCCCTCGCCCAGATCGCAATTGAGATCGATGCGATTCACGATCCCGAATCGTTACCACGGATCACACGGATAGACACAGTTTCCTTGGTCCCACGAATCCACACGAATGGGCACGAATATCTTCGGACGGGCTTGCTCCGAAAGCATTCGTGGAAATTCGTGTGCATTCGTGGGATAAAAGTCCCTGTAATCCGTGGTGTAACAAATCACGCGGCATGGGCGGCGATGCCGTGCCGCACGGTCGCGATCTGGCGCTCGGCCGCCAGCAACCGCTGCTGCGCCTCCGCGACCGTGATTTCCTGGAAGCCGACCGTGTCGCCCGGACGGACCTGCGCCAGCGCCGACAGATCGACGGAGGCCACGTGGGCGATCTTGGGGTAGCCGCCGATCGTCTGGCGGTCCGCCAGCAGCACGATGGGCTGGCCGTCCGGGGGCACCTGGATCGCGCCAGTGGCCACACCCTCGGAGACCATCTCGGGCAGGCCGCCGTCGGCCAGCGCCGGACCCGCCAGCCTCAGGCCCATGCGGTCGGAGCGCGCGGTGACCGTGAAGCGCTCGCGAAGAAATCGCTCCCGGGCTTCGGCACTGAACCAGTCCCATTGCGGGCCGCGCACCAAGCGGATCGCCGGCGCCGTCCCCGCCGGCGGCCGCGCCTCCGCACTGATCTCCCAACGCGGAAAGCTGAAGGCGCCGGGCACCGCCAGCGCCGCGGCCAGCCGCCGCGCCCACACGGACGGCGGCCCGTTCTTGAGCACGTCGCCCGCGCGCAGGGCCCGGCCGGCCAGTCCGCCAAAGCCGGCCGCGAGATGCGTGCCACGCCCGCCGAGCACGCGTGGCACCGCGATCCCGCCGGCGACGGCGAGGTAGCCGCGGGAGCCGGCGAGCGCCGCGCCCAGCACCACCTCCGTCCCGGCCGCCAACCGCACCGGGCGCCACGCCGGCAGCCGCCGGCCGTTGACCGTCACCTGAAAATCGGCGCCGGTCACGGCGATGAGGGCCTCGGCCAGGAACCGCAGGGTCGGGCCGGTCAGCGTCAGCTCCAGGCCGGCGGCGCCCTCGGCGTTGCCGACCAGCGCATTGGCCAGCCGCAACGCCCACGCGTCCAAGGCGCCGCCCGGCGTGACGCCATGCCGCTGCCAGCCGGGCCGGCCAAGGTCCTGCACGGTGGTCAGCTGACCCGGGGCGAGAACGTGGATCCGGCTCATGGCGGCGCGGCGGCGGAGATTTCGGCCGCCGGGATCGGGCGGAACCGCACGCGATCGCCCGCCTGCAGGAGGCCCGGCGGCCGCTGCTGGGGATGGAACAAACGCAGCGGCGTGCGCCCGATCAGGTGCCAGCCGCCCGGAGTCTCGCCCGGGTAGATGCCGGTCTGGGTGCCGCCGATCGCCACCGAGCCGGCCGGCACCCGCAGGCGCGGCGTCGGCCGCCGCGGGGTGTGCAGCGATTCCGGCAGGCCGCTCAGGTATGGAAAGCCCGGCATGAAACCGACGGCGCTGACCCGGTACTCAGCGCCGCTGTGCCGCGCGATCACCTCGTCCGCGCCGAGGCCGTGCGCCGCGGCCACCGCCTCCAGATCCGGTCCCCACCCGCCGCCGTAGCAGACGGGGATCACCACCCAGCGTTCGACGCCCGCGGGCTGGCGGCGCCCGGCGGCGGCCGCGCAGGCCCCGATCCATTGGGCGACGCGGTCATAGGGCGCGCCGCCGTCCTTGCGCACCAACCGCGCGGGATCGTAATAAACCGTCAGGCCCGCATTGGCCGGGACGCATTCAATCACCCCCGGGGGCGGCTCGCGGGCCAGCGCTGCCGCCAGCGCCTCGACCGCCGCCAGGGTCGCGGCGTCCGGCCGCTCCCCCAGGGTCACCAGCACCGCCGAGTCCCCCAGCGGCGCGAGCTTCATGCGGCGGTGGCCTTGGGCGGGCCGGCGGAGGCCCGCACCAGGATGGAGGCGAGATACACGACGACGACGACGTTGGTGAACAGGACCGTGATGCGGGGCCAGGTCACCAGCTCCCAGAGTTTGAACACCTCGAGGGGAAGATAGACGCTGCCCGAGAGCGCGCCGAACCATTCGGCCCAGCGGCGCGCGCGCCACAACCCGAACGCCTCGATGAAGCGCACCAGCGCGTAGGCCAGCGCCCCCAGCGCCAGCAACCGCAGGTCCGGCTTGTCCAGCCGCGCCGTCGCCTCCAGAAACACCCGCGGATAGTGGCTGGCCGGATTGAGGTGCATGTTGCGCACCAGCCGCTCCGCCCCTTCCTGGACATCCCGGTGCATCAGCTCGAACAAACCCAGGCCGGCCGCCAGCACCACCGCGCCCTTGGCCGCCTCGATGGCGGCGATCACCTTGAGTCCAAACCGGGACGACATTGTCGCCTCATCAGCGCAGATCGTGCGGTGTGGCGCAAGCCTGCGGCTGGCGGGAGCCGGGTCTGCTCCGCCGCCCCGCTTATAAGTGCCGTCCGCACCGCTTATTTGCCCGGAAACGTTTGAAGTTTGCCCCCGTTGGGTTGATTTTCGTTTTCCATGGTCGTGCACCGCCGCCGCTGCTTCATCTCCCTGCTGTCCACCGGTTTGATTCTCGCCGGCTGCCGCGACACGAAGATCACCTCCTACCGGGTGCCGAAGGAGTCGTCGGACGCGACGGTGGCGGCCGCCCCGGCCGCCGCGCCCGCGATCCGCTGGCAGACGCCGGCGGGCTGGCAGGAGCAGGCTGGCGACGCCGCGCGCCAGGGCAGCTTCCTGATCACCGGCGCGGACGGCGCCAAGGCCGACATGTCCGTCATCACGTTCCCCGGCGACGTCGGCGGGGACCTCGCCAACGTCAACCGCTGGCGCAGCCAGGTGCAGCTGCCGCCGGTCGGCGACGCCGACCTGCCCAAGCTCGTGAGCGCGGTCGACGCCGCGGCCGGGTCGTTTCTCGTCGTCGACCTTTTGAGCGAGGCGCCGGTGGCAGGCGGGCATCCGGCGCGGATCCTCGGCGCGATCCTGAAACAGCCGGCGCAGACCTGGTTCTTCAAGCTGATGGGCGACGCGGCGCTGGTGGAGGCGCAGAAGCCGGCGTTCCTCAATTTCCTGCAGACGGTGCAGTTCAGCGCCGCGGGCGGCATGGCCAACACCAACGACCTGCCGCCCGACGCCCGCGGCCTGCCGGGCGGCGGCGCGCTGCCGCCCGGCCATCCGGAGATCGGCGCGGCCCTGCCCGCCGGCGGCGACATGGCCGGCACCGCGGTCGTGGTCGCCAGCGGGCCCGGGCTCGTCTGGACCGCGCCGGCGGATTGGAAGCCGACCGCCGGCTCGGCCATGCGCAAGGGCAGCTACGCCGTCACCGGTCCCGAGGGCACCGGCGACGTGTCGGTCACGGCCTTCCCGGGCGATGTCGGGGGCGACCTGGCCAACGTGAACCGCTGGCGCGGCCAGCTCGGCCTGCCGCCGGTTGGCACCGTCGCCGAGGCCGCGCAGCCCCTCGAGGTGAACGGGCTGCGCCTGCTGGTGTTCGAGGGCGCCAACGGCGGCCAGCGGATGATCGCAGCGATCGTCTCCCGGCCCGCCGAGACCTGGTTCTTCAAGCTGACCGGTCCCGACGCGCTGGTGGCGCGCACGAAGCCGGCGTTTCTCGATTTCCTGCGGACAGTCAAGGCCCCCTGACCCGGCATGCGCGCGTTCGTCAAGATCCTGACCGACTACTTCACCTCGCTGCGGCTGACGGTGATCCTGCTGGCGCTGTCGCTCATCCTGGTGTTCTTCGCCACGCTCGACCAGGTGAACCTTGGCGTCTGGGCGGTGCAGCAGAAGTTCTTCCGCTCGCTGTTCGTGATGGCGCGCATTCCCGGCACCGAGGTGGCCGTGCCGGTGTTCCCGGGCGGCTATTTCATCGGCGGCCTGCTCCTGATCAACCTGATCGCCGCGCACCTCTACCGGTTCCGGCTGGAGTGGCGGAAGGCGGGCATCTGGCTGGCGCACCTCGGCCTGATCCTCCTGCTGTTGGGCGAACTGTTCAGCGGGCTGTTCCAGCGCGAGGGCATGATGCGGCTCGATCCCGGCGTGGCGCGCAACTACGCCGAAAGCACGCTCAAGACCGAGCTCGCAATCGTCGACACCACCGACCCGAAGTTCGATGACGTGGTCGCGATCCCGGAGGGCGCGCTCGAGCAGCGCGCCACGGTGCAGACGCCCCGGCTGCCGTTCACGGTCCGCCCGACCCTCTTCTATCCCAACTCCGCGCTGGTGATGCGCGGCCAGGCGCCCAACGCCGCGCCGTCGCCCGCCGACCAGGGCTTCGGCCCGCAGTTCGTGGCCCTGCCCCAGCCCGTCACCTACAAGGAGGATGAGCAGAATTTCCCGACCGCGTTCGTCGAGCTGGCCGGGCCGGAGGGCCGCATCGGCACGTGGCTCGTGTCGACGCTCCTGACCGAGCCGCAGACCTTCACCTACCAGGGGCACACGTGGTCGCTCATGCTCCGCGCGACGCGCTACTACCAGCCGTTCTCGATCACCCTGCTCAAGTTCTCCCACGACGTCTACCCGGGCACCGACATCCCCAAGAACTTCTCCAGCCGCGTCCGCCTGCAGGCGGAGGACGGCCGCGTCGACCGCGAGGTGCTGATCTACATGAACAACCCGCTCCGCTACGGCGGGTTCACGTTCTACCAGGCGGGCTACCAGAACAACGACCGCACCTCGATCCTGCAGGTGGTGCGCAACCCGAGCTGGGTCCTGCCCTACATCTCCTGCATCCTGATCGTGCTCGGACTGCTGATCCAGTTCGGCATCCACCTGTTCGGCTTCGTCCGCAAGCGGGCCGCCGCCGCCCCGGCGCCGGCGTGATTGTCACCACGAATTACACGGATTTCCACTGATGAAGACGCCTTCCATCCGTGCCCATCGGTGTAATCCGTGGTCGTTCCGATGAAAAAGTATCTTCCGTCCCTGGTCCTCGCCCTCGGCCTGCTCTACCTCGGGTCGACCCTGCTGCCGCCGCCGAGCAAGTCCGAGTTCGACCTGCGCGGCTTCGGGCGCCTGCCGATCCTCGTCAACGGCCGGATCAAGCCGCTCGACACCGTGGCCCGCAACACGCTGCTCGTCTTCCAGGGCCGGCAGCGCTTCACCGCCCCCGACGGCCAGCCGCTCCAGCCCATCGAATGGCTGCTCGACGTGCTCTTCAACCCCACCGTCGCGGACAGCTACCAGCATTTCGTCATCCACAATCCCGACGTCCTCAGCCTGTTCGGCAAGCAGGGCCAGGAGTATTTCTCGTTCAACGATCTGCGGAGCGGCCTGACGGAGCTCGAGCGCCAGGAGAAGATGGCCGAGCCGATCGACGACCAGCAGCGCAGCCCGTTCCAGCGCGAGGTCGTCGACCTCTACCAGCGCCTCGTGCTCTACCAGCGCCTGAAGGCGAGCGTGAACCTCGAGGACAGCCCGGACTTCCTCGGCGAGCTTCTGGCCTTCGAGAAGGCCCTGCCGGCGATGTCCGCCGCGTTCCGCGCCAAGGAGGCCGGCCAGACCTACAACGCGCAGGACTACAAGACCCTGACCGACTTCGTCTCCCGCTTCCAGTACCTGAGCGACTCCGGCTACCTCCTGGCGATTCCGCCGGCGGCCGGCACGGCCGATCCCAACGGGTGGCAGAAGGCCGGCGATGCGCTGCTGGCGACGTTCCGCCAGGGCGAGGTCAATCCCGACGTCATGGCTTACGGCGCGCTCGGCCACGCCTGGCGCCTGAAGCAGCCGCAGCAGTTCAACGAGGTCGTCCGCCTCTACACCGGGCAGCTCGCCAAGCGCTTCGCGCCCCAGCTGCAGCGCTGCCGCCTCGAGGCGCTCTTCAACCAGGCGCAGCCGTTCTACTCCGGCATGATCCTGTACGTCCTCGCCGTGCTCCTCGCGCTGGTCTCGTGGCTGAAGTGGCCCGACGTGCTGCAGCCCGCCGCCTTCTGGATCATCGCGCTCGCGTTCGCGGCCAGCACGGTCGGCATCGCCACCCGGATGTGGCTGGAGGGGCGCCCGCCGGTCACCAACCTGTATTCCTCGGCCCTCTTCGTCGGCTGGGTCGCGGTCGCGCTCTGCCTGGTCCTTGAGCGCATCTACCGGAACGCGATCGGCGCGGTGGCCGGCGGCCTGATCGGGTTCGGCACGCTGGTCATCGCCCACCACCTCTCGCTCAGCGGCGACACGATGGAGATGATGCGCGCAGTGCTCGACTCGAACTACTGGCTGGCGACCCATGTCGTCACCGTGACCATGGGCTACGGCTCCACCTACCTCGCCGGCTTCCTCGCGATCATCTACATCGTGCGCGGCCTGTTCACCCGCTCGCTGGACAAGGGGACGGCCGACGCCCTGACCCGCATGGTCTACGGCATCGTGTGCTTCGCCACGCTCTTCAGCTTCGTCGGCACGGTGCTGGGCGGCATCTGGGCGGACCAGTCGTGGGGCCGGTTCTGGGGCTGGGACCCGAAGGAGAACGGCGCGCTGATCATCGTGCTGTGGAATGCGATCATCCTGCACTGCCGCTGGGCCGGGATGGTGCGGCAGCGCGGTCTGATGATGCTCGCGGTCTTCGGCAACGTGGTCACGAGCTGGAGCTATTTCGGCACCAACCTCCTCGGCGTGGGCCTGCACTCCTACGGCTTCACCCAGGGCACCTTCGTCTGGCTGGTCGCGTTCGCCGCCAGCCAGGTGCTGATCATCGCCCTGGCGGCGATCCCGCTCGACAAGTGGCGCAGCTTCCGGCGCGCCCCGGCGGCCACCTGACGGCAGCCGGCGCGTCGGCTCGTTCCGGTCAGCCGCCGAGCAGCTGCTCGGCGTGCGCCAGGGCCGACTTGGCGTTGCGGTCGCCCAGCATCCGGGCCAGCTCCGCGAGGCGTGCCCGGCGGTCGCCCTGCAGTGCCGTGATTGCCACCACCGTGCGGTCCTTCTTCGTCTCCTTCGTCACGACCAGGTGATGCGCGGCGTGCGCCGCGACCTGGGGCAGGTGCGTCACGCACAGCACCTGGTGCCGGCGGGCGATGCCCGCCATCTTCTCCCCGACCACGCCGCCGATCTCGCCCCCGACGTTGGAATCAACCTCGTCGAACACCAGCAACGGGATGTCGTCGAGATCGGCGAGGATGGTCTTCAGCGCGAGCATCACGCGGGCGAGCTCGCCGCTGGAGGCGATGCGGCTGAGCGGCAGGGGCGGCTCGCCGACATTGGGTGAAAACAGAAACTCGCAGGCGCAATCGCCGGTGGGGCCGAGGCCCGGCAGGGTCGCCAGGCGCACGAGAAACTCCGTCCGCTTGAAGCCGAGCTGGGCGATGGCCTTCGCGCCCGCCCGGGCGAGCTCGCGGGCCGCCTTCTCGCGCACGAGCCGCAGGGCCTCCGCCTGCCGGCGCGCGGTCTTTTCCGCCTCCGCCACCTGGCGCTCGAGGCGTGCCAGCGCCCCGGCCAGGTCGCCCTGCACCGCGAGCCGGCGCCGGATGTCGTCGCGCGCCGCCAGCACCGCCGCCACGTCGCCGCCGTGCCGGCGCTTGAGGTCGAGCCAGGCCGCCATCCGCGCCTGCAGCTGCTCCGCCTGCTCCGGCTCGAACTGCAGGTTCTGGCTCAGGCCGGCGAACTCCGCGCCGAGGTCGCCCAGCTCGACCGCCGCCGCCGCCAGCCGGTCCGCCAGCGCCTTGCTGGCGGGATCGAGCGCCTCGAGCTGGCGCGCCTCGCGCACCAGCTGTGCCATCCGCGCGAGCACGCCGTCCTCGCCGCTGACGCCGGACGCGAGGATTTGCGCCAGACCGATCAATTCCTGCGCCCGGCTCAGCCGCTGAAAGTCCCGCTCCAGGGTCTCGATCGCCTCGGCCGTGAGCTCGAGGCCCTCCATCTTCGCCAGCTGGTCCCGGAGGAACTCGATCTGGTCGGGCGCGAGGCGCTGCTCGTGCACGAGCTGCTCGCGCTCCGCCTCGCGGGCGCGCCAGGCGCGGTACGCCTCCTGGTAGGCGGCCAGGCCCGCGGCGTCACGGGCGAACAGGTCGAGCAGCTCGAGCTGCGCCGCGTCCTTCAGCAGCCGGCGCGGCTCGCTCGGCCCGTGGAAATCGATCCAGTGCTCGCCCAGGGCCTGCAACGCCGCAAGCGTGGCCAGGCCGCCGTTGACCGTGATCTTGGGCGCGCGGTCGCGCGGCAGGCTCCGCTTGAGGATGAGCCGGCCGTCCTCGCACGGCGGCAGGTCGAGCGCCGCGAGCCGCGCGTCGGTGGCCGCCGGATCGGCGAGCCAGAGCGCGGCCTCCACCTCGCAGGCCGGCGCCCCCTGGCGGATGACGGTCTTCTCCGCCCGCGCGCCCGCCAGCAGGCTGAGCGCCCCCAGCAGGATGCTCTTCCCCGCCCCGGTTTCGCCCGTCACGGCCGTGAACCCCGGCTCGAACTCGAGCTCGACCTCCTCGAGCAGGGCGAGATTGCGGATGCGGAGCGATTGCAGCATGGCGCGACGGCGCCCCCACGAATGGACGGGTTTCGCTGCGAATACAAGACGCGGCGCGGACGGCTTTACTTCCGGCCGCCCGTCGCGAGAATCCGGCGATGATGCGCTCCCTTTTGCGATCGGCGCTGCTGCTGCTCCCGGCCCTTTCCGCCATGGCCGCGCCGGCGGCGGCGGCCGAGCGCGGTCGCGTGATCGCCGTCATCACGGAATGCACCGACGCCGGCCGCCGGGACCGTCCAGCCGCAGCTGGAGGCGGCGCTCGCGGCCGACCATTACCTGCCCGCCCCCGCGGGCCGGGCGCCCGCCCTGCTGGTGATCTTCAGCTGGGGCCTGCACGCCAACG